>JAQBXK010000025.1 GCA_027625145.1 Pseudomonadota bacterium
CACTTTTATGTGTAACATTTAGGGTAGACCAAACGGTAGACCATTATGTGCCTGTTGACACAGATTCAGGAATATATAATATGAGGGTAGAGCTTGTATGCAACTACAAGTGGTGCACTGTAGATGAAATTAACTCTTGTCAGTAGCATCAATAATATTTTAATAAATTCAATTCGGTTAATTTAACTAAATATATTCATACATAAAATGACTTCTTTCAGAAGTATGCTCTCTTACATGAGTACTCCATCTTCCTTTTTCAACTGCAATAGACCATTCAGAGCTATTTAAAACATCACGGTTATCTATTTCATACATAGCTATAAATTGTTGATTTGAAGAATTCATTTCTTTCGTTTCGCCTGCAATTGAGAAAGCAAAAGGTATTGCTTTTCCTCTTGTAACTTTATTAACTCCTGGCACCTCTAATAAATAAGGAATATGTTCAACGTCATAAACTTCGTTGAAAAGGTCTTCAAATTCTTTTTTAACATTCATAGACGCAATAAAAATATATTTAGATTTTGACAAAATAATCTCCTTTAAATTAAATTTTGAGTATGGATTAAAAATATTTTTTCTTTTTTTTTCATTTTTTTAATAAAAATTTCTCTTTTGGTTGCATCACTTCTATTTTTAAAAAATTCTTTATACATTAACTTTATTGGTAATCGTCCTCTAAGGTATTTTGCTCCATTGCCAGATTTATGTTTGCTTAACCTATCTTCTAAATTTTTAGCTATACCAGTATAAATGGAATTATCTTTGCATTCTAACATATAGACTACCCAGTTCATTATTATTTTATTCTACTTTTTGCTTGTAATATTAATAAACACATCCTCAAGGCTAGCGTCTTTTGTAGATAAGTCAACGATATCAATATCAGTTTCATAAATTATTTTAATAATTTTTTTCATAGAAATTTTTTCAGGTTTGAAATTAATTTGTAACTCATTGGAATCAAATTTTATTGTTCCAATCTTCTTTAGAGCTTGTTCAGCTTTTTTATCAATATTATTTTTAAACTTAATATAAATTATTTTTTCATTTAATTTTTTGAGAAGAGATTGCTTAGATTCATTAGCAACAATTTTGCCGTGGTTTATTATTACTATGTGATCACAAAGATTTTCAGCTTCTTCAAGATAATGCGTTGTTAAAATTATTGTAATACCAAGTTTATTTAATTCTTTAAAATGGTTCCATAATTTTTGCCTTAACTCTACATCAACTCCTGCTGTAGGTTCATCTAATATTAATATAGGAGGTGTATGAACCATTGCTTTTGCCACTAATAGCCTTCTTCTCATTCCACCTGATAATTTTCTACTATAAGATTGAGCTTTATCACTTAAATCCATTAACCTTAAAAGCTCGTCTGTTTTTCGTGCTATTTTAGGGACATTAAACATACCGGAATGTAGGTTTAATAATTCATTAGGAGTAAAGAATGCGTCAATATTTAATTCTTGTGGTACAACACCAACAGCTAATTTTGATTGTTTCCTTTTTTTGTCTATATCTATGCCCCATATTAAGACATTTCCAGAAGTTTTGAAAACAGTGCCCGATATTATGTTAATTAAAGTTGATTTTCCTGCGCCATTGGGCCCTAAAAGCCCGAAGATACTTCCTACTTTAACTGTCAAGGAAATGTTATCTAATGCAATATTATTATCTTCATTATTATAAATTTTACTTAGATTATTAATCTCTAAAGCTAAATTATTTTTAGGTGGTTCCCAATAATTTGACGACATTATTTTTCTCTAATTATAAGTGTTAAAAATAGAAATGAAGTTACTGAATTCATATTCATATTTATATTTTCAGTTAATGACAAATTTCGATAATGACATATAATATAACTTGAATATTTATAGAACTAATTTTCTAATACAGGAAATTAAATTTTTATATGAGCAACTTAACAAATAAAGTAAAATAAATTTTTCATTAAACACTCTTAAACTAAATAAGTTGTAATTAACCTAAATGGAACCAATTCAAGAAAAAAATGATGACAGGTCTATTTTTAAGCCTGGAGATCCTAATAATTTAGTCTTAATAGATGGGTCTGGTTACATATTCAGAGCCTTTTATGGGTTGCCTCCAATGACTAACAAAGATGGAGTTCCTGTTAATGCCGTCTTTGGTTTCACTAGTATGGTAATGAAATTAATAGATGATTTGAAGCCAAAATATGCTGCTGTAGTCTTTGACGTTTCGAGAAAGACTTTTAGAAATGATCTTTATGAACATTATAAAGCAAATAGATCTCCTCCACCTGATGAATTAATTCCTCAGTTCTCAATAATAAGAGAAGCTACAATTGCAATTGGATTGCCTGTATTAGAGAAAGAAGATTTTGAAGCTGACGATTTAATCGCAACTTATTCAAGATTGGCTTCTATTTCTAATAAAAAAGTTATTATTGTATCAAGTGATAAAGATCTAATGCAATTAGTGGATGATAAGACTGTTTTATTAGATCCTATGAAACAAGTTTGGATTGATGATAAAAAAGTTTTTGAAAAATTTGGTGTCTTCCCCAACAGAGTAATTGATGTTCAATCTTTAGCTGGTGATAGTAGCGACAATATTCCTGGGGTTCCAGGCATTGGTATAAAGACAGCTGCAGAATTAATAAATGAATATGGAGATTTAGATCAATTGTTAATAGGAGCAGTTGAGATTAAGCAAAACAAGAGGAGAGAAAATCTTATTGAATTTGCTAATCAAGCTCGATTGTCACGTGATTTAGTAACTCTAAAAAAAGACGTCCCAATTACAATTTCAATAGATGAGTTAGAAATTAATCCAGTTTTAGATTTAAAAAAAATAAAGCCCTTTCTTGAATTACATGGCTTTAAGAGGTTGTTACAAAAGTTAGATAATAATGAAAGTAACAAAGTTAAACAAACTAATAATATTCAAGAAGTAGATATTAATACAAATTATAAAAGCAGCTTTAAAAATATTGAAAAAAACTATGAATTGATCACTGATTTAAAACAATTATCTAGCTTCTTAGATAAATGTTATGAAGCATCAATTATAGCAATTGATTGTGAAACAAATTCATTAGACGCAAAAGTAGCAACGTTGGTTGGCATTTCATTATCTTATGATATTGGAAAGGCTTGTTATATTCCGTTACGTCATGGATCAAACTTAACAAATGATCAATCTGATTTTATTTTAGATAAGAAAGAGACTTTTTATCAAATTCCCTTTGATGAGGTAATTAAAAAAATTAAACCTATATTAGAAGATAAGTCTATTTTAAAAGTAGGACATAATATTAAATATGATTCTTTGGTGTTTAATCAAAGTCAAAATGGAAATATCCATTTAAATCCTATTGGTGATACAATGTGTCTCTCTTACGTTGTTGATCCAGGTAGGGTTCTAAATCATAAACTTGATAGTATTGCTTTAAGAGAATTAGATTATGAAACAATAAAATTTGAAGATATTTGTGGTAAAGGCAAAAATAAAATCAAGTTTAATCAAATTTCTCCTAATGACGCTCTTAATTATGCTGCAGAAGATGCCGACGTTACCCTTGAGTTATATAAGGTGCTTTTATCAAGAGTAATTAATGATAAAATGTTTACTGTTTATAAACGATTAGAAAATCCATTGATACATGTATTGATGGATATGGAAAATAGAGGAATTTTAGTTAATCCTAAAAAATTAAAAGAAATATCACATAATTTATCTATAGGAATAAATAATTTAGAAAATAGGATATTTGATTTAACTGGAAATAAGTTCAACATAGGTTCGCCAAAACAATTAGGTGAAGTTTTATTTGATAATATGAAAATAAAAGGAGCTAAGCGTTCTAAGAATGGCTCTTGGCAGACGAGTGTTGATGTTCTGCAGGCTATTTCTGATAATGGTTATGAGATTGCTGATCTAATTTTAGAATGGAGACATTTTTCTAAACTGAAAAGCACATATTCAGATGCTTTGGTCAATCAAATTAATCCAGAGACAAATAGAGTTCATACGAGTTATTCTATGGTAGGAGCAAGTACTGGACGACTGTCATCTTCTGACCCTAATTTACAAAACATTCCAATTCGTACAGATGAAGGTAAATTAATTAGAACCGCTTTTGAAAGTAAAGAAGGTTTTAGTTTGGTATCTATGGATTATTCGCAAATTGAATTAAGGTTAATAGCTCATATTGCAGACGAAAAAACAATGTTAGAAGCCTTTGATAGAGGTGTTGATATTCATGCAGACACAGCTTCAAAAGTTTTTAATATACCACTTCAGCAAATGACATCTGATATCAGAAGAAAAGCCAAAGCTATTAATTTTGGAATTATTTATGGTATTTCGCCGTTTGGTTTGTCAAAACAATTAAAATGTTCTCCTAACGAGGCAAAAGAATTTATAAATTCTTATTTTATAAGATTCCCAAGAATTAGAGATTATATGGAAGATATAAAAAATCAGCTTCAAGAAAAAGGTTATGTAGAAACATTATTTAAAAGACGAATTTATATAAACGGAAGTGATGCTAAAAATCTAAATTTAAGAGCGTTTGCTGAACGTCAAGCTATTAATGCTCCTATTCAAGGAACTGCTGCTGATATAATTAAAAATGCAATGATTTTAATACATCGAGAGTTAAAAGATATTAAAAATGATGTATCAATGTTGATGCAAGTACATGATGAATTAGTTTTTGAAATAAATAAAAACAAAATTCAAGAAGTTCAAAATATTATCTTGCCTATTATGGAAAATGCAAATTTACCAATGGTGCCTCTTAATGTAAAATTGAAAGTAGATGTAGGGATAGGAAACAATTGGGCAGAAGCACATTAATCTAATGTTACTAAACAAAAAATAGACTAAATTAACCTTGAATAAACCTTAATTATGAATTCAAATAATATCTTAATAAATATTTTTAAATAATTATTTAAAGGATCTATCATGAGTGAAAAAATAATTTTAGTTGATGATGACAGTAATATTTTAACATCTGTTTCTTTAGCTTTAAGAGCTGAAGGTTGGGAAGTTGAGACATATCCAGATGGTGAAAAAGGATTAATAGCTTTGCAAAGAAATTCACCAGATATAGCGATTTTAGATATAAAAATGCCTAGACTAGACGGTATGGAGGTTTTGCAAAAATTAAGAGTCTCGAGTGATTTGCCTGTAATATTTTTAACTAGCAAAGATGATGAATTAGACGAAGCAATTGGTTTAAGAATGGGAGCAGATGATTATATTACTAAGCCATTTTCTCAAAAACTTCTCGTTGAAAGAATAAGAGCTGTATTAAGAAGGAGTTCACTAAGAACGTCTAATGAGCCTACAAAGATGATTAAAAGAGGTCAGCTATCCCTAGATTCAGATCGTCATCTATGTATGTGGAAAGAAGTTGAAGTTAGACTAACAGTAACAGAATTTTTAATCCTTCATTCATTGGCTATCAGGCCAGGGCTTGTTAAAAACAGAGACCAGTTAATTGATATAGCATACGGTGAAACTATATATGTTGATGATAGAACAATTGATAGTCATATAAAAAGAATGAGAAGAAAATTTAGATTTTTTGATAAAGGATTCGATAATATTGAAACTTTATATGGTGTTGGTTATAGGTATAAAGATGTTTAAAAGTGAAGTGTTGATTTGAAACTTATTGAAAAGCAATTTTTTTATAATTTTATAAAGCGTATTTATTTTCCATTGAAAATGAGAATACTAGTTATTATCTTATTGCCGGTTATATTGTATCCTTTAATAATTATTTATTTTAATAAATACCAAGATATTCTTATTAAATCTGAGTTTGCAGCTTTAGAAAGACAAGGTTTAACTTTAACAAAAGCTCTTGCTCTTGCTGAAAATCAATATAATTTAATTGAAAAAAATCAAATTTCAAGTCCAGCATTGCAAACTTTAATCCCAAAAGTTGAATATGGTTCAAATATAAGAGCTAGACTTTTTAACATGTATGGAAATTTAATTGCAGATACTAACACGAGCATGAAATATGCTCCATTTGTTAAGATTAGTTCATTGCCATCAGTAGAAAAGATGTATAACTTTAAGAAATATTTAACAAATTTTTTGTCTTTATTATCTAGATGGATTTCTAGACCTTTGCAACTTCCATTGTTTAATGACAGTCTAGAATTCTCTTTTAATGATTATCCTGAAGTTATTGCCGCATTAAAAGGTAAAAATACTAAAGCATTAAGACAAGATATTAATGGCAAATTATTTTTATCCGTTGCTCTGCCAATTAAAAATATAAGAATGATTAGAGGAGCTGTTCTACTATCAGTATCAGGTGAAAAAATAGAAAAAGAATTGTTGGATTTAGAATTTGAACTTTTTAAAGCTTTTGGGTTGATATTATTTGCAACTTTAAGTTTGGGCTTTTATTTAGGTAAATCAATAACAACTCCAATTGTTAGACTAGCTAATGAAGCAGATAAAATAGCTGATAATAAAATTCTTAAAACAATAAATTTACCTGAATTTCAAGTTAGGAAAGATGAAATAGGTGATCTTGCAAGGTCTTTTTCTAAAATGACAAATGAATTACAATCTAGGATCAACTATATTGCAGATTTTACGACAGATGTTGCGCATGAATTAAAAAACCCAATCACATCATTAAGATCTGCTACAGAGACAATTGGAAAAATTAAAGATTTAAAAGAACAAAAAAATCTAATTAAAGTAATTCAAAATGACGTCCAAAGAATTGATAGACTTATAAATGATATTTCTGCAGCATCTAGATTAGATGCTGAGCTTTCTAGAATTGAAATGACAAAAATTAACCTGGTCAAACTGCTTAATACATTAATAAAAATAAGAGCAACTACAGTTAAATGTAAAATTAAATTTTTTAAAGAAAATGATGAATGTTTTGTTATGGGAAATGAAAATCGGATAGCTCAAGTTTTTGATAATTTAATCCAAAACGCTGTGTCTTTTTCAAAAAAAAATAATATAATTAATATACGAATACAAAATAATTTTAAAAATATCATAATCTTAGTAGAAGATTATGGCCCAGGATTTCCAAGTGGCGCCTTGAAAAAAATATTCAATAGATTTTATACTGAAAGACCAAGTGGAGAGGCTTTTGGAAATCACTCAGGTTTAGGTCTGTCTATTTCAAAACAAATTATTGAAGCTCATGGAGGCAGTATTGAAGCCTTTAATAGATTGGACAGTAATCAAAAAAGTATTGGAGCTACAGTTAAAACAATTTTTAAAAAATTATAAAATATTGATTTAATTATACTGTTTTCAAAGTGCGAGTTTGCAATTATTTTTTAAAGTGTTATATCAATAAAATAATTTAAAATAGGAAAAAGAATGAGTGATTATCAAATTTTAGACATTGCTTTAGCCGGTTGGGGAAAAAAAGAAATTTCAATTGCAGAAACTGAAATGCCAGGATTAGTTGCCTGTAAGGAGTTGTTTGGAAAAAGCAAGCCTTTAGCAGGTGCAAGAATAGCTGGTTGTTTGCATATGACTATACAAACAGCAGTTTTAATTGAAACTTTAATCGCATTAGGGGCAACAGTTAGATGGGCAAGTTGTAATATTTTTTCTACTCAGGATCATGCCGCTGCTGCGATTGCTGAACAAAATATTCCTGTGTTTGCAAAAAAAGGTGAGACATTAAAAGAATATTGGGAATACGTTGATCAAATTTTTACATGGTCAGATCAAGATGTAGCCAATATGATATTGGATGACGGAGGAGATGCTACTTCATACATAATTCTTGGAGCAAAAGCAGAGGCTGGTGAAAAAGTATTAGTTTCTCCAAATAATGAGGAAGAAGAAGCACTTAAAGCACAAATTTACTCAAGGTTAGAAAAATCTCCTGGATGGTTTACAAAAGTAAAGAGTTCAATCAAAGGTGTTACTGAAGAGACGACTACGGGTGTTTTAAGATTGTATCAAATGGCAGAAAAAAACGACCTTCCTTTTCCAGCTATAAACGTTAATGACTCAGTTACAAAATCAAAGTTTGATAATCTTTATGGTTGTAGAGAATCTTTAGTAGACGGAATAAGACGTGCAACAGATGTTATGTTATCTGGGAAGGTTGCAGTAGTAGCTGGTTTTGGAGATGTTGGGAAGGGATCTGCTGCTTCTCTTCGTCAAGGGGGAGCTAGAGTTATTGTAACTGAGGTTGATCCTATTTGTGCTTTGCAAGCTGCAATGGAAGGCTACGAGGTTTGTTCTATGGAGCAAGCCGCTTCAAGGGGAGATATATTTGTTACAGCCACTGGTAATAAAGACGTGATTACAGTGGATCATATGCGTGATATGAAGGATAGAGCTATTGTGTGTAATATTGGTCATTTTGATTCTGAGATACAAGTTGAATCTCTCCAGAATATGAAATGGTCTGAAGTTAAGCCACAAGTAGATGAAGTTGAATTTCAAGATGGAAAAAGACTAATAATATTAGCAAAGGGTAGACTGGTTAACTTAGGTTGTGGAACAGGGCATCCAAGCTTTGTAATGAGTGCCTCATTTACAAATCAAGTTTTAGCTCAGATAGAAATTTGGGAGAAGCCAGGTGATTATGAAAATAAAGTTTACACACTTCCTAGGCATTTAGATGAAAAGGTAGCAAAACTTCATCTTGATAAGGTAGGGGCAACTTTATCTAAATTGTCAAATGAACAGGCTGAATATATTGGCGTTCCAGTTCAAGGTCCATTTAAGTCAGATAATTATAGATACTAAATATGGATACCTTATTACAAATAATAATAAAATCTGAAAATGAAATGAAAAAATTAGGTAAAATATTATCTGATATTATTAAAGTTAAAGATGTTATTTGTATGAATGGAAATTTAGGTGCAGGTAAAACTTACCTTTCTAGGTCTTTGATTAATAATATGACAGGTATACTTGAAGTGCCAAGCCCAACATTTAATTTGGTTCAAACATATCCTTTATATGGCTCTAGTATTAATGAAATATGGCACTGTGATTTTTACAGACTTAATGAATATGATGAAGTAGAAGAAATAGGAGTTTTTGAAGATATAAAAAAAAAATAATTTTTATTGAATGGCCTAAATTTATAAAAGAAATTAATAAGTATGATCCTTTAAACATTTCAATTGAAATTAATAGTTCTAAAAAAGAAGAAGTATCAAATATTAGAACAGTTAATTTTTTTGGATCTAATGCTTGGAAAGAACGTATTTTAAATAGTAATATAACTTTATAATAAAAGGAATTTATTTATGAATTATGTCTTTTATGATCTTGAAACAACAGGAAGAAATAATACATGGGATCAAATAATACAAGTGGGAGCGATATTAGTTGATAATGATTTTAATGAAATTGAAAGATTCGAAGAAAGGTGTCGGCTTAAATCAGGCGTAATTCCAGAACCAGGGGCTTTAATAGTAAATAAGACGTCAATTGAAATGCTAAACAAAGTAAATCTTTCTCATTATGAATTAATAAAAAAAATTCAAGAACTTTATAAAAAATGGTCTCCAGCTATATTCATTGGTTTTAATACTATTAGTTTTGATGAAGAATTTTTAAGAAAAACATTTTTTAAATCACTTCTTGAACCATATACAACACAATTTAATGGAAATAAAAGAGCTGATGTTCTTGGTATGACAAGAAGTGCAAAATTTTATTATCCTAATTCTATTAATGTAGGAATAAATGAAAAAGGTAATAAAGTTTTTAAATTAGATGTGCTTACTCATATGAATGATATTGAACATAACGCGCATGATGCTATGGGTGACGTTTTAGCTACTATAGATATTGCAAAAATATTATCTAACCAAGCTTTAGACGTTTGGAATTCAGGTATAGGTAATAGTAATAAACTGGATGTGGATAATTGCCTTTTAAAAAATAATATAGTTTGTATGGATGAATATTTTTTTGGTAAATTTAATTCTTATGCTGTGACTTATATATGTAAAAATCAATTTAATTATGCTCAATGTTTTGACCTTATTCATGATCCAATAGATTTTATAGATATGTCTATGAAGGATTTAAAATCGAGAATTAAATTAAAGCCTAAAATTATTAGAGAAATTAAAAATAATAAAAATCCAATTCTTATGAATGAAAGTTATGTACATAATATTCCAGCATATGAAGCTATAGGTATAGAAACTTTAATAGAAAGAGCATTAATAATAAAAAATAATGAAGATTTCAAAAATAAAATTCAAAGAATTCTTTTTGAAGAAAATGAAGAAAAAGAGCAATTAAAATCTCAAATTGATGTTTTGCCTGAAGATAGTTTATATATGGGAGGATTTCCTTCAATTGATGATAAATCAAAAATGTTTGAGTTTCATAATTCAAATTGGGATAAAAAATTTTTTATTTCTAACCAATTTACTGATGAAAGATATAAATATTTTGCTCAAAGAATAATTTATGAAGAAAATCCTGATATTTTACCAAAAAATATTTACAACCAAATTCATAAAATTATTGCTAAACAATTGCTAAGTACTAATAATGAAAAATGGAATACTATTCCAAAAGCATATCAACAAATAGATAAAGAAAGATTAGAATTAGAAGAAAAAGGTGAAGATGAAAAACTTTTATTTCTTGAAGAAATAAATAATTTCATAGAAAACCTTGAAAAAAAATATGAAAAAGCACTAAATTAACTATAATATTTAAGGAGATCAATTAATGGCAACTAACAACACTAATGATAATGATTTTAAGGTAGACGTATTAGATTCTGAAAAACCTGTATTAGTTGATTTTTGGGCTGAATGGTGTGGTCCATGTAAAGCTATTGGACCTTCATTAGAAGAAATGTCTGTTGAAATGAAAGACAAGCTCAAAATAGTAAAAATTAATGTAGATGAAAACCCTGCAACATCTCAGAATTATAGTATTAGGAGTATTCCTGCATTAATGATTTTTAAAAATGGCGAAAAGATATCTGAAAAAATGGGAGCACTCCCTAAGTCTGCATTGCAAGCCTGGGTTAACGATACAATATAATTTTAAAACTATAGTTATGTTATTTTAGTGTCATTAAAACTTAATACCTCTCCAGCTAAATAAAGAGATCCAGTTATAAGAAGTGGTAATTCTTTATCTGATTTAATCAAAGCTTTTTCTAAACTAGTTGTAGGATAAGATATTAAACCTGCTTTATTTAAGATTAATGACAATTTTCCTGGATTAGAAGAAGAATTTTGATTTCTAATGGGTATTGTATAAATTATATTAATGTGTTCTCTGAAATTAATTATAAAATCTATGATATTTCGATTATTTAACATTCCAATAATAAAATTCCACTTACGATGAGGTTGTTTTTTTAGAAAATTAGCTAGAGCAATTGCTCCATCAATATTATGAGCTCCATCTAATATAGTTATGTTATTTCTATATTTTAAAATTTTACCAGTTTTGATTTCTTCAATTCTTCCATGCCATAAAGTTTTTGTTAAAGCAAATTGCACCTTCTCTTTAGAGATGTTCGGAATTAAATTGTATGCGGCTGTTAAAGCAGTTGAAGCATTCTCATATTGATGATCACCTTTTAATCCTATGATAGTGTTTTTGGACAAATTAATTGTTTTAATTATATCTATATCTAGCTTTAAAGCTTGATCTTTAATAACATGAAAGGCTTCTTGATTATCTTGATGTGAAATTATTAAAGGTGTATTTTTTCTTAGTATACCAGATTTTTCAAAAGCTATATCTTGTATTTTAGGACCTAAGTATTCAAGATGATCATAACCAATCTTAGTAATTAAACATAATCTTTTTTCTTTAATTATATTTGTAGCATCTAATCTCCCTCCTAAACCTGTTTCAATAATATTAAAATCAGCTGGGTCCCTAAAAAATGATATGAATGCTGCTGCTGTAGTTATTTCAAAAAATGTAATTGGTTTATTTTGGTTTTTAAACTCTATTTCTGTTAAAATATCATTTAAAAGAATATCAGTAATTAATGTTCCTTTAATACGAATTCTTTCATTAAAATTTATTAAATGAGGAGATGTATATACATTTACAGATAGGTTGTGTGCTTCTAATATCTCTTTAAGAAAAGAAGATGTAGATCCTTTTCCATTTGTCCCGGCTATGTGTATTACATTACTTAATTTATTCTCTGGATTACTAAATTTAGCCATTAATTCTTCTAATCTAGATAAATTAAAATCTATTAATTTAGGATGTAAGGAGAACATCCTATTTAAGGTTTCAGCTAACTTAGTTTTTGAGTATATATTGTAGGTCATATGTTATTTAAAATCAGTAACTTTTATAAAAAGTTAATGATTTTATTAAATTAGATATTTTTTGTTTTTGCTCAGATCTAGGGATAACTATATCAATCATCCCATGAGATTGTAAGTATTCAGCAGTTTGAAAATCATCAGGTAAATTTTCTTTTACAGTTTCTTCTATTACTCTTCTCCCTGCAAATCCAACTATAGCACCTGGCTCAGCTATATGTATGTCTCCTAACATTGCAAAACTAGCGGTTACTCCTCCAGTAGTTGGATTAGCTAATAAAACAATATATGGTATCCTCGATTTCTTTAATTTGTTTACGGCTATAACTGTTCTTGGCATTTGCATAAGAGAGAAAATTCCTTCTTGCATTCGTGCTCCTCCTGATGAAGGAATAATTATTAACGATGAATTTCTTTTTATTGCTTCTTTTGATGCCAGAATAATACCATCTCCAACATATCTCCCCATTGAACCGGCCATGAAGGAAAAATCAAAGCATGCTATAACAACAGGGATATTATTAATGTAACCATGGCTAACTAGAATAGCATCTTCGAGTTTGGTTTTATTTTGAGTATCTTTAATTCTATCAATATATTTTTTCTTATCTTTAAAGTTAAGAGGATCCGCGTACAACTTTGAAATTGGGATTGGTTCTATTGTATTGTTATCTAATAAAAATTTTATTCTTTCTTTTGCAGATAAATGGCCATGGTATCCACAAGTTTTACAAACATTATTATTTTCATTAAACTCTTTATAAAAAATCATTTGTGAACATGAAATACATTTAATCCAAAGAGTTTCTTCAGAATCTTTTCTTTTTACAAAGGCCTTAAATCTAGGCAATACAGTTTGTTTTATCCAGTTCACTAAAATACCTTTTTTAAATTTTATAATACAAAATAATGAGGCTTAAATATGACGCATTTTATTTGAGATTTCAGAAATAAATTTTAAACAATTAAACACAGTCGAGCTGCTTACAGCTTGATTATTATCAAGGGATGTTTTAATTTTCTCTACTACTGCAGATCCAATGACAATGCCATCAGAAATGTTTGACATCTCTAATGCTTGTTGAGGTGTCTTAATTCCAAATCCTATAACAATTGGAAGGTTAGTTAATTGTCTTATATTATCTAAATTTAAAGACACTTCGCTTAGTTTAGCTGATTGAGTTCCAGTAATACCTGTAATAGATACATAATAAATAAACCCACTAGCATCTTTAAGTATATGTTTAAGCCTTGCGTGATTAGTTGTAGGAGTAATTAGTCTAATAAAACTTAAATTATTTTTTTCTGAATAATTATATAGCTCTTCATCTTCTTCTGCAGGTAAGTCAACAACTATAAGCCCATCAACACCGTATTCTAGAGCTGTTTTAACGAAAAGCTCACGTCCATATTTATATATTGGATTGTAATAACCCATTAATATAATTGGAATTCGGTTATTTTTTTCTCTAATTTTTTTAACAATTAACAAACATTTTTTTAGGGTCATTCCTGATTTAAGAGCTCTTTCGCTTGATTCTTGTATTGTTGGTCCATCAGCCATAGGATCGGAAAAAGGGATGCCAATTTCAATAAAATCTACTCCATTACATGGAAGTTTTGTTAAAATTTCTAAGGATGTATCAATATCAGGATCACCAGCAGTTAAAAAGATGCCTAAAGCTTTTTTATTATTTTTTTTAAGGTTTTCAAATGTTTTTTTTATTCTGTTCATATAATTAATGTTTACCTCTATTTTTTATTATTAATGGCAGAACAGATGATAAATCTTTATCACCTCTACCACACATATTCATAATAATTATTTGTCCTTTTCTCTTGCTAGCAAGCTGGCCAGTTATATGAAGAGCGTGGGCAGGTTCTAAGGCGGGAATTATACCTTCAAGTTTGCTACATAATTCAAAGGCTTCTAAGCTTTCTTTGTCGGTAGTAGATAGATATTTAATTCTTCCAATATCATGAAGCCAAGAGTGCTCAGGGCCGATCCCAGGATAATCTAATCCAGCAGAAATAGAATGAGCATCCGTAATTTGACCATCATCATCCTGAAGTAAATACGTTCTATTTCCATGTAAAATACCTGGAGTTCCGCAGGATAGAGATGCTGCATGGAAACCGGAATTTAAACCTTTACCAGCAGCTTCAACACCAAAAATTTCCACGTCCTTATCATCTAGAAAAGGGTGAAATAACCCTAAAGCATTAGACCCTCCGCCTATACATGCTACTAGTGCATTAGGTAGGCAGTTTTCTTGTTCTAAAATTTGTTTTCTCGCTTCTTCTCCAATAATAGCTTGAAAATCACGAACCATTTTAGGGTATGGATGAGGTCCAGCTGCAGTCCCAATTATATAGAAATGAGAATTAGCATTTGCTACCCAAAACCTTAGTGCGTCATTCATTGCATCCTTTAATGTAGCTCTTCCTGAAGTTACCGGATTTATGGTTGCTCCTAAAAGCTGCATTTTTTGGACATTTGGATTCTGTCTTTCTATATCGGTTGCGCCCATAAAAATCTCACATTCAAATCCAAATAATGCACAAGCAGTTGCTGTTGCTACTCCATGTTGACCTGCACCAGTTTCTGCAATGATTTTTGTTTTTCCCATTCTTTTTGCTAATAAGATCTGTCCTATGACATTATTTATTTTATGTGCTCCTGTATGATTTAATTCATCTCTTTTTAAATAAATTTTTGCGCCACGAAAATGTTCTGTCAGTCTTTCTGCTAAGTATAAAGGACTAGGTCTTCCAATATAATCTCTTCTATAAATATCTAATTTATCAAGAAATAAATTATCTTTAGTTGCTTTTTCATATTCACTTTCAACTTCTAATATTAAGGGCATTAAAGTTTCAGCTACAAATCTACCTCCATGAATTCCAAATTTTCCATTAGAATCAGGGCCAGTTCTTAGGCTATTAAAATTTAATTCAGTCATTATTTTCCTATCAAATATTTTTACATTTTGTAATTAATTGTTTTATTAGTTTAGAATCTTTGATTCCTTTGTGCACTTCAACTCCTGAAGAAACATCAATTGCAGGGGCATTAGTAATTTTTATTGCTTCTGTTATATTATTGAATTTAAGGCCACCTGCAAGCATCCATTTTTTTTTATAATTATAGTTTTTTAAAACTTTCCAATTAAATTTAGCACCATTTCCGCCAGGCAATTTAGATGACGGTGCATCTAAAAGTAATATATCTGAAACATCTCCATATTTCATAGTTGAATAGATTAGTTGTTCTTTACTTGTAATTCCTATTCCTTTGATTATTGGGATATTAAATTTAGTTTTAATTGCTTTACATCTTTCAGGGGACTCTTGTCCATGAAGTTGAAGAAAATCAGGCTGTATATTAAATATAATATTTGAAATCAAAATATCATCTGGATCAACTGTAAGAACTACAATTTTAGTGTAAGAATTTCTTCTTATCAATAATTCTTTAGAAAGTTCAATCGAAATATTTCTAGGAGATTTTTTGTAAAAAACTAGTCCAACATAATTTGCTTTGTTGTCTAATGCCGCATTCATAGATTCTATATCATTAATGCCACATATTTTTATTTCCAATGATTTACTCATATGTTTTAAAAAAATAATTTATACTTTGAATATCAAAAACGTCTAATAATCATTATTTATTTAATCGTTCTTTCATGCCTTTTCCCATTCTAAAAAATGAAATTTTTTTTGTTGGAACAGCTACTATAGATCCAGTTTTGGGGTTTCTTGCAAGCCGCGCTTCTCTTTTTTTTATTCCAAACGAACCGAACCCTCTTAACTCAACTTTATTAGAGTTTATCAAAGATGTAATTATTGTTTCAAAAAAAGTATCAACAGACTTTTGTACGTCTTTTTGATTAATATAATTATTTAAATTAATAATTTTTATTACTAGATCTGATTTAGTCAAATTAAAACCTTTTAAAAATCTTTAATATATTTAATTAGAACTGTTGTTTTGCTTTGCTAATGCTGCTCCTAATATATCACCTAGACTTGCTCCACTGTCAGATGATCCGTAATTTGCCAATGCTTTCTTTTCTTCTTCTATTTCCCTTGCTTTTATTGAAAGTGATAGCTTTCTTTGTTTTTTATCAAAGTTTGTAACAGTAGCGTCAACTTTGTCTCCAACTCCATATCTATCTGTTCTTTGATCTGCTCTTTCTCTAGCGAGATCATTTCTCTTAATATATCCTTTAATATTATTCTCACCTACAGTAACGTCTAACCCTGCATCAGATAGACTTGTAATAGTACATGTAACAGTAGTACCTTTTCGTATGTTATCAATTTCTATTGAAGCCACATCTTCAGTTAATTGTTTGATTCCAAGAGAAACTCTTTCTTTTTCAATATCAATATCAAGTATTTTTGCTTTAACTTGATTTCCTTTAATGAATGTCTTTATTAATTCATCTCCGTTTCCATCCCAACTTAAGTCAGATAAATGAACTAAACCATCAATATCTTCACTAAGAGCTACAAACAAACCAAACTCTGTAATATTTCTTACTTCGCCTTCTATTACTTCACCTGGTTTATTGTTTGATTTGAATGTTTGCCATGGATTTTCTATGCATTGTTTAATGCCTAAAGAAATTCTTCTTTTTGGCACATCAATATCAAGAACTATAACTTCAACTTTTTCTGATGAAGAAACAATTTTTCCAGGATGAACATTTTTCTTTGTCCAACTCATTTCAGAAACATGAACTAATCCTTCAATACCATCTTCCAGCTCTACAAAAGAACCATAATCAGTAATGTTTGTTACAATACCTGACATTCTAGTACCTATTGGAAATCTTTCAAATACTTGAGACCAAGGGTCTTCAGATAATTGTTTTATGCCTAGAGATATTCTTTGTGTTTCATCATTAAACTTTATAACTTTAACTTGAACAGATTCTCCTATTTGCAGAGATTCAGAAGGATGATTAATTCTTTTCCATGAGATGTCAGTTACATGGAGCAAACCATCTACTCCTCCTAAGTCAACAAAAGCACCGTAATCAGTTATATTTTTTATTATACCTTGAAGCACTTGTCCTTCTTGTAAATTAGAAACTAACTCAGATCTTGCTTCAGCTCTACTATCTTCTAAAACCGCTCTTCTTGAAACTACAATATTCCCTCTTCTTCTATCCATTTTTAATATTTGAAAAGGTTGAGGAGTTCCCATCAACGAACCTAAATCTTTAATGGGACGAATATCAACTTGACTTCCAGGCAGAAAGGCTGTTGCTCCTTCTAAATCTACTGTAAAGCCACCTTTTACTTTTCCAAAAATTACACCATTAACTCTTTTTTGCATTTCATGAGCTTTTTCTAAACTAACCCATGATTCTTCTCTTCTAGCTTTTTCTCTGCTTAAAACAGCTTGTCCATTAATGTCTTCAAGTCTTTCTATGTATACTTCTACAATATCACCAATTTTAATTTCGACGTCGTTATCACCAGTAGTAAATTCTCTAAGCGGAACTCTGCCTTCTGACTTTAGCCCTACGTCAATTAATATCATGTCTTTTTCTATTGACAATACTGTTCCAGAAACTACTGAACCTTCTATGCTAGCCATTTCTTGGAAGCTTTGATCTAATAAATCTGAAAAACTTTCTATACTATTGTTTACTGTTATGTCAGCTTGAGACAATATAATTCCCCTTTAAGAAAATGCACATCAAAATGTACTTGGCTGATTTTAAAAGCTAGACCTATGAATTTAAAAGTGAATTGACTTTTAGGTTTAACTAATTTGAATTTAAAATTCTATCAGCTGGTTAGTTGTTATATGTTAAGACAATAAAATTCATTAATATTGTCCAATTCTTAATTTCTTTTTTCAATTATTTTAACTACAATTGACATTAATTCATTAGCATCAATCATACTTGTATCAATTATAAATGCATCTTTTGCAGGAACTAGAGGAGATATTAATCTGCTTTTGTCCAATTTGTCCCTTCTAGATATATCCTTTTTTATATATTGCAACATACACTCAACATTCTCTCCTTGCAAGCAGGATATTTTTTTTTCTAATAATCTTCTTTTAGCCCGAATTTCAATTGAAGCGGTAATAAAAAACTTAAAATCTGCTTTTGGTAAAATCACAGTTCCTATATCTCTCCCATCTAATATGCACCCGCCATATTTTTTTTTATTTATATTTGAAAATTCTATTTGTTTTAATTTAAGTATATTCCTTAGTTGCGGAAAAACGGCTATTTTGGAAGCCATAAAACCAGTTTCTTCGGACCTTAAATTTTTTTCATTTACGGCAATAAAACTTAAGCTTTTAGCAATTTTACAACTTAATAGCTCTAAGTTTTTTAAATCATTTGTTTTTTTAGATAAAAGGCTATAGGCAACTGCCCTGAACATCAAACCGGTATCTAAATGAGGGTATCCATATTTTTTAGATAGGTTTTTCCCTAAAGTACCTTTGCCTGATCCTGCGGTTCCATCTATAGCTATTTCAATCATTGTTTTTATTTACTTTTAATTTTTTAAATATAATTTAATTTTGCACCAATTTTATTCATTTCATCAAAAAAATTAGGAAAAGATGAATTTATAGTGTCCGTGTCATTAACTATTATAGGTTTTTTACTTATTAGACCTAAACATAAGAAAGACATTGCTATTCTATGATCTAACATTGAATGAATGTTAACACCTCCTTCTATTGAAGAAGATGTACCTTTTCCGTATATAGTCAAACTATCTACTGTATTTTCTGTTTGTATCCCCATAGAAGACAAACCTTCAGCCATCGCTTTAATTCGATCTGTTTCTTTGTATCGCAGTTCTTGGACACCTTCCATTATTGTTACTCCATTTGCTTTTGATGCAGCTACTGCAAGAATTGGATACTCATCGATCATAGATGGAGCTCGCGATTTTGGAACATTAATGCCTATGAGTGAACTAGATTTGGCACTAATATCAGCTATGTTTTCGCCATTAACTTTTCTTTCATTTAAAAATTTAATATTTGCTCCCATTTCAATTAGAGTCTTATATAGTCCTATTCTTAATTTGTTTATACAAACATTTTTTACTAACACTTCACTGTTTGGAGTGATAATAGCCGTTACAATTGGAAAAGCCGCACTAGATGGGTCTGAAGGGACACTTATATCTAATGGATTTAATTCAGGCATGCCTTGCAATATTATTTCCCAAGATAAATCTGGAAGTCGATTTGTAATTACTTCTGCACCTAAATATTTAAGAAGTCTTTCAGTATGATCTCTAGACAATGAAGGTTCTATTACAGTAGTCTTTCCTAGAGATGATAGCCCAGCTAAAAATATAGCAGATTTAACTTGTGCTGAAGCAACAGGGCTATGGTATTTAATGGGCAATGGAATTCTATTTCCTTTGATAGTTATAGGAAGTGTATTATTATTTTCGTTGTGTACAACAGCTCCATTCATGACCAGAGGTTTAATAATCCTTTCCATAGGTCTTTTAGATAGAGATTTATCACCAGTGAAAGTTGCTTCAACATTTGATCCAGCTACTAAGCCCATCAATAATCTTGCTCCAGTTCCTGAATTGCCCATGTCTAATAATGGATTTGATCCTTCAAGACAACCAATTCCATTTCCAAAAACTTCCCATTCATTTTGAGTAACTTTATTAATTTTCACATCTAATTGCTTTAATGCATTAGCAGTAGCTATTACGTCTTCACTTTCTAGTAAATTTTTTATTTTAATCTTACCATTAACCATTGAGCCAATAATTAAAGCTCTATGTGAAATAGACTTGTCTCCTGGTACTTTTATTTCACCTGACAAGCCTAAACTTTTTTTTGATTCAATTGAGTTCATAAATTATAAATTGCCCTAATAATTTTAATATAATTGAGTTAATATATATTTAAATTAATAAAAGTTAACATAATTATTAAAAATATTTTGACAGGATAAGAGTTTTAAGTCTAATGCAATTATTATTATTATTATTATTATTATTATTATTATTATTATTATTATTATGAAAGGAATTAATTTATGGCAAAGCTTGAATGGGGTAATAAAAGAATTTGTCTAGGTTGTAGTTTAAAGTATTATGATTTTAATAAATATCCTATTAAATGCCCTTCATGCAGTTTAGAATTTGATCCTGATTCATATTTAAAAAGCAGGAAAGGTAAAAGTATGTCTCCTAAAGCAACTGTTGCAGTTGATGAAATTGTTGATACTCAGATTGATGAAGAAGAGATAGTTATTGATGATGATGAAATTATAAAATTAACAAAAGATGAAGATGAAGATGAAGATGAAGATGGTGATATAGATATTGTTATCGATGATGATGTATCTTTTGTTGACGAAGATGATGATGATGGTCATGATGTTATAAGTACAGACGTTATTGAAGAAGAAAAAGAATAGCTTTAAAATGGGGCTATAGCTCAGTTGGGAGAGCGCTACGCTGGCAGTGTAGAGGTCATCGGTTCGAACCCGTTTAGCTCCACCATTTTCTTCCAGGCACAGGATTATCTTCATGGCCTTTATTTAAAACCTGCTGTCAAGAATATGGTTTAGAAGACACCAGTTTTGTCAAAATAATCTATTTCGCCTTAACAGAATCAAATGTTTTGAAAAAAACTTTAATAAGGAGATGATAGTTAGAAGATCAAAGTAATAATTTTTCTAGTATTGTTTTATATAAAAAAAGAGATGATTTATAAATATGACTACAGTAGCATTTTTTAATAAAGGGACTTCAATAGAAACCCAAAAAAATTGGGAAAAAAGATTAAGCCTATTTATTCCTTCCATTAAGCTTGTTCCATTATTATCATCTGAAGCTAAGCAAGCTACAACAGCTCTTTTGTGGAAAGCTCCATTGGAAAGGTTAAGTGAATTAAAAAGTTTAAAAGGATTAATTTCTTTAGGCCAAGGGGTTGATCATATTTTAAATAGTAATTTAATTCCATCAAATATGCCTGTGATAAGAATTGTTGATCCTTATATGGCAAAGTCTATGTGTCATTGGGTTATATTGTCTGTTTTAAATTATATTAGAGATACTTCTGGTTATTATAATCAACAAAAAGAAAATATATATAAACCAAGAGATGAAATAAATTTTTTATCAGTTAAAATTGGTATATATGGAATTGGAGCTATAGGAAGTGTCGTAGCTCAAGATTTAACTTTGTTAGGCTTTAATGTCAGCGGTTGGAGCCGAACAAAAAAAACAATAAATGGCGTTAAATGTTTTGAAGGTAAAGATGGTTTTAATAAAATAATTGAAACTAGTGATATTCACATATGTTTGCTTCCTTTAACTTCTTCTACTATAGACATTTTCAACAGTTCAATTTTTAAAAAAATGAAACAAGGTGTTTGTTTTATTAATGCTGGAAGAGGAGAACATGTTATAGAAGAAGATTTAAGTATACATTGTAAATCAGGTCATATAGCTCATGCAATTTTAGATGTATACAGAAGTGAGCCTTTACCTAAAAATCATTCTTTCTGGAAACTAGATAATATAACTTTATGGCCTCATGTTGCAGCAGAAACAAATCCTAATACTGCAGCTGAACAGATTGCAAATGCAATCAAATGTCTGAATGAGAACGTTATCCCACCTAATATAGTGAATAGAGATTTAGGGTATTAATTTTAATATTATTTTTTTCTTTTAAATTAATTAATAATAATTAAAGTTATTAATAATACGGGGAGTATTTTATGAAAAAAAGAATGTTTCTAAAAAACCAAGTTTCTATGTTAAATAAAATTCGAGGAGCTATGGTTTTTGAATTTTTTACACCAGGTATTCCCTTAATTTTAAAAAATGCAGGATGTGAATTTATAATATTTGATATGGAACATGGTGGTTTATCTTTAGAACAATTTAAAACATTAGCCGCGATTAGTAATGCTAATAATATCTTCCCATTGATACGCATTCCTCAAGTAAGTTATAATTATATTGCTCGCGCTTTGGATCTAGGAGCAGCTGGCATTATGACACCAATGGTAAATACTGTAGAAGATGCAATGATGGTAGTTCACTCTTCTAAATATCCGCCCAGTGGCGTAAGGGGTGCGGGATTTGGTTTTGCACACGATAATTACGATGTAATAAATCCATTGATTTCTATAAAAGAAGCAAATGAAAGAATTATTAATATTATTCAAATAGAATCAAAAATAGGGTTAAATAATGTTGAAAAAATAGCATCATTAGATGGTGTTGATTGTCTTTGGGTAGGTCATTTTGATTTAACTAATTTTCTTGGGATTCCAGGAGATTTTTCATCTAAGATATATATTGAAGCTATAAACAAAATAGTTAAAGCAGCAAAAATAAATAATAAAAGTTTAGGCATTATGGTAAATAGTAAAGAAGAATTAAATAGATATCATGCACTAGGTTTTAATATGATTGCAGTAGGAACAGAAATGAATATTCTTAAAAAAGGTATATCTGATATATTAACATAATATTTAAGTAAATAAGGAGTTTTTTTTGAAAATTAAAGTTGGTATTTCAGGTGATTTGTTGAATGAAGATAATGAGCCTTGTTTTGGTAATGAAGCTCTTTTAAAACTTGAAAATAGAGATGATATTGAAATATCATGGATGGATAAAAATATCCAAGAAATTACTCCAGAAGATGCAAGTAAGTTTGACGCTATACTATTAAATCTTCCAACCGCATCTGCTCAATCTGTTGCTAGAAAAGATTGTAAATTAAAGATAATATCACGTTTTGGTGTAGGTTATGATTCAGTCGATATTTCTGCAATGAAAGAAAAAAATATAATAGTAACCAATACTCCAAATGCAGTTAGAAGGCCAGTAGCAGTTGCTGCTTTAACAATGATTTTTGCTCTTTCTAGTAGATTATTAATAAAAAATGACTTGGTTAGGTCAGGAAAATGGAATGATAGAACAAATTTTATGGGAAAAGGATTAACAAAAAAAACATTAGGTATTATTGGAGCAGGTAGTATTGGTAAAGAAACAATCAAATTATCACAGCCATTTTTTAATAATATTATAGCATTTGATCCTTTTTTAAGTAAAAAGCAATTATATGATAATGGGGCATTAAAAGTTGAGCTAATTGAATTGGCTCAAAAAAGTGATTTTATAGTTATTCTTTGTAATTTAAATGAAGAGACTAAAGGTATGATTGATAAATCTTTTTTTTCTAAAATGAAACAAAGTGCTTATATCATTAATTTATCTAGAGGCCCAGTTATTAATGAGAAAGACTTGGAAATGGCGCTCAAAAACAAAAGTATTTTAGGGGCTGGATTGGATGTAACTACCCAAGAGCCATTAGCCTTAGATAGCCAATTAATGTCATATAAAAATGTTATTTTAACGCCTCATTCCCTATGTTGGACGGACGAATGTTTTTATAATATTGCATCTGAAGCAATTGATTCTATTATCAATTTTTTTGATAAAAAACTTATTTTAAATCAAGTTAATAGGTAAGATAGAGTTATGCTGCTTTGTCTTGGGTGAATTGGGAAATAACGGCTAAGGCACTTTCAGTATTCTGACAGCCTCTTAATTTTAAAACAAATTCTTTTTTTCTTAATAATCTAGAAACAGAGGCTAGGGCTTGTAAATGTTCTGACCCATTGTTATCCGGAGCAAGTAGTAAGAAAATTATATCTACGGGTTGGTCATCTATTGCATTAAATTCTATCCCTGATGATAATATTGCAATAAAACCTTTTGATTGTTTAATTAATTTATTTGTTGCATGTGGTATCGCAACGCCATTGCCAACAGCGGTAGAGCCAAGTTTCTCTCTTTTAATCAAGCATTCTAAAATATCTCTATAATTTATATTTAGTTCTTTTTCTGCTAATTTACTTAACTCTTCAAGTATTTGTTTTTTGCTAGATGGTTTCAATCCAATAAGAAATGAATTTTCTGATAACATTTCATTAATATTCATCAATTTTACCTCAATTAAAATATAAGCGATTTTTCTTATACTTATCAAACAAATCAGTCAAGTTAAGAATTTATTTTCAAGATTTTTTAGAAACTATCACCTAAATATACGTCTCTTACGCCTTTGTGAGATTTGATCTCATTTGGGTTGCCAGACATCATTACTGATCCATCGAATAAAATATATGCTTTATCTACTATATCGAGTGTTTCTCTAACATTATGATCTGTAATCAATACACCAATATTTTTTGATTTTAATTTATTGATTAGATTCTTAACATCTTTAATTGCAATAGGGTCAATACCGGCTAAAGGCTCATCTAAAAGAATGTAGCTTGGGTTAGTGGCTAGACATCTGGCAATTTCTACTCTTCTTCTTTCTCCTCCAGACAATGTAGAGCCAAATGACTTTCTAATAGCATTGATATTAAATTCTGATATGAGGTCTTCTAAAATATGGAACTTCTCATTCACTGTATAGTCACGTGTCTCTAATATTGATAAAATATTATCTTCAACAGTTAATCCTCTGAAAATTGAAGATTCTTGAGGTAAGTATCCAATTCCTTTTTTTGCTCTCATATACATAGGCAAGTGATTAATAGGTTCATTATCTATATAAATTTCTCCAGCATCAGGTTCAATTAAGCCTGCTATTATATAAAAGCACGTAGTTTTTCCTGCACCATTAGGGCCAAGAAGTCCAACAGCTTCTCCTTTTTTTAATTTTATAGTAACGTTATTTACTACTTTTCTATTTTTATAAGTTTTTGATATTGAATTAATAAATAAACCTTTATCATTCTCATTAGATAATAAATTTCGATTATTATCGATGGTAGATAATTTTTGATCATGATCAAAGTTAGACAAAGACTTTTTTAAAATTAAAAGCTCTTCTTCAAGACTATTCACCTTAACCTCCCTTTTTTTTGTTATTTGACGGAGACAAAATACCTTTTACCCTCTCTTTTTTATTAGCACTTCCAGTTATTTTACTAATACCTGTTTTAATATTTGTTATGCCATTAGAGCCTGTGATTTTAGAATTTTGATTTAAAATTATTACATTACCTTTTAATTGAATAATGTCTTTACTAGCATTATAAATTCCAATGTCTGCTTTAGATTTTTTTCCTTCTTGATTGCTCTCTATTATAACATTTCCTTTAGCAACAGCATCTTTAAGAGATTTTGCTTTTCCAGTGAAATTAGCTTTAATGTTATCAGCATAAATTATAGTTTTATTTGTTAAAATTATTTTTACTTTTCCAATCGCTTCTGCTTTATTAGTACTGTCATTAAACATTAGCCTTTTATTAGACTCAATATAGCCGGAAGATGATAAAAATGTTTGAAAAGGTCCGGACATTAAAGCTAATTTTTTATCTACATAGTATGTTATAAAGGTGCCCGTTGCCTTATTTGTTCCTTTGGATAAAATTACATCTCCTTCAGCGACAATTACTTTGAGAACGTTCTCTCCTTTTTCTTCTTTATAGTTAGCCGTCACCTTATTTGCGAGCAACTTGAATCCATCCTTTAAAAGAATGACATTTCCTTTGGCTAAATAGTATTTTTCTTTTTCAAACCATTCTAAGGATTCATCTGCCTCTACTATTAAAGGAGATTTTTTTTGAAGAGTTTTATCTTTTGCAAAAACAGAAATGGAGTAAAAAAAGAATAGTAAATAAAAAAATAAAAAAAAACATTTATTAATTTTCATTGTTTTTGGATAAAAGCATTACTAATTTTGCTTTTCCTCTAATTTTTATATACTCACCGTTTCTTTTTAAATCCATACCAGCTCCATGTATTGTGATGTTTCCAGAAACAATAAATACTTTATCATTTGTAAAAAAATTTCCTTTTTTCATTGAGCCAATTAAACTATTAGTTTTAAGCTCAAAATCTCTACTTTTTTTAATTATTCTAACTTTTTTTGTTAGATTAAAGTCTTCATAATTATTAGTTATAATTGCATAGCCAGCAATTATTTCCGTTAATATACCATTTTTATTAATAGTTGTAAGTGAATTTTCTAATTTTACTTCTCCATCCTTAGTTTGACTTTCTTGTAAAGTGTCAGCAATGATAACATATTTCTCACCTTTTTTATTTTCTTTATGAATAATTGGTCCCAAAACTTTTTTAGTTTGAATGTTATTCTTTAGATTTTTTAGAGGAGAGTTTAATATATCAATATCTTTAGAGATAAAGGCATTAATAATAAAACTAGAAACTATAGCTAACAATAGGAATGAAAATAAAGATTTATTAGACATATTTGGGATCATATTGTTTAAACAATCCGTTTTAAATTATATTTAATTATAAAAGTATTTTATTTTAATGAGAAAAAATATCTAAATCATTAAATCCTATTAAGTCTAACTTTGATCTGGTTTTTAAAAAATTAAAACAATGCTCAGCTATATGCTTTCTTCCTTCTCTTTCTAGCATAAGATCTAATTCAAATTTAATTTTATGAAGATAAAGAACGTCAGATGATGCGTATTTTAACTGTGAATCATTAAGTTCTGCTAAACCCCAGTCAGATGATTGGTTTTGTTTATCTAATTCAATTTGTAAAAGATCTCTGCATAAATCAGCTAATCCATGTCTTGCTCCAAAAGTTCTGCATAGTTTAGAAGCAATTTTTGTGCAATAAATAGAGCCATTAATATCACAAACATTCTTTTCTAAAACAGCGACATCAAATCTTGCAAAATGAAAAAGTTTAGTTAAATTTTTATTTTGAAGAATTTTTTTTAAATTAGCAAATTTGTTTTTATTTTCTGAATTGTCTTTTGATACTTGAATCAAATGAGCTTTTCCATCTCCTCCTGATAGTTGAACCAAACAAAGTCTATCCCTGGCAAAATTTAAGCCCATTGTCTCTGTATCAATTGCTACAATATCATCGAAAACTATTTCAGAAGGAATGTCATTTTTATACAAATAGTAAGTCATTAATCATCCTTTTACTTTTATAAATAAATATTAAAAATACCTTATTAAAAAAATAATTTGTCATATCTAACTTTTAATTTTTGTTATATAGAATACATCATAATTATATAT
>JAQBXK010000026.1 GCA_027625145.1 Pseudomonadota bacterium
GAAAAATTAAATATTAATAAATAGTTTTTAACATAGTTTATTTAACAATATTAATTTATAATTAAAATCAATTTAATGTTTAAAAATGCAAATATGATTTTATTATTTCAAAAAATTATTTCTAAAATCATTTATTTTTTTATGAACTTTAAATTGAGATCAATTAGCACATTAATAGTCTTTCTTCTTTTATCTCCCATTATATCTATAATTTTTGTAGCTAACGAAAACACAGCTGAATTATGGGCTCATCTCCTTGAGACTCGTTTTTCTTCATATATTTATAATACACTTATATTAATGTTAGGTGTAGGAACATCATCTATAGTTTTAGGAGTAACACTTGCATGGCTTGTATGTAGGTATGATTTTTTTATGTCCAAAATTATTGAATGGTCTTTATTACTCCCTATAGCTGTGCCAGCTTATATTGTTGCTTATTGTTACACAGATTTTTTTGAATATAGTGGAATTGTTCAATCAACCTTAAGAATGATATTTAATTGGAGTTCAGCAAGCGACTATTACTTTCCTGAAATAAGATCATTGGGCGGCGCAATATTTGTTATGTCCTTTGTTCTCTATCCTTATGTTTATTTCATATCTAAAATTGCATTTAAATCAACTCCAGTATCTTTATTTGAAATTGCAGAAATACATGGAAAAAACCTTTTTCTTTGGGTTGCCATCCCTTTAGCACGACCAGCTATCATTGCTGGTCTATCATTAGTACTAATGGAAACAATATCTGATTTTGGTACCGTTGAATTTTTTGCTGTAGAAACTATTACACTTGGGATTTTTAATTTGTGGTTAGGGATGAATAACCTTGGCGCAGCATCACAATTAGCTTTGGTGGCTTTTACATTTATAATAATACTATTAGGGATAGAACTTTCTGCTAGAAAAAGTCAGAAATTCAACGACACTAAAATTAAAAGCTTTAATACAATTATTAAAAAAGTTACTCCATTGAAAAGCTTGTTAATTTTTAGTGTTTGTCTAATACCAATTATTCTTGGTTTTCTAATTCCTATTTCTATCCTCTTTATTAATTCGCTTAGTTATTTTGATTCTGAGAATTGGAGTTATTTAATTTCTATTGCATATAATTCATTCTTTATCTCTTCTATCACTGCATTTGTAATGATATTATTATCATTTTTCATTGCTATATCCATCAAATTTGATGGTTTCAAAGGATTTACGTTTCTTTCTACTATTGCTGGAGTTGGATATGCTTTTCCTGGAACTATCCTTGCTCTGGGAACACTTTTTTTTATAACTGTTATTCAAGACAGTGTTAATAATTTTTTTAATATTTTTGATATAGATATAAATTTAGTTTTAATTGGATCATATACAGCTTTAGTTTTTGCGTATGTTTCTAGATTTAATGCAGTTGCTTTTGGAGCTATAAATTCTGGT
The DNA here is from genome assembly GCA_027625145.1 of Pseudomonadota bacterium. Classification (GTDB taxonomy): domain Bacteria; phylum Pseudomonadota; class Alphaproteobacteria; order Puniceispirillales; family Marisalimonadaceae; genus CAJJBL01. The sequence goes on from JAQBXK010000026.1 coordinate 1,429, forward strand.
ATCAACAGAATTCCTCCAAATATGATCGAAGCAAGCCAGACGTTAGGGCACTCTTTTATATTTAGCATTAAAAATGTAATTCTTCCTTTACTAAGACCGTCAATTATTACTGCAGCGATTCTTTCATTTGTAGATATAATTAAAGAACTTCCTATAACTTTGCTTTTAAGACCTTTTAATTTTGAAACGCTTGCTACTTTTGTATATCAATATGCTAATGACGAAATGTTAGAGAAATCATCTATTGCCGCAATTTTAATTGTTTTAATAGGATTAGTACCTATTTTAATTATGAGTAAAGCGATTAATAAGAAATTAATTTAATTTTTTTTAATCTTGAATTACTTTATAATATGAAGCTTAATAAGATATTAAAAACTTGAGTATGTTAATGGCTGAAATACAAAAAAAGAGATACAAATTAGCGTGTCAAAAAATTTGGAATGAAGTTAAGTTTCTCAAAATTGGTGTCAGAATAACATTACCTAGAAAAATTATACTTGAAGTAATAGAAAGCTCCGAAGATCATCCTGATGTTGATGAAATATATAGAAGGGCTGTTGCGAAAGATAAGTCTATTTCTATTGCTACTGTCTATAGAACCATTAAATTATTTGAAGAAGCTAATATAATTGAAAAATTAGATATAGGTGATGGTAGAGCAAGATATGAAGAAACCGGTGCTCATCATGAGCATTTGATTGATGTTGATACTGGAGACATAATTGAATTTCAAAATGAAGAATTAGAAGAAATGAAACGGCAAGTAGCTCTAAAAATGGGATATGAATTAGTGGATCATAAATTAGAGTTGTTTGGTAAAAAAATTACAAAGTAATTTTTAAATATTTATTTTTGGATTTAATAATTTTACAACTGTTTTTGGTAAGTTAAAATCTTCAATTTCTGGATGTAATTTTCTTAAATGCTATGATGCTTTTATTATAGCTCGCCTAGCTGAAACTTCAGAACTAACCAAGCTATAATATATTTGTTTAATTTATATATTACATGAACAATGATATTTGATTTTATTATTCATAAATATAAACTCTTTTATTAATTGCCTTACCAACCTACTCTATCAATAATCATTTGTGAGGATTTTTCATTTTTAGCAAGTTCGTTTATAGGTAAATTATCTGAAATAAAATTACCCCATTGCATAATTTTACCTTCTAACTTTACTTTCGAATTTACTGGATACTCATAATTGATCTCTGAATATATTTTTTGAGCTTTTATTTTTGTTAACCATTCTATAAATTTGATAGCCTCAGTTTTATTTTTTGAAAATCTAGCAATTCCAGCACCGGATATATTTATATGTTGACCTCTATCATCCTGGTTAAAGAAAATTATTTTGATAGCATCTGCCCATTTTTTTTGTTCAATTTGTTTTTCATTAAATTTCATTAATGCAAAATAATAGGTATTTATAAGAATAATATCACATTCATCCGAATAAATTGCTTTAGCTTGAGCACGATCATTGCCTTTTGGTTTTCTTGCAAAATTTGAAACAAAGCTTTTTGCCCATTCTTCAGCTTTTTTCTCTCCCAAATTAGAGACTAAAGATGATAGCAATGCTCTGTTATATGGATGACTTCCCATTCTTGTACATATTTTTCCTTTAAATTTTGGATTTGCTAAGTCTTCTATTCTTTTAATTTCATTTTCATTAACTCTATCTTTAGAAATTCCAATTACCCTTGCTCTAGTTGATAAAGCGGTCCATTTTTTATTAATATCACGTAGATTTTCTGGAACATTTTTATCTATAATGCTTGAGTCTAAATTTTGTAAAAGATTCATATTTGCTAACTCGGAAAGTCGAGATATATCAACCGTTAAAATAACATCAGCAGGAGAGTTTTTTCCTTCTGATTTCAATCTTTGAGCGAGACCTTTTTTAGAATGAAGTATATTAAATTTAACTCCAAATTCCTTTTCATAAGCTTTGGTAAAAGGCTCTAATAAAACAGGCTTTCTATATGAATAAATATTTAATTCTACCGAAGCAGATTCTTGAATAAATAAGAATACTAAAAATAAATTAACTAAAAATAATTTTATAATACGCATCGCATTTCCTTTGTTATTCTTAATGATAACCATTATCATTATCATTAAGAATAACAATGTCAATTACTTTTTAAAATCCTCCAATGAAAATACCTGCAGCAAGAACTAAAGTACCTCCAAAAACAACTTGAAAAATTGCTCTTGAAAACTTAATTTCCATATATTTTTTTTGTATCCAAGCTATTGCCCATAATTCAATTAAAACAAAAAACATGGCAATTATAGTTGCAGTATAAAAATCTGATATTAAATAAGGCAAAGCATGCCCTAACCCTCCAATTGTAGTCATTACTCCAGAGGCAACTCCTCTTTTAATTGGAGAACCTCTGCCTGACAAAACACCGTCATCATGAGCAGCTTCTGTAAAACCCATTGAAATACCTGCTCCAATTGAAGCGGCCAAACCAACCAATAAAGTAGTGTGACTATCTTTAGTTGCAAAAGCAGTTGCAAAAATAGGAGCTAAAGTCGATACAGAACCATCCATTAAGCCCGCTAATCCAGGTTGAACCCAGGTCAAAATAAATTGTTTTTTTGCTTTTTTTAACTCATCAATCGCAAGCGATGATTCTTCAACAACAGACGCCTTTAAAAGGGCTTTATCAGTATGCCTGCTTTCAATTTCAGCTAGATCTCCGAGAAGTTTTCGAATGTCTGGGTCAGTTGATTTTTGAGCAGCTTTAAAATAAAAATTAGCTGCATCTTTTTCCATTTTAACAATTTCTTGTCTAACTTTATCTAACATTAGATTTTCAATAAGCCAAATTGGTCTACGTGTATAAAAACCTTGGACATGCTCTCTTTTAATTAAAGGAATATTATTACCAAATTTATTTTTAAATAAATCTATTAATTGCCTTCTATGAACGTTTTCTTCATCCGACATTTCTTGAAACATTGAAGCCGTTTCAGGAAAATCTTTAATAAATAATGATGCATAATATTGATAAATTCTAGCGTCTTCTTCTTCAAAAGAAATAGCAAGCGCAAGAATTTCTTTGTCAGATAAATTGTAATAATGTTTTTTATTAATAGAGAATTTAAACAATATAACCTCAGATATATCCTATAGATATAGTATAAAACAATTGCTATATAAAGAGTATCATATAAAATATTCATATATTTAATTTTCATTTTTAAAATTATATAATTAAAATAATAAAGGGGAAAAAATGTCAGATTCAACATTTCTAGTAGCTACAATGCCAGGAGATGGAATTGGGAAAGATATAATTAAATCTGCAACCTCTATTGTTGACCTCTCATCTGAAATTGTTGGAGGGTATAAATGTAATTGGCAAATGATTAAAGCAGGAGCTGAATATTTTGCATTAAATGGTATTGATGTTGAGCCAGGAGGAGAAGATAAAGCTGATAAGGCTGATAGTATTTTTCTAGGTGCCATTGGACTACCAACAATAAGGCATAAAGACGGAACTGAAATCTGCCCTCACCTCAGGTTTAGAGAGATATTTGGTCTTTATGCAGGAGTAAGACCAGTAAAAGCTTACCCAAACATTACAAATAGACTTAGTAACAATCTTGCAAGTAAAATTGATTTAGTAATTTTAAGAGAATCTACTGAAGGTTTATTCTATACTGCGGCTGTTCATAACAGATGTCCTGTAGACAATGATGATGAAGTTCAAGACATAATGCGTATAACAAGAAAAACTACAGAGAAATTGCATGATTTTGCATTTAAATTAGCTAGACAAAGAAAAGCTAAAGGCAAAATAGGAAAAGTAACTTGTGTTGATAAAGCTAACGTCTTTCGTTCTCAAGCCTTTTTTAGAAAAATTTTTGATGAAAGAAAAGTAAACTTTAATGATATAAATTCTGACCATTGCTATGTAGATGCCATGGCGTTAAACCTTATAAGAAATCCATGGGAATACGATATTTTAGTTATGGAAAATATGTTTGGAGACATACTATCTGATCTTGGAGGAGGATTAGTCGGCGGGATGGGAATGGCTTCATGCGCAGAAATTGGAGATAATCATGGCTTATTCCAACCTGCACATGGAAGTGCCCCAGATATAATGGGTCAAGACAAAGCTAATCCATTAGCAACTATATTAAGCGCAGCTTTAATGTTAGATTATCTTTCAGAAAAGAATAAATGCCCGTCTGCAGCCAAAGGTGCAAAATTAATAGAAACAGCTATTGAAGTTGGATTCGAACAAAATAAAATCCGTCCTATGGAATTTGGCGGTGATATGGGAACGGAAGCTGTAAGCAAAGAATTAATGTTACTTTTAAAAGATAAATCAGTTCAAAATAAAGTTCTATAAAATTAAGGAGATAATATATAATTATGTTTGTTATAACTGTAAAATTTACGACACATGAAAAAGATACCGAAAAATTTAAAGCTAGAATTATTCAACAGGCAAGAGATTCTCTGGAATTAGAAAAAGAATGCCATGTATTTGATGTATGTCATGATCCTAATAATAATAATGTAGTTTTTTTATATGAAATTTATACTGATAAATCTGCCTTTGATATTCATTTGAATAGCAAACATTATCTTTCCTTCAATGCAGAAGTTACCCCTTGGGTTTCTGAAAAATTAGTTTCTCAACTTCATAAACAAAAGATTTAATAATGATATTAGGAATTATAGGAGATGATTTTACAGGATCATCTGATATTGCAAATAATCTCAAAAAGTCTGGGATGCAAGTTTCCATGTATGCAGGAGTACCTGCATTATCACCTAACGAAGCAAAAGAACAATCTACAGAAGCAGCAGTTATCGCTTTAAAAACAAGAACAGTACCAATCAAAATTGCTATTAATGAGAGCTTAAAAGCTTTAAAATGGCTTAAGGATGCTGGATGCAAACAGTTTATATTTAAATATTGTTCAACTTTCGACTCTACAAAAGAGGGTAATATTGGCCCTGTTATAGACGCTATAATGAAAGAGTTAAATACAGACTTTACTATAGCTTGCCCATCATTTCCTGATGCTGGAAGAACAGTTTATTATGGACATATGTTTGTTAACGGAAAACCTCTTAATGAATCTGGCATGGAAACTCACCCTCTTACCCCAATGACAGATCACAATTTAGTCAGATGGTTAAATTATCAAACCGTTAATAAAGTTGGACTTATAGACTTTAAAACCATTTCTAATGGTTCAGAAACTATTAAACAAAAAATAACTTCGTTAAAACAAGAAGGTTATAAATACGCTATTGTTGATACAGTGACAAATGATGACTTTGATATCATATGTAATGGAATAAAAGATTTACCATTCTTAACTGGAGGCTCAGGAATTGCGCTAGGCCTTCCAAAAATATATAAAAGCAAAGGATTATTATCTGCTAGTGATTTTAATCTTCCCCAAAATAATAGTAACTGTGTAATTTTGTCTGGCTCATGTTCTAATGCAACAATAGAACAAATTGATATTTATAAAGAAAACAATCCATCTTTTTATATTTCTCCAGATGAAGCTATGAATAACAGTAATTTAATCGAAGAAGTTTTCTTATGGATTAAAAAAAACGAAACCTTATCTCCTTTAATTTACTCATCTTCTGATCATAAGAATGTAGTAGAAAAACAAAAACAATATGGATTAGAAATTTTAGCTAATAAAATAGAACATTTTTTTGAAATATTATCTAACAAACTAGTTAAAGATAATTTTGGAAAATTTATTTCTGCAGGTGGAGAAACATCTGGATCTATAATAAAAGGCCTAGGCGTTGAAGAATTAAAGATAGGCAAAGAAATTTCTCCAGGAGTCCCTGCCTTATGGTCTCCAAGCTCTGAAGGAGGGAAACCAATTTCTATAACTCTTAAGTCTGGCAATTTTGGACAAAAAGATTTTTTTTCTAGAGCCTTAACTGCTTTATCAAATTAGTAAAAATATATTTATATTTTTGAAAACTTTTTAAGAGCTTCTATAAATGTCAAACCCTTTTCCATTTCAATCATTGCCTGCTTATCATCTGCTGAAAATTTTTCAGCCGCCAATGTTATCTGCTCAGCTTTTTCAGCAGGCAAACACAAAACCCCAGTTCCATCAGCAACTATAATATCACCCTTTCTTACTCTAACTCCTGCACATACAATTGGTTCATTGATAGACAAAACTTTAATTCTAGTTTTTCCTGGAGTTGGAACCATATGTTTAGAAAAAGAAGGAAATGAGAATTCTACTATTTCTTCTCTATCACGAATTCCTCCATCAACAACAAGGCCTCCAATTCCTTTCAGCTTTGCTGAATATGAAGCCATTCCACCCCAAGTTGAAACTGGAGCTCCATTATTAGAGACAACGATGACATCACCAGGATTTGCAGCATCAATCATATGCCCAACTTTAAAATCATCTGAAGAAAAGCTTCCAAAGGGTCCCGTTATCTCCTGAACTGTAACGGCTCTTCCTACAACACACATTCCTAAACCTGCAGGATGAAGGTTATTCATTATTCCATTAAAACCAATGTCATCCAATGCATTAGCTAGAGTTGGAGTAGCTATTGCCCTTAATCTTTCTAAAATGTTATCTTCAACAAATGTCATTATAATTTCCTCTAAAATATTTTTTAAACTTTATGTTATGAATTACAATCTTACAATATAGAATAATAATTAATTTAGATTTTATATTGACGTTTATTATTTATAATTTAACTTGTGAATAAATATTTAATTTTATAAATGAAGAAACAAAACATAATGTCTAAGTATAATTTTCCGTCTATTATAGAAACAAATGAACTTTCTAATCTTAGATTAGAAGTTAGAAATTTTATAACCAAATCAATAAATGATGGAGATTTTTCTCCAACAGCTGATGCTTGGGTTTTCTCAGCGAGCCCTGATTTTAGTAAAAAAATTGGAACAATGGGTTGGTTAGGAATGTCATTTCCTAGAAAATATGGTGGCCATGAGAGAACGGCTCTTGAGAGATATATTGTAACAGAAGAGCTTTTAGCTTCCGGCGCTCCAGTAGCAGCTCATTGGATTGCAGACCGACAAAGTGGCAGCCAAATATTAAGGTTTGGAACAGAAGAACAAAAAAATTTAATAATACCTAAAATAACATCTGGAGAATGTTTTTTTGCAATCGGAATGAGTGAACCCGATTCAGGTTCAGATTTAGCATCTGTGAAAACAAAAGCAACGAAAACTAATGATGGATGGAAACTTGAAGGAAGAAAGATTTGGTCTACTGGCGCTCATATTGCTCATTATATGATAGTTTTAGCGCGAACAAGTCCTGCTTCTAAAGAAAACAGACATGAAGGATTGTCTCAATTTCTTGTTGATTTATCATTTCCTAATATCAAAATAAAAGGTATTGAAGATATGACCGGCCAAAGGCATTTCAATGAAACCTTATTTGATAATGTAATCCTCTCTAAAGAATCCTTGCTTGGTGAAGAAGGCAAAGGATGGTCTCAAGTGGTTGGAGAACTGGCTCTTGAACGATCCGGTCCAGAGAGATTTTTATCTCACTTCACTTTACTAGAAAAATTTATTGGTGAGTTTCGCATTTCATTGCTAAAATCTGGTTCAAGCTTAGTAGGAAAACTTATAGCAGAGTTACAAACTTTAAGAAGAATGAGTTTTTCAGTTGCTTCAATGTTACAAAATGGAAATTCACCTGAAACACAAGCTGCATTTGTAAAAGAACTAGGTAATAGATTTGAAAAAATGATGATTGAATCATTACGAGAAATATCAAATATTATTCCACTTTATGAATGGCCAACTTCATTACAAAACTTATTTGAAGATGCAACTTTAAGAATTCCATCAAATTCATTAAGAGGTGGTACAACTGAAATAATGAAAGGCATAATAGCCAGACAATTAGGTCTAAGATGAATAACGAATTAGATATTATTTCAGAAACGACAACAAAAATTTTTAGCAAACACATAACACATGAATTGCGACAAAATATTAATGATAATAACACATCTTTAATTAATCTTTGGAAAGATATTGAAGAACAAGGTTTAACTAAAATTATTGTCAAAGAACAATTTGAAGGATCTAACTTACCTTTTAATTCTATACTTCCTGTTATTCAAATATCAACTATGATGGGTGTTCCTGTTCCTTTTACAGAGACCATTATATGTAACTATTTATTTTCAGAATTAAATATATCTCCGCCTAATGGAATGATTACATTTGCTGTTGAAACAAAAAATATTAAAATTTTAAATAATAAAGTATCTGGTAATTTATTATCTATTCCATATCTAAATTTAACTGATCAAGTTATTTTTATTACAGATATTGATAAAGAAAAGCATTTAGTTTTTATTAAAAATAAAAATGGGAAAATGGAAGCCACAAAAAACTTTCTATCCGAACCTAGATATAATTTAACCATTCAAGATTGTGAAATCTTAACCATAAAAAAACTAAATAATAACATTAATTTCAATCATCTTGGAGCAATTATAAGATCAGCACAAATGGTTGGAGCCATGGAGAAAATAATTAATTTATCTATAGATTATTGTTCACAAAGAATTCAATTTGGTAGATCTTTATCTAAATTCCAAGCTATTCAACATCAAATTGCTGAAATGGCAGTTGAGTTAGCTGCCTCAACCGCAGCTCTAGCATCATTAAATAATTTTAATGAATTAACGCCAAAACTTGAAGATATAGCTATTTTAAAAATAAGAACGGGAATAGCTGCAGGAAAATTAATTGCTATTTCTCATCAAGTTCATGGAGCAATGGGATTTACTAAAGAATATGAACTATCGTATTTTACCAAAAATTTAAATAGCTGGAGAAATGATTTTGGCAGTGAGGCATGCTGGCAAGAACTCCTAGGAAAAAGTTTTCTTGAAAAGAGTAATTTAAATTTATGGGAATATTTAACTAATAAATCTATTTAAATTATATCGAAAGGTAGAAAATGTCTAAATCTATTATATATGAACAAGATCATCGTGTTGTAACAATCACTCTTAATAGACCTGACACAAGAAACGCTCTATCGGGAGATCTTATAGATGGTTTAATTGATGCTTTAGAAAAAGCTAATAGAGATAAAAATGTTGGATGCGTTATATTAACTGGCGCGGGAAAAAGTTTTTCCTCTGGAGGCAACCTTCAAGAAATAAAAAATATGACTACCAAAGACAATATGTCACAAAGCCAATTAGAGGATTGGTATAGGTTTGGCATACAAAAAATACCTTTAACTATGAATGCTATAGATGTGCCAATTGTAGCTGCAGTTAATGGCCATGCAATAGGTGCAGGAAATGATTTATGTACAATGTGTGATATTCGTATTGCAGGAGAAGATGCCAAATTTTCAGAAAGTTTTTTAAGAATAGGCATTATTCCTGGTGACGGAGGTTCATGGTTTCTTCCGAAAATAATTGGCCTTTCAAGAGCTGCAGAAATGATATTAACATGCGATGTTCTAGACGCTGAAAAAGCATTAAATTGGGGACTTATTTCAAAAGTTGTTAAAAATGAAGAACTAATTATTCAGGCTAAAGAAATCGCAAATAAAATTGCATCTAACCCTCCAGAAGCTACAAGAAGGGCAAAAAGATTATTAAGAATATCTCAAAATGTCTCATTAGATAAGGCATTAGAAATGGCCGCTAGCCAACAAAGTATTCTCCAAATGATGGATGATCATCGCGAGGCATTAGATGCTCTTATAGAAAAAAGAAAGCCTAAATACACTAACTCTTAATTAACAATTAATAACTTTCAATAAACTGTTTTGGAAAAATATAATCAACTATTTCACCATTCTTAAAACCATTTGAATTAAAAATAGTTTCTGGATATTTAATGATAACAGTTCCACAAGTTACTAAATTAGAAGGTTGTTTTTTATGATTTTTTTCTGAAAGACTGTAAATTAAATTGTTTAATAATGGGTTATGACCAATTACAACCACATTTTTATAACCTTTACATTTTTTATCTAAAGACTGGATTATTTCAATAAGTGAACCTTCATATAATTTTTTTTCAAATATAGTGATTTTAGTTAAATAATTATTTTTATAATATACAGAAAATATTTTCTTATGTGTAAGTGTTGCTCGTATTGCAGGTGAAACTATAAATAAGTCTGGAATAATGATTTTATTTTTTAAATTCTCTGAAATAATTTTGCATGATAGAACACCTCTTTTATTTAACTTTCTATTAAAATCAGGTTCATTCCCACTCCAATCAGATTTAGCATGACGCATAATTATTAAATTTGACATACTTTATTTCAACGAATTTGCTCTAAAATAGAAACATAATTAGCCACAGAAGCTCCACCCATATTAAATATACCTGCTAGATTAGCATCTTTAATTTGCATGTCACCGGCTTCACCAGTCAATTGCATAGCTGCCATGACATGTTGAGAAACACCCGTTGCTCCAACCGGATGACCTTTAGATTTCAAGCCTCCAGATGGGTTGATAGGAAGCTTGCCTCCTTTATATACCCACCCCTCTTCAATAGCTCTAAAACCTTCACCAATTTTAGTTAATCCCATAGCTTCATACTCGATTAATTCAGCAATAGTAAAACAGTCATGAGTTTCTACAAATGACAAATCATCCAAGGTCATTTTGGCATCAGCAAGTGAATAATTCCAAGCTCTCCTTGCACCTTCAAATTCTGTTTTTTCTCTTTTACTTATTGGCAAAATATCATTTACATGTCTTCTTGCTCTAAATGCAATTGCTCGTTTAGCTGACATAGCAAGATCAAAATCTTGTAATATCATTGCTGCAGCTCCATCTGAAACCATTGAGCAATCCGTTCTTCTTAATGGATGTGCTACATATGGATTTTTGTCCGAAACAGTATTACAAAAATCAAAACCTAGATCTTTTTGCATATGAGCTAGTGGATTTAAAGATCCATTTTTATGATTTTTAGCTGCAATTTTTGCTAATATATCAGATTTATCTCCATATTTTTGAAAATAAGCTTCAGCTATTGTTCCAAAAACACCAGTAAAGCCACCCTTTGTATTACCTTCTTCTGGTCTATAACTTGCCCCAAGAAGAATGTCACCAACTTTTTCTGAAGGGGTGTCTGTCATTTTTTCAACGCCAACCACAAGAGTTGTTTTTGCTCTTTTGGCCTCTATGGCATTCATTGCTGTATGAATGGCTGCAGAACCTGTGGCACATGCATTTTCAACTCTCATAGCAGGGATATACCTTAAATCAAATTGAGAAACAGCAGGTAATGCTCCATGAAAATCTTGTTTTTGAAACCCATTATTAAAAGTACCAACAAATATTGCGTCAATATCTTTTACAGATATTTCAGCATGCTTTATAGCTTGATCAACTACGTCAGCTATCATGCTTTCAGAAGATTGACCTTGATTTACTCCAAATTTGTTATGAGCCCAACCAGTAATACACACCGACATATTTTTCTCCTGTAAATATAAACTTTAATTACATATCTTCATAAGTAAATTTAATGTTTCCTTTGGGTTAGTATACATTGCATCATGACCTTCATTTAATTCAAAAATAGGCCATTTTTTTTGTCTAACAATTTCTCTAGAACTTTCTAAAGATTGATATACAGGGTTAGTACAAAAAATATAACTTATAGGTAATCCATTACCAATATCATTTTTAATATTTAGTTTTGATTGAAATGTACTTATAGGATGAGGTGTTAATTTTTTAGCTAAAGTTAGAGCTTTTCTTTGATCCATTACCCCAAAAGCATCTGGTTTAGGTGGTGGCACAGACATTCCATTTTTAGAATTCTTAGCTAATTCTAATCTTTCCTTTACAACTAACTCTGGCGCTATATCAAATGGAGATTGACTATTTGACAGGATAACAGCATCAAAATAAATAAGTCTATTAATCCTATCTTTTAATCTATCCGCAACTCCAGTAATAGTACTTCCAGCGAAGCTATGTCCTACCAAAATAATATTTGTTAAATCTTCAGTTAATATATGATTAACAATATCCTCAATAAAAGTATCTAAAGTAATATTTTTTGATAACAAATGTTTTCTTTCTCCTAATCCAGTTTGAGTTGGACAAGATACTTTATATCCTTGTTTTAAGAGACCTTCAGCTACCTCTTTCCATACCCAACCTCCATGCCATGCACCATGAACTAATACGAAATGCGGCCTATTGTTAATCAAATCAAATTCCTTTATTTAAAATTAAACCCTAAAATATTTATACATATAAAAATTAAAAATGTTACTTATCATAGAGTATTTTTTTTGTAATTTAAACAAGGTAAATTAATGTCTAATTTAAACATAGCTATATTTGGAAGTTCTGGAGCTATAGGGAGATCTTTATGTCTTGAATATGCTAAAAGCAAAAATACAAATAAAATTTTTGCTTTTTCTAGAGATAACGTTACTTCAAATGATATGAAAATCATAAATAGACAAGTTAACTATTTAGATGAAAATAGTCTAAAACAAGCTACAGAAATTTTAAACGTCAAATTAGATTTAATAATTATTGCAACTGGAGCACTGAAAAATCCTGAAAAATCTATAAAAGATCTATCCATAGAAAAATTTATGAAAATGTTTGAAGCTAATACCCTTCCTACGGCATTAATAAGTAAGTATTTTCTTCCAATTCTTTATAAAGACAGAATTACTAAGTTTACGGCTTTATCTGCCCGCGTTGGCAGTATCGAAGACAACCATTTGGGTGGATGGTATTCCTATAGAGCATCAAAAACTGCTTTAAACATGGTCCTTAAAAACTTATCTATTGAACAACAGAGGATAAATCCAAATAGTATTGTTTTTGGATTACATCCTGGAACTGTTAATTCACCTTTATCTAAACCCTTTCAAAGAAAGAATATGGAATATTTCTCTCCTGAATTCTCTGCAGAAAAACTTAAAGAAGTAATTTCATTAAAAACCATTAAAGATAATGGCAAAATATTTGCTTGGGATAATTCTGAAATTAAACCATAAAATTAAGGTTTATAATCTGGAATATTATAATTAGTAATCCATTTTTGCCAAAAATCTTTAGTAAAATTTAATCCCAATCTCATTAATATATAAACAAAGCATAAAGCTAGAATTGTTCTCAAAAATAAAGTGATTATTATATTTGCTCCAATTAAGGAAACAATAGCAGTATCTTCGATAATACTGTGTAACATCCCAACTAAAACCATAACTCCAAAAACATCTTTATAATGTAATTTTCCAGTTTTAACTTCTTTAATTAAGAGACCACCTCCAAAACCTATTCCAAGAGTAACCCCAACTACTGCAATAGTAGATGCCTTTTCACCAACACCAAGAAAGTTTAAAAAAGGTTTAAGACTTCTCTCAATTAGTTTTTCTACACCTATATATTTCAAAAAATCTAACATTATGACTAGCACAGTTATAATAATTAAAATCATTCCAAGGCCTTTTAATTGAGAGATTCCCCAACTAATTAAGTTAGGAGCACTCTCTAAATTTGGTAATAAAATCGTTGCTGGATAATTCATATACCCAGTGAATTGGAAAAATAAATTCAAAAGATAACAAGAAAAAATACCTAACCCTAATCTGATGAAAATCATTGCGCGAGCTCTAACTCCGGCTTTTCTGCATATTATAATTTCTATTGGTAAAGAATGAGTGAATAACATCAACAACCCAAGCACACTTGCTTGAGCAGCTGTAAAAGACATATCAACTGGTAAAGCTGAAAAAACTATTAACCCTGCATAAGGGCTTGTAAGCATAGTAGTGGTAAAAACTAATGAAATTTCTTCAGGCAGTCCTAACAAAATCATCAAAGGAGCAAAAAAATCATTTAGTATTGTAACAAACCCTAATTCTTCTAACAACTTAACAACGATAAGTGTAGGAATCATAATTTTAAAAAGTTCATATGTGATTTCATAGATGTTTATTGATAATTCTTTTATTTTATTCATTACTTCTCTCTTATAACTTAACTAAATTTATGATTTATTTTTTTTTGAAATATAACTTTCCACATAATATAAGAAACTATAATAACATTCATCAGATTCCAAACAATGCCGTTAACAAAGGCAAGTTTATAAGATTGAGTTAAATCGTATATTTCACCTGATAACCATCCTCCTAAGCCCATCCCTACAATAGTAGACATAATAACTAATCCAACCCTCTCTCCAACTTCAGAAAGTGGAAGATATTTTCTTACTATCATTGCATATGCTGGAACAATACCACCCTGAGAAAGACCAAACATAAATGAAACAATATATAATGAATTTTGGCTATCAAAAGGAAGAAAAAATACTAAAGAAATCATTTGTAATAATGAACCTATAAATAAGGTTAAAACTGGACCAATTTTATCAGACAAAACTCCTGATGCAATGCGGCTTATCATTCCTGACAAAAGCATTACAGCTAATACTTCAGCTCCAACATTAAGACCAAAGCCACTATCAACACACAAGGCAACAATATGAACCTGTGGCATTGCCATAGCTACACAACAGCCTATTCCAGCAATCATTAATAAAAACTGTAATTTTTTTGGAGAAAAAGAATTTTTTATATCATTTTTAGAATTAAAATTACTGTCTAAACTATGATGCCTTATTAAATTGTTTTTTAGGATTAAAATTAATGGCAACATGATTACAAAACATAAAATAGCAATCCATAAATACGCGTCTTTCCAACTTCCAAAATTTAGGAAACGGCTTATTAAAAGTGGCCAAATAGCCCCTGCTATATAATTGGCACTAGCTACGATTGAAACAGCTAGCCCTCGTCTTTGATTAAAATAATTTCCAATATCAGCCATTAAAGGACCAAAAAATGTTGCTGAAGCTAATCCCATAAAAGTTTGCAAAAATAGTAAATGCCATAATTTAGTTGAAATAATTGCAAGTAGATAGGAAGAAATTAATAATATAGTTGCAATAATAATTGGTATTTTAATACCAAATTTATCTGTAATTTTACCTATTAAAAAATTACCTAACCCAAATCCAACCATTGTAAATGCATATAGTAAACTAGCATTACCTCTATCTAAATTAAATTCGTTTTCAAGAGATGGCAAAACTACAACAACAGACCACATACCAACGGTGCCTATAACTCCTAATGAAAATAGAAGTAATAACCTTAACCAAGATTTAAGTTTATCTTGTTCAACATAAACTGTTTCATTATTAACTATCATAGTTACCTCCCTAGCAACTAATTTGAATTAGTTAAAAAATAATTAAAAAAGGTTTTAGATTATACCTTTTTGTTTAAGATTTTTTATTTCCACTTCTGATAAACCAAGGTTATCAGATAATATTTGATTGGTATGTTCACCTAATAATGGTGGTGGGTTCCTATAACTCGGAGGAGTTCGACCCATTTTTATGGGATTTGCTATTAATTTAAGCGGAGCTTTACCTGTAGTTTGATGTTCCATTTCTATTACCATTTCTCGTGCTTGCACATGAGGATCAGAAAAAACTTCACTCAATGTATTGATTGGGCCACATCCTATTTTTTGTTTTTCTAATTCAGTTAACCACCATTCAGATGAATGTTTTTTTGTTACTTCATTTAGTGTATTTGTCACCAAGTCTCTATTAGAAACACGATCAGCATTAGTTTTAAATTTTGGATCATCAATTAATTGATCTTCTCCAGCTAACTTACAAAACCTTTCAAAGGTTGGATCATTACCTATTGATAAAACAATATATCCATCTGATGTTGGCATGACTTGATAAGGAACTATATTAGGATGTTGATTACCAAGCCTAGCAGGATTTTCATTGGTTGATAAATAATTCATACCTTGATTAGCTAACCATGCAACATGAGTATCTAACATTCCAATATCAATAAATTGCCCTTCACCAGTTTTAATTTGATGCCTAACAGCAGCTAATATGCCGACAGAAGCAAACATGCCAGCCATTAAATCTCCAATAGGAACCCCTACTTTTGTTGGCTCACCATCAGGATCTCCAGTTAAAGACATAACTCCGCCCATAGCTTGAATTAAACCATCATAACCTGGCCTTGCTGCATATGGCCCCGTTTGCCCAAATCCAGTAATTGAACAATATATTAGTTTAGGAAAATCTGACTTTAAATCTTTGTAACCAAGTCCATATTTTTCAAGTGTACCAGTTTTAAAATTTTCAACTAGAATATCGCAATCAACCAATAATTTCTTAATTAAATCTTGGCCATCTTTTTCACTAAGGTTAATTGTTATTGATCGTTTGTTTCTATTAGCTCCACAATAATAAGCACTTAAATCTGTATCTTCTCCAATATCATTCTTTATAAAAGGTGGAGCAAAACCTCTAGTATCATCACCGCCAACAGGTCTTTCAACCTTAATTATATCAGCACCTAAATCACCAAGCATTTGAGTGCAATATGGACCGGCTAATACTCTAGTTAAATCTAGAACTTTAATACCTTCTAAAGAATTATTCATTTTTGTTCTTTCTTAATAGCTTATAAAAAATAAAATCAGTATTTCAAAATATAGTCATAAAAGTTATAATTTGCATCATATAATATTTTAGATTTAATATTTTTTTTATATAAATAGTATTACTAGAACTTAATTTATATTTATGTATATTATTAACATATTAAATAACTTTAAATCTTATACCCAGAGCTTAAAATGACTAAATTAGAAATTACAAAACCTAAGTTTGGAGAGCTAACACAAGTAGCTTCAGATTTATATTGGGCCCACTTTGAACTGCCTTTTCGATTAAATCATGTTAATTTGTTTTTAATGGACACTCCAAATGGCTGGCTTATTCTAGATGCTGGATTAAAGTCTGATCATTCTGAAGAACATTGGGAGACTCTAATAAAAGGTCCTATGAAGTCTCAAAAAGTAGCTGGATTATTAATTACGCATTATCATCCGGATCATATTGGTATGGCTGGGTGGTTACAAAAAAAGTTTGATATACCATGTTACACTACAGAGAAAGAGCACTTTACTGCTAAAACCTTTAGATCTATGCCTGACGATGAATATGCTAAAATTTTCCAAAATGTTTTTGTTCGAGCCGGAATGAGTGAAGAAGATATAATAGCAATGGGGCCTGCAACAAGACTTTATAAAAATAGAGTACATGAGCTTCCTGAATTTGAAATCATAAAAGCAGGTCATGAAATTATTTCTAACGAAGGAAAATGGATTGTGAGAACAGATTCCGGACACTCTCCTGAACACATTTCTTTATTAGATTCAGAAAGAGAATTATATTTATCTGGGGATTTCCTTTTACCAAGAATTTCTCCTAATATATCAGATAATTTTTTTGACCCATTAGATGATAGATTAGGGAAATATTTAAAGTACTTAAATGAAATACAATCGATTGGATCTGAAACTTTAGTTTTTCCATGTCATGATTGGCCTTTCAAAGACGGAGCACAACGTGCCCAAGCATTGATAGATCATCATAATCATAGGCTTAATCTTTTAATCAATGAACTAGAAAAAAGAACTATAACAATAATGGATTCTATAAGTATAATTTTTGATCGTAAAATTGGAAACGAACAAATGCATTTTGCTATTGGTGAAGCAAGAGCACACTTAATTCATTTGGATGTAACTGGAAAAGCAAAAAGTATAATTGATGATAAGGGCACGGTCCATTACAGCATTAACTAATTTCTATAAATTAATATTTTATTTAATTGGTACCAATTTTTTTTCTTTATTTGGCAATAATAACCCTGATATGATTACGGCTATAGAAATTACTGACAAACACTGTAATACAAAAGAAAAGTTATATCCGTTTTTCAGTAATAAAGATGTAATAGGTAATACGCTTGCTCCAGCAGATAAATTAACCATAAATTTAATGGAAAGCACTCTTCCTCTCCAGCTATCTTGAACGTATTTTACTAAAATAACGTCAGTTATAGGTACTTGGCCAAAAACAAATATCATTGCAGCTAACATTATAAATAAAAGATTATAGTCTGATGATTGACTGGCAATATAAATAAAAATCAGTTGCCCTAATCCCATTGCAGATAAAACGTATTTTGGGGGAACTTTATCAACCAACCAGCCCGTTCCAATTTGAGAAAATGAGGCTATTGCATAAACTAACCCTGCTAACAATCCTGTAATAGCCACATCAGTAGAAATTTGCACCATACTGACTTCAAATAACCTTGGTATCAAAAAAGTTAAAGCCCCAAAAATAAATCCACCTGAAAGAGTGGTTATACTTAAAGCAAATAATACTATTTTCCATCCTTCACTAAATGGAGATGACAAAGTTGATGCAGCTTTATTTTTAATATTTTTTATATTTACTTCTTCGTTTTCTACAAAAGCAAAAAGTTGAAATAAACCGAAACAAATACAAAAAATTGAAGGAAGAAGAAAGCCTAATCGCCAATCAGCATAAGCAATTAAAATGCCTGTAAAAACAGGAGCCGCTGCTACTCCCATATTACCCCATACACCATTCACTCCAACTCTTAATCCAATTTTTCCAGGTCTTTTAGTTAACATTGCAATACCAACTGGATGGTATATAGCTGCAAAAAAACCAAGAACACCAAGAGATATTCCTAACGTTTCAGTTGATTGAGAAAAAGTTGCTAACAATCCACCTAAACCTAAGCCAAAAGGATAAACTGTAATTAGAATAGCTCTTGAATATTTGTCTGCCAACCATCCAGCTAAAGGGGCCGCAGCTCCAAACATTATAACTCCCAATGTTCCATATACTATTATTTCTTCATAACTTAAGCCAAATTCTCTACCAGCATCAAAAGCTGCTTTAGCAAAAATTAGCATCATAAAATGATCTAATAGATGACCTATATTTAAATATAAATCAGGAATTGAATAACTCTTAGAACTATTAAATGATAAAACTCTCATTTTCTTAAAACCTATTATTTAATGAATTAAATATAATTTTATTATGTTCTTATTTAAGATAAAAAAGTAGTAAAATCTGAATATTGTAATTTTTCTACTCTAAGAGCATTCTCAGGAGCGCTTGTGTCTTCATAACCAATTGATACTCCACAAACAAGCATTTCATTTTCTTTAAACTCTAATTGTTCTGCGATCAATGTGTGAAATTTAGTAAAGGCTACTTGACCACATGAGTGCAAACCTTCACCTCTTGCTCCTACTAAAATACTTTGGATAAACATTCCTACATCCATAAAAGTACCTGTTGCAAGTCTCTTATCCATAGTAATAAACATTCCTACTGGAGCTCCAAAAAAGTGAAAGTTCTCCTGCATTTGCTTATCTCTTGCTTCAAAATCATCTCTTCCTATTTCAAGAAGCTTATATAATTCAAAGCCTACAGCTCGTCTTCTGGAAACAAATGGCTCAAACCATTCAGTTGGATAATAGTCAAATTCCGTTTTCATGTTTTTAGAAGAACCGTCTTTTATAGAATCTATAATTGACTTAGTAATGCTTAGTTTTTTTTGATCTTGAACTACATAAACGTGCCATGGCTGAATATTATGCCCACTAGGTGCGAAAGCTGCACCTTCTAGAATATTTTCAATTTTTTCTTTAGAGACACTATCTGGTAAAAACCTTCTGACTGACCTTCTTGATACAAAAGCTTCTTTTACATTCATAGTTTATTTCCCCACTAATTTAAAAATGCAATTTATACAAATAGTTAACTACTTAACTAAGTATATATTCTATTTTTAATCAATAGTGAAAGGCTATTTTTCTAAAAACACTTTTCTAAAGAAGGAAACTTTTTCCCATCTTTCTGATAGATAAGGCTGTCTATTTCTTATGGACGCTAACTCAGATTCATTTTTATCAAAATTATTTTTTTTATTATCTACAATATAAAGAGGTTTTTTATCTTTCATTTTCCAAAATGATAAAACCTTATCTAGATAAGGTTTGTTTTTATCAGGATCTGAAGAATGATAATTTTTAATTGCTTCATTCCAATTACCATATTTATTTTTTAATTGAACAAGAAATGAAGCTGCGTATGAGATATTTGGTTCAGGAGAAATCATATCATTAACTTTTTTGAAATTATGTTTATGCCATTTTAAATTTACTTGCATACAACCAACATCTAAATTGTTATCACCTTTTGTAAGATGCTTTAATACATAATTTTTCATTTGTTTTTTATTATCAAAAAAAAGACTTTTTCCAGCATGGTTAACAGTCCAAGGCCAAACTCTTAATTCTTTTTTATCTATAATTCTTCCAGCCTCCGTTTTACCTATTCCTAACAATAAACCTTCTGGAATACCAGTTAAACTCTCAATATTTTTTATAATTTTTTCGCAAACTAAATTAGTTTTAACCGAAGCAAATACATTTATTGGACTGAAAATTATTAAAATAAAAAATAATTTTGTTATACATATTTTATTTTTATAAAATGACATAAATTTAATATGCAAACAATATGCCGTACTATTTAAATTATCTTAATTTTTTAAAATTTGATGTTCGTTTTTCAAGAAAAGCATCAATACCTTCTATACTTTCTTTATCTCCTTGAGACATTACCATAAAATCTGTTTCTAATTTCAATTGATTATCAAATGTATTTGCGTAAGCTGATTGCGTTAGTTTTTTTATTCTAGATATTGAATTTTTTGGGAGATTAACAAAGTTTTTACACATTTCCAAAGCATCATCTTTTGCTTTCCCTTTTTGAGACAAAACATTAACTGCTCCTATTTGAAACAATCTAGAGGATGCTATTTTCCCCCCCAGCATTGCCATTTCAGATAATAATTGACGTGGCATTGTGTCCGCTAAAAACTTAGTAGCTGCTCCATCAGGAGAAAGGCCAATCTTAACATAAGCAAGGGATAAAAATGTGTTTTCACTCATTACAACCATATCACACACCATAGCTAAAGACACTCCTGCCCCGGCGGCCCCTCCTTCAACAGCTGCAATAACAGGTTTAGAACAATTATATATTGATTTAATAGATCCATTCAAATTATTTAAAGATTTATACCTCTCGTCTTCAGTCATAGTTCGTCTTGTTTTCAAACTATTTAAATCTCCTCCAGCGCAAAAGAACCCTCCAGCGCCTGTTATAACAATAGAATATATATCTTTATTTTCTTCTGCCATTCTTATTGATTCTTGTAATTCATCATGAAAACCAGGTATCATTGAATTTCTTTTTTCTGGATTATTTAACGTTATTAATAAAGTATTTTCAATAATTGTGTTTTCAATAATAGACATGTTATTCCTGTGGTAATATATATTTAAATTTAATTTTATATTGAATTTATTTAACATGTTAGTCAACATTCTTAACAAAAAACTTAAGAGCTAAAATTTATGATTGAAATAGAAAAATCTCTAAAGCATGTTATGAAAACAGCTTTAAAAGCAGCAATGCCGGAAGATAAATTTAAATTTGTTCCAGAAAAACCTCCTGGTAAATTAATTGTTTTAGGAGCTGGAAAAGCCGCAGCAAGCATGGCTTCTGAATTTGAAAAATCTTATGATTTTCCTATTGAAGGTATAGTTATCACTAGATATGGACACTATACAAAAACAAAATTTGTCAAAGTTATTGAAGCTTCTCACCCAGTTCCAGATCAAGCTGGTTTAGATGCCACTAGAAAACTATTTAATTTAGCAAAGTCAACGACTGATCAAGATCATGTTGTTTTTCTTATATCTGGGGGTGCATCATCTTTATTATCATTACCTCTAGATGGAATTACGTTTAAAGAAAAACAAAGAATTAGCTCAGAATTATTAATGTCTGGAGCTCCTATTGATGAAATGAATATTGTAAGAAGATCTTTATCACAAATAAAAGGTGGCCGACTAGCTGAAGTAATTTATCCATCAAAAATTACAACTTACATGATTTCAGATATTCCAGGAGATGATCCTTCATATATTGGTTCCGGACCTACTATTCAAGCGAAAGGTAAAAATGAAGATTCAATTGCTATCTTAAGAAAATATAAAATAAATATTAGTCCTAAAATTGAAGAAATAATTTTACATCATACTTTACCTAAATTAATAGATCAACCCATGCATATGATTTCAACTCCTATGATGGCTCTAAAAGCCGCAGCCAGAACTGCAGAGATAGAAGGTTATATTCCTATAATTTTATCTGACTCTTTAGAAGGAGAAGCTTCTATAGAAGGGGGGAAAATGGCTAAGCTTGCCTTAGATATCCAAAAAAATAAAAAATTTAATGATATTTATCTTAAAAAACCAATTTTACTTTTGTCAGGAGGAGAGACAACTGTTACTGTTAAAGGCAATGGTAGAGGAGGAAGAAATTCAGAATTCATGTTATCAATGGCTATTGCTTTAAAGGGAAATAAAAACATAGATGCTCTTGCTATTGATACAGATGGCATTGATGGTGTTGAAGATAATGCAGGTGCATATATTTCTTCAAACACATTAAATAAAGCGAAGTCAAATAACTTAAATCCGTTAGATTACCTAATGAATAATGATGCCTATTCTTTTTTTGAAGCAATTGGAGATCTGATCATAACATCTCCAACATTAACTAATGTAAATGACTTTCGAGCTGTATTAATCAGACCTTAAAATTATTAAGCACTATAAGGCTTGGTTTCATCAAATCCTGGAAGGTTTGACCCTATATTTTGATACCACTCTTGCATTTTAGGTCTATTAGTTTTCCAATCTCTAACTTCTCTAAATATAAGATAACCTAAGGCCGTAGCTAGACCAATATTAGCTAAATCAAAACCTATTGGATTAGACCAATTAGTTAAGTCATTTTCTAAAAAATCTAAAGTTCTATCAATTTTTCCTTTTTGAAGGTCTGCCCATACCTTTGAGGGTGTTTCACCACCAGCATAACGGTCTGAATAAACTATTAGCAAAGATGCATCAATTAAACCTTCTACTAATGCCGCTCTAGTTAACACGGTATCTCTGTCATCTCCATTATCTGGAATAAGTCCACCACCTACTCTATTAAAATGATCTATAATTACTCTACTATCAAATAAAGAAGAACCATCTGGCTTAGTTACTATAGGTATTTTACCAAGAGGATTTAGACTTCTAATATCATCTTTTTCATCTTGAGTGTTTGCTGTAATTAATTCTAACTTTTTATCTAGACCAGCTTTAAAAGCTGCCATTCTAACTTTACGAACATACGGAGATGCTGGACTAAAACTTAATTTATACATAAATACCTCATATTATTTTGTTAATAAATTTTTATATATAATAGAGCATTAATGCAAACTTTTAAATTTAATGATATTAATATAATTAATTAAAATAGGGATTAATATGAAATTTATCATAGTAACACAAACCTTTGCGCCTCGAACTGGAGGAATGCAAACTGTTATGATAGCCCTAGCACAAAAATTTTCTTCTATTGGTCAAACACATGTTTTTCCTAATCATTTTATTGAAAAGAACCATAATATATTTAAAGAAAAGTTTAAAATACACAATTTTTTTGCTCCTAAAATAATAAGAAGCTACTTAAAGAAAATATTTATTTCTAGAATTATAGAAAAAGATGATATTGTAATTTGTGATAGCTGGAAATCAGTTAACGCGGTGCCTAGTAAAGCAAATAAAATTATTGTTTTAGCTCATGGGCAAGAATATCTGTCATATAAAAAAAAATATCCCGTTATCAAACAATCCTTAGATAGAGCTAGTCATATAATATGTAGTTCGAATTATACCTATAATTTAATTGATAGCTTAAATATCACTAATACTAATAAATTTGTTCTACCTCCTACTTATTCCTTAGTTAAAATAGCTATAAATAATAAAACTAATAATTCTAAATTATCTGATAAAGTTCAATTGCTATCTATAACTAGATTAGAAGAAAGAAAAGGAATTATACCTGTACTAAATGCGTTAGCTTTTTTAATAAAAAATAAGTCTTTAAAACCATTTATCTGGAACATATGTGGAAGCGGTGATCTAAAAAATAAAATTGAAGAAACTATTAAAGAATTAAATTTAACAAATTATGTTAATTTAATAGGTAGAGTAGATAATAAAGATAAAGAGTATTTTCTTACTCTTTCAGATTTATTTATTATGCCATCTTTTAAGGTTGAAAATTCAATAGAAGGATTTGGAATTTCCTATGTTGAAGCAGCGGGTTATGGCATCCCATCAATTGCAGGTGAAGAAGGCGGAGTTAAAGATGCTGTTTTGGATAACGTAACAGGTTGGTGTATTAATCCTTTAGATAAAGTTAAGTTATCTAAAGTATTATTAGAGGCTATAAATAATGATCAAAAGAGAGACAAATTTGGGTTGCAAGCAAAAAAACAATTTCTTGATTCATTTCTAGGAGAAAAGGTTTTTAGGAAATTTATGAAAACCATCACTTCCTAGTTCTAAATTATAAATAGAATTCGCTAATTGAACATTAATTTTTCCATAAAAATGAGGAAACAAGTCTCCTCCTCTTGATTTTTCCCATTTGATTTCATTTTCAAATTTATCTGTTTCAAATTCAATTAATATTAAATTTTTTTGACGTGCAAAATGCTTTAAGACCGTAATTTTAAGTTGATCTATAGTTGAAAGGTGAATAAATCCATCTTCTAGATCAACTTTTGAACCTGGGTAAAAACCAGTTTGATTAGCTTCTTCCCATTCTTGATTTTGACAAACTTTATAAACTAATGTCATTTTTATTCTTAAGCATTTTCATTCATAAATTTCTTTATGAGGTCTATTAATAATTGAGGCTCATCTTCTTGTGAATAATGACCTGCATTAGGAATTTCTGTAACTATTGAAGTAGAGAATAATGCTTTAAAATCTCTTATTGCATAGTCAGGGTCAATAGCTTTATCTTGCATTCCATATGCTAAAATAGCTGGCTTGGAACAAAGATCTTTTAAATTACCTTCTTTAAAACCTTCGACTATAAATGGAACAATTTTATTTAAAAGAGCATCAAGCGGAAAATTAATAGCTCCTATACAACTTGCTCTATCAGGAAATTGAGATGAATAAGCTTCAATCCAATTATCATCTATAATATTATTATTAGTAAAATTAGGAATTTTCATAACTGATAAAAGAGTAGATCCAAGCTCTCCTAAAATGCCATCTAGGGTATTTGCTTCGTAATGTTTTTTTATCCATTTAAACCATGGTGTTAAATCTTTCGGCCTCTCTTCTCTGCTATAACCAAACAGAGTATTGATTAGAACAAAACCTTTTACACGTTCTAAATTTCTTATTGAGTAGGCGCCGGTAATAGGGCCTCCCCAATCTTGCCCCACAAAAGTTATATTATTTAAATTTAAATGCTCAATTAAACCACTTAAATTTTCAACGTGAGTTTTAAGATTGTATTCTTTATCTTGCGGTGTTTCAGATTTACCAAAACCCATCATATCTGGAACAATTACTCTATATATTTCTGATAGCTGAGGAATAAATTTTCTGTATATGTATCCCCAAGTGGGTTCACCGTGAAGACAAATGATAGGGTCCCCATTTCTAGGACCT
>JAQBXK010000006.1 GCA_027625145.1 Pseudomonadota bacterium
ATGGTGCGCTCTGAGAGAGGTGTGATGCCTAACTAGAGCAATGGTTCTGTCTAAACTCCAACTATTTCAATAGCTTAGCAAAATGAGTGAATCCGTCAACGACAAAAGCTTGTCTACAGCAGATAAAGTCCCTGGTCGGGGGTTACTGCACCCTTTTCCTAATCAACAATGGTTATTGGTCAGGGGTGGTCTACCGATTGACCTTAGTCCATGGATCATGGATGAGGATTAGTAGTTGGTTTGTTAGAGTTGGTGTAGGATTATTTTAAATGTGCCCCACAATTCATAATCTAAGATGATTTTCATAAAGAATTCAAACATTCCAAGACTTTGCCGATCGGGG
Source organism: Pseudomonadota bacterium (assembly GCA_027625145.1). Taxonomy (GTDB): domain Bacteria; phylum Pseudomonadota; class Alphaproteobacteria; order Puniceispirillales; family Marisalimonadaceae; genus CAJJBL01. The sequence continues at coordinate 344 of JAQBXK010000006.1, forward strand.
TTAGGAATCAATGTTTGTCCAATAATTTCCATGATTAAACTTCCTTAACGGGCGCCTTTTCCGATATGGGCGATACCTTCAATTTCCACGTAGATTTTGGGCCCAGCAAGGTTCGAGACTTCGACTAGGGGACAGGCAGGGAAATTGCCTTCAAAAAACTCGGACCTAGCCTTCCACACCTGTTTGTTATTCTGAATGCGAGTGACAAAAATGGTGAGCTTGGTAAAGTCAGCCATCTTACCCCCAGCAGCCTCAATCAAAGCCTTGTGTTTCTCGAAGATGATTTTGGTTTGCTCGTATTCATCCACCCCGTCGATGGTTACGCCATCGGCATTTCTAGATGTTAAGCCGGCGATTTATGCGATGCCGTCGCACACAATACAATGGCTACCAATACAGCGTTGATTATTCTTCCGTTGCCTGTGGTGGTAAATGACAAATAATTTGAGCGATTTTGTAAGGTGGCTGGAGCGCAGCAACTGGCTTTTGACCCTCCCTACCAAACGAATGCGCTGCGGGTGGCTAATCGGACGCTATTGATACCCAAGCTGATGCAGTTGTTAAAACAACAGACAACTGATTGGTGGTTAACTCAGCTTAATGGTGTGGGTGTGCCTTGTGGACCATATGTACCCTCGATGAGGTATTTGATAACCCACAGATTCAAGCTCGAGGAATGAAAATTGCCTTAGACCACGAACAACTGGGCAAGGTGCCCAGTGTATCTAACCCCATCAAACTTTCAGCCATACCTTTGCAATATACCCAAGCCCCACTTATGTTGGGCCAGCTACCCAAGTGGTATTGCAGGATTGGTTGGCTATGTCTGAGGCCGAATATACCGCTTTATTAAGCGCTCAGGTGATTGCTTAAAGCTAGATTAGGTCATAGTTTAGGGTATAACTTAGAACATAGCTCAAGACATAGCTAAGTCACAGGCTATGGCTGAGCCATGTTCCAAGGCCATTTTTCCAACAATGTGGCATGGTTGTAATTGATCAACTTCTAGCTAACTTGGTAGCAGGGCTTGTAATCTTGGCTACCTGGTAACTTCATGCGGTCTTGGGCCACAAAACTTTTCAGTAAGACATCAAGTTTATCCAGCATTTCTGCTTCTGCTTTGAGTTGAAAGGGGCCATGTAAGCGAATCTGTTCTAAACCGAAAGTCTTTACATTACCCGCCACTATGCCGCTCATGGCTTTGCGTAAATTACTCGCTAAACTGGCAGTGGGTAGGTTGGCTGAGAGTTTCAGATTAGCCATGTTGTCATGGGTGGGTATAAATGGGTGCTGGAAATCCTCCTCAATGTGCAACTGCCAGTTGTAATGGTAGGCATCACCTGCTTTTTGTCGGTGTTCTGCCACCTCTTCCATATAGGCTTTGATAGCAATCGCCACAGCACTTGGGTTATCGATAATAATCTCATATTTGGCTTGGGCTTTAGCTCCCAAAGTGGTTCCAATAAAGGCATCGATTTGCTCAAAGTAGGCTTTCGCACTGGTCGGACCAGTAAATATTAAAGGCACCTTGAGTTCATTATTTTTTGGGTGAAGTAAAATGCCTAATAAATACAAAATTTCTTCTGCGGTGCCGACTCCCCCCGGAAACACAATAAATGCGTGACCCAGTCTCACAAACGCTTCAAGGCGTTTTTCAATATCAGGCATGATGATTAATTCGTTGACCATGGGGTTAGGTGGCTCGGCGGCAATAATGCCTGGCTCGGTTAGGCCGATGTAGCGATAATCGTGGCGCCGTTGTTTAGCATTGGCTATGTGAGCGCCCTTCATGGGACCTTTCATTGCTCCTGGGCCACAGCCAGTGCAAATGTCATACCCTCTTAAACCTAATTCATAACCCACTTTTTTGGTGTAATCGTACTCGATAGTGTTAATTGAGTGGCCACCCCAGCACACCACAATGCTGGGCTTACGCCTTGGTGCGAGGGCCTGGGCGTGGCGTAGTATTTGAAATACTAAGGCGGTGAGTTGAGCGCCAGTGCGCGACTCTTCCTTATGCAGTAAATTATTACTCAGGTAGATAATGTCGCGTAACACTGAATAGAGGTTTTCTTTGATGCCAAGAATAATTTCACCATCAACAAAGGCGCTAATGGGGGCATTATTGAGTTGCAGCAGCACACCCCGGGTCTGGGGCACTACTTCAACGTCAAACTGTTTATTGCGCTCTAGCAAGGCCTCAATATCATCCTCTTCACTGCCACAGTTAAGGATTGCAAGGCAGCACTTTCTGAATAGCTCATGTAAGCCCGTAGAGGCTGACTTATGGAGCTGGTTGATTTCCTCCAAGGTCAGTATGTCTAGGCTTCCCTGGGGAGATATGAGGGCGTCAATGGTGTGCATATAGATCCTTAGCCGCAATGGCCTTGTGTTGGGCGTGTTAAATTTATTGTAAGCGTTTAACCACCTAGCATAGCAGGGAAAAAGACAAACGGAAGGGTTTTTAAAACAAACATCTGGACCTTCTAAGTTATAATCATAATTATAAATTAATTTTATTAAGTTAATTTATTCTTAAATTTGTATTAATGAAGATCGTTATATATTCAAAATTAATTTTTATAACGATCTTCAAAGTAATGTTTTATTTAAAGATTTTTTGTAAAAAAGTTAACTGTGAAGTCGATTGTTTTTTTTGCAAAATCAGGTGAACCACCAACAGTAACACCTTTTCGACCACAGCTTTTGGCCATAGTTTTTATATATTTTTTCCATCCATCTTTTGCTGACACATTATTCTTTGGACTAAATTCATACCCTGCATCATCAGTATAAATTTTTCCACAGTCACCAAAAGTCCATGACTTAGGCTTTTTCGTTGGAGGAAAACTATTGTTAAAACCATGATGAGCACTATCTAAAATTGTAATGTCGATATCCCACCCTTTTGTTTTTTTTAATTTAACACTATCTACACAATATGAAGATGGAGTATAATCATCCAAACTTGCCGCTAAAATATGTACTTTAGTTTTTGTTGATTCAGTGTTTTTGAAAGTGTTTTGGCATGAAGGATAAACCGGCAAAGAGGCTTTATATACAAAACCATCACCTAATTTAGAAGCTAACTTACTTTCTACAGAGTCTATAGAAACTATTCCTCCAAATGAATATCCGGTAACACCTACTCTATTTGGATCAACACAGTTCAATGTTCTTAGAAATCTAAATGCTGAAAATGTGTCGTAAACTCGTGTAGCTTTAGATAGCTGTCCTTGATTTTTTCCTGTAGCTGAAATGCCTCTTTTTGCAAAAGAATCCGGAACCAAAGCTATTATACCTTTTGAATTTAATGCTTTTGCAGTATCAGCATAAAAATTCGATTGAGGACTTCCAGACCCATGCTGAATTATCACAGCTGGTAACTTTTCATTTTCACAGTTATCCGGTAAATAAAGTTTTCCATCAATTGTTATTTTTTTTGGCTTTTTATTGGAAATTATATCTTGATAACCTTGAAGTTTATCTCCCGATAATATTGCAACATTATTCACGCCTTTTGTTAAAGTCTGAGAATAGCTTAAGTTACTTATTGATAAAAGTAAGAAAAACCCACAAAGAAACAATAATTTTTTTTTAATTTTGATTATCATATTTATCTCTTTTTAAAAATTTAACATTATTACTAAAGCTTACTTTTTTTATTAACATGTAAAGTAAGTATTGCATTAATACAGGAGACCTTAATAAAAAATTAATTTAATAATATTTGTTCTTTACAATTATATGGAACTTAAATTTTTTCTTTAAAATATATTATTAGATAGGTTTGAAATTGTGAAGTGCCTTCTATTATTTTTTTATTTTGTAAAGGGGAGGCATTAGCAGGGTTAACTGCTAATGCTTCTAGGAGGGTCATAAATGAAACACAAAGTACTTTTAACTTCATTATCTTATTTAACAGGTGAATTAAGTTCTAATTATGTATGAAATAAGGTAAGTTTGTGACAAGTTATTCAAAAGTATTAGTAATGGAAGATATAGATATATATAGTTATATGGGGGTAGGGCCTAATTGATTATGATAAGTAAATTTGAAAGTCTATTTACAACAAAAGATCTAGTCCGATCTAAGTACCCAAATGGATGGGTAGGTTGGTTAAATGATAAAATGTCTGATGAGGATGATGGATGCTTAACTAGGTTTACTACTATGGTTGGAAGACACATGCACCACTTAGTTGAAAAGTTAATTAGTTATGGTTTCAAACCCCCAATATTAAAAAATAATAAGATTCATTTTTATGATTTTTATCTTAACGTTTATGAATACCGAGATTACTCAAAATATGTGACCACAGGATCAAGTTGGCTTCAGGCAAATTCGCAGCCCAAAAAAAGTATTAAAGATATAGTTGATTTAGGTTTGAATTATTATGACTTTAATGGAACATATTTTTCCTTATGTAAATAAATTACCTATATAACCTTTCTTTGTTACCCCTATGAAATCCCATTCAGCAAAAGTTGGAGAAGATTAAGATATAAGAAACATGCCAGAGAAAAATAATACTTTAACAATATTATTATTTTTTCATAATTAATCTAATCATAAAATAGTACGGAAATACAACCAAACAACAACTTACCACTACCCACAGTACGGTTATAGATGGGCATTGGTCCGTGGTTCGTGGTTTATTTAATGATTAAAATAAATTCAATTTATTTAAGCCCTTTTTGGTTCTTGGTCTCCTACCAATGTAACTCTGTGCATTATTCTTTTAACAGAATTATTATTAAAAGGTTCTACTGAATGCATTGTACACCTATTATCCCACATCAAAATGTCATCATCAGACCAAACATGTTTATAGACGTATTTTTCTTGAATAGAATGTTCAGTTAATTTATCTAATAACTTTCTACCTTCTACTTCATCATAATCTTTTATTTTTACCATTGTGTGAGGAGATAAAAAAAGACTTGGCTTATTAGTTAAAGGATGTTTCCTAACTAATGGATGAACAACTGGAGATAATTTGTCGTAATTACCTTTATCCTTTTTTTTACTTAATTCCTTTGAAAGATTAATGATATAATCATGATCATGAACTACTTTTAATTGTTTGATTTCTTCTTTTAATGAACTATCAAGATCATTATAGGCGCTATACATATTTGCAAAAAGAGTATTTCCACCTTTTTTTGTTGTAATAATACCATGTAAAATAGATCCATTACTTGGAATATTACGAAATGAACTGTCGGTATGCCATAACCATGATTGTTTTAAGTATTGCCATGAAGTTTGTTTGTCTGGGATAATTTTACCCTCTTCGTCAACATTTGATACCCTATAAATTTCTGAGTTTTTTGACGATCTATGAGATAAAGAAGGATGAATTTCAAGTTCACCAAATTTTTTTCCAAAAGCAATATGGTCTTCATCAGAAATATTTTGATTAGGAAAAACTATAATTAAATTTTCGATCCATAAGTTTTGAATTCTTTCAAAATCTTTGTCGTTTATACTTTTTAGATCAATTCCTTCGATAGAAACTCCAATATTCTTATGTAATTTAGATATTTTCATTATAAAATTACTCTCACAATTTGTATTATACCAAATTATAAATAATAACTAAAAAGTTGTCGAGAATATTAAAATTTCAAAATTATTCATTGATGGCCGGTAGACTGCCTATTGAACGTAGTCCATGGATCATGGATGGGGGTTTAGTAGTTGGGTTGATGGAGTTTTAGGCAGGATGCCACGGCGAACAAGTTAGTAATTAAATGCCTTTTTTTTTATGTATAATAATTTTATGTTATGATTTCAACCTAAAGCCATTTTATGACAAATAGATTGTAAAACTCTGGGTTTCAAAAATTAATAAAAATGAAATATTCTTGCAACAAAAACATCACACCATGATGGCAAGTTACTTCTTATTTAAAAACCTTAGTACAAATAGGAGAAGAATATGGAAGGTTACAATGAAGTATCTTTTGATGATTGGGATGAGCAGAATAACGAGAGAGCAGAGCGAGAAACAGATTTTTCTAAAATAGTTGGTCGACGTGCATTTTTAGGTGGTAGCGTTGCACTTGGTGCTTCTGCATTTTTGTTAGGTACAAGCGCACTAGTTCCCACTAAGGCACAAGCTGCAATAATGAGCAATGGTAATAAGTTCAAAGCAGTAGCCGCAAATAGTTTTGATACTATCACTGTGCCAGATGGGTTCAGATGGCAAGCTGTGGCCCAATGGGGTGACCCACTTTTTAGCAATATCCCCGAATTTGATCATGCAACTCGTGGAACAGCTGCAAGCCAAGCACTTTCTTATGGTGATAACAATGATGGAATGGATTTGTTCCGGGTAGATGGTTCAAATGTAATGGTCGTCAACAATGAATATACCAACCGTGGTGTGATGTTTGGGTATAATAAGTCTGGCCTTCCGGAAACGGTTGAAGACGTTAACAAAGGTAAGATGGCCCATGGCGTGACCATCATGGAAATAGCTCAATCCAATGGTAAGTGGGGCATTGTCAAAGATAGCCGCTTCAATAAACGGTTCACGCCTGACACACCAATTAATGTAGTTGGTCCTGCTCAAGGGTCCGCGTTGCTCAAAACAGCTGATGATCCTGATGGAACAACCATTCTTGGCACCTACAATAATTGTGGTAACGGTCGTACAACTTGGGGTACCTACCTTACTTGTGAAGAAAATTTTAATGGATACTTTTCAAACAGTCTTGGTGCAGATGCATCAAGAACAGCAGAGCAGAAACGATATGGTGTGGAAAACAAAGATTGGGGTTATGGTTGGGCAAAAGTTGATTATCGCTTTGACTTGAGTAAAACCCCTAATGAGCCTAACCGGCATGGTTGGGTAACCGAAATCAACCCCACAACAGGTGAAGCCAAAAAACTTACTGCTTTAGGTCGCTTTAAGCATGAAAATGCTGAGGTTGTCATAGCATCAGACAATCATGTAGTTGTATACATGGGGGATGATGAGAGGGGCGATTATCTATATAAATTTGTATCGGCTGATAAATATGTTGAAGGTGGAAACAACACTGAACTCCTCCATGAGGGTGAACTGTTTGTTGCTAAGTTCAATGAAGATGGTTCTGGCAGATGGGTCAATCTGAAAGAAGCTGGTATGGGTGCCGATGAAACCCTTGTTTTTGCTCGTATTGCTGCCGATAAAATTGGCGCCACTACCATGGATAGACCAGAATGGGTTGCAGCTAATCCTATTAAAGCTGAGGCTTATGTGTGCCTTACAAATAATAAAAATAGAGGAAAGGAAGGCAAGGACCAGCCTGTTAATGCTGTGAACCAAAGAAAAAATAATCAATATGGTCAAATTGCGCGTTGGGAACCAGTAGATGGCAACCATAGCACGGCAGAGTTCAAATGGGATTTGTTCGCTGTTGCTGGTAATCCAAATGTCCATTCTGATGAAAATGCAGGAAGTAAGAACATCAATAGCAATAATATGTTCAATTCTCCTGATGGTCTAAAGTTCGATAAGTTTGGTAATCTTTGGATTCAAACAGATGGAAACTATTCAGATAAAGATGGTTTTTCTGGCATGGGTAACAATCAGATGCTTTTGGGGAATACGACGACAGGCGAAATATCACGTTTCCTAGTCGGTCCAAAAGAGTGTGAAGTTACCGGTCTCACCTGGAGTGAAGACTATAAAACTATGTTTGTAGGTATACAGCACCCTGGAGAAAAAGGTAACAGTCAATTTCCTGGAGGTACTGGGACTACACCTAGGAGTGCAATTATCGCCGTAATGCGTGAAGATGGTGGCGTAATCGGTTAGAGCAGTAATTTAAGTCGGGAGAGGACATCAATCTTCTCTCAGACTGCTCAAGCTTTATCGTTTAAGTCTAGCAATACATGCTAGTAGCTTATTGAATATCTTTTGATAAAATAGATAAATTATTGATTCTTTTAGACTAATTTGTAGACTGGATAACAATAAAAAATATAAAAAATACATAAATCAGATAGTTATATGGAATAGGTGAGGAGGTCCTTTCCGCCATTATATAAATATATTAAAGTCAATTGTGTATATATTTTTTCATATCATTTGTAACAAAAAACAATACTCATTTTTCATCTCTTTTAAGTAAAGTTTCTCATGAGAAACCTAATGATTTCATAAGAATTATTTATGCTTTTCTATTAATTTTAGACTAGCAATGATTTTAATAATTATTTTATACAATCAATTATTTAATAACTTCTATAAAATATAGAGGCTTATGTAGACATTTTTGGCTGTTTATATTAATTTAAACAAACATTATTGAGGAGAAAAAAATGCTGGTTGTTGTCTCACCTGCAAAAAAACTAAATATGGATCCTATAGATAGTTTTGTTGCAACTGAACCAGACTTTTCTATGAACGTAAAAGAATTAATAGATGTAACACGTAAGTTGAGTGTTGAAGATTTACAAAACCTAATGGGAATTAGTTCAAACTTAGCAAAACTTAATGCAGAACGTTTTGCTTTATTTGGAAAGCAAAAGAAAAAGCCAGCTGCTTTTGCCTTTGCTGGGGATACTTATCAAGGCTTGGATGCTGGTTCATTGGATGATGATGATATGTTATGGGCTCAAAACCATATATTCATTTTATCTGGTCTTTATGGTCTTTTGCGTCCTTTGGATGCTATAGAGCCATATAGATTAGAAATGGGAAGTAAGTTAAAAACAACTTATGGTAATTCACTTTATGATTATTGGGGGACCAAATTATCGGAAGCTCTCAATTTACAAGCTAAAAATATTAAAGAAAAAGTTTTAATAAATTGTGCGTCTCAAGAATACTTTAATGCTGTTGATATTTCCACTTTGGAATTGAATGTAATCACTCCTGTTTTTATGGAACTTAGAGATGGGAAAGAAAAAATTATAAGTTTCTATGCTAAGAAAGCACGTGGAGCAATGGCAAGATATATTATTCAACAACGTATGACTGATACTGATAGATTAAAGGATTTTAATGTTGATGGATATGTGTTTCAGCCAGATAAATCTGACAAACAAAAAATGATCTTTCTAAGAAATAATCAAGAATAAAGCTCAAATTCATTACATAGATTAAGCAATTTTAGGTTTAGCTATTTTTTTTAATTTTGATTCTCTCCAAGCTATATAAGTAGTAGAACCAATAATAAGAAATCCACCTATCCACAAGGTGATCTTAGGTTCTTCCGCAAATAAAGCATAGCCAATTAAAACTGACCAAATTAATCTTAAAAAATCAAACGGTAAAAGCAATGCTAGATCGCCTTTTTTTAATGCTGAGTTCATTATTGTTTGCGCTAATGTTCCAGTAATTGCAATGAATATTAAAATAATAAACTGTCTTAAATTGATCATTTCAAAAAATGGTAAAGCTAAGAAAAATGTTGCAGGGATCATTCCTATACCGAAGTATAATGAAATAGTAACGGCGCTGTCAGTTCTGGTAAGTTTTTTAATAAAAACAAGACATATTGACCATAAAAAAGAAGAAAATATTATTAGCACAGCACCTAATTCAATTGATATGTCAGGTCGGGCAACTATTACTGTTCCAGTAAATCCAATAATTAAAGCTAATGTTCTTCGTAATCTTATTTTTTCTTTCATAAATATCACTGCAAGAATAGTTGCAAAAATAGGTACTGTAAAACCAAGAGTTGTTAATTGTGCTAATGGTGTAGTTGATATGCCATAAAAAAAACATGTCATAGCTACGGAGTTTGTTGCAACTCTATAAAATTGTAACTTAGGTTGTTGAGTTTTAAATATTTTAAGTCCCTGTTGCATTATGACTGGAGCTAGAACAAAAATAACCAAGGCGCATCTAAAAAAAGCAATCTCAAAAATATGTATTTCTGTAGATAAGTATTTTACAGCGCTATGCATTAAAACAAAACATAAACCAGATACAATCATCATGAAAATAGCAATTAAAGAGATTGGGACATTACTAATAATATTTTTTAATTTTAAACTGTATATACTTATAAAGCTCATGCTTGCACCTAAACTAAAAAATTAACATAATGAGAAATATTAAATCTATATTATGAATTAAAGAAACAACACATAAAAATGAGTTAAATAAAATTACTTGTAGGAAATTTCAACATGGACTCTAATTAATTTAATACATTATTAACTCATAGGTTAAATTCAAAAATGAAAAAATGAATAATAATGAAAAGAATGAAAGTATAATAATATATCAAAATTGTATGAAAATAAGTTTGTATAATTATTTAAAAAATAATTAATGAATTTGACTTCGGGTATGACGTTTTAATGGTAAAGAAACAAGAGCAAATAGAGTCAGAGTTAAGGTCTATTCTTAAAAAAGCTAAAAAAGGTATTTTTGTTAAGCTTTCTTTGACTAACCTTATAGAAGGATCAAGAAGAATGTATGTGATTTATAATTTCTATAAATCAGGTAATAAGTTTAAATTAGATAGCAATGATGACACTTTAGATTTACTTAATAAAATTAATTTAGATTTTGAAAGTTTATCTAGAAAAATTAAAAAAATACCTCTTCCTATAAAAGACCTTTTAGATAGAAAGTGGGAAAAAGAACCAAACTCAGAAGAAAGTATTCATGGATCTTCTTCAATAATTTTAAAAAAGTTAATTATTTTAAAAAAAGACTTTAACAATTTATCTAACACCTTAAATGAAGATTTTAAAAATGGGGTAATTTTAAATGTTGATCCAATACCAATGGCAATCATTCAAAGCGCTATGACTATATGGATGGATCTCTTAAAGAATAAAATGCCTATAAAGAATAATAGAAAAATAAGTAAAGACCTTTTAGTTTTTATAGAACAAGTTTTTGAAGTTTTTGATTGTAAAGAAGACGTAAGTAAAAGTTTTTATAACTGGCATAATATAAATAATATAAATAATATAAATTAATAAAAAATTATAAGTTTAGAGGGCATTAAATTATGGCTACTGTATTAAATAAAAATCAAAGCCAACAATTTCATCAAAATGGATTTGTAATAGTAAAAAATTTTTTCAATGAAGTAGAAACTAAGTTATTACAAAACGCTTCTATTCAAGATCCTACTATCAGAAATCACTTGTATGATAGGGCAGATTCTGAAGGTCTGGTAACTAAAATGATAGCGTGGAATCATCCTGATGATAGCATATACGGAGTAACAGCAAGATCTGAAAAAATTGTTGATACTATGGAAGATTTGCTTGGAGGAGAGGTCTACCACTATCATTCTAAAATAACCGCAAAAGAACCTTTTGAAGGTGGGGCATGGGAATGGCATCAAGATTATGGTTACTGGTATAACAATGGTTGTTTATTTCCATTAATGGCAACAGCAATGATAGCGCTTGATAAATGCACTAAGGAAAATGGATGTCTTCAGGTTTTGTCTGGCTCTAATAATCTAGGAAGAATTGATCATGCGTTGCTTGAAAGTGGCCAAGTCGGAGTTGACTTGAAAAGAGTAGATGAAGCAAAAAAATGTCTTGAATTAGTGTATTGTGAAATGGAACCTGGAGATGTTTTATTTTTCCATTGTAATACTTTACATAGATCTGATAAAAATAACTCTCCTGATAGGCGATGGACACTTTTGTGTTGTTATAACGCTGCAAGAAATAATCCTTTTTTAGATCATCATCATCCTAAGTATACTCCTTTAAAAAAATTGCCAAATTCAGAAATAATAAAAGCAGGAGACAAGTTTTTAGAAATTGAGAACTCAGATGGATTTTTAAATAGACCTACTGCTCCTCCCGGACTAACTAAAAAAGCTGGAAAATTATTTAATTCTTAAAATATTTATTTATTTCAGTTTATTTTGGAGATAAACAGACAGATTTTTATCCTTCAAATTTTGTGATCATTACATCACAATTTGATTCGTTAATAAGCCTGCTAAGCATTGGTTTACAAGCTTCTTCTTTAACAGGAAGGTCTTTCTTTTTAGACCACGCAACCGCCCCGGCTGGGAAAATGGCAACTACACCTCCATTTTTTAAAGTTTCAATTGCAAATTTCCGTGTGTAAACATTTTCACGCATTGCATTCGTTCTATTACTAAACTCAATAAGTAAAATATTATCAGCAAGAAGAGGTTCTTGCTGTAAAACACCATTTGCAATTACTTTAAAATCCGGGTCTATAGTTGACGCGTACCAAGAAAGAAAAACTCCATCAGCAACGCCGAAAGGATGATTAGCTGCTATAATAAGTCCTCTAGATTTTTTTCTTTTCGGGATAGGGTCTAATGCTTGAGATCCTATGCCCATTGAGTTAAGAGCATGTTTCCAAAGATCAGTTCCTTTTTTATTATGAGAAAAAGAGATAAATTTTTTATATCTTTTTTCTAATGTTAATTTAGCAGATAATAGTTCTACAACGTATATGAATACTCTATGATGAAACGGCAACCAAGATTCTGCATATGTTATTTTTATATTAGATTTTAACATAAGAAATCCTTGTTAATATATTCATATCTTATAAAAATATGAATAATTAAAATTAATTTTTCAAGAATTATTTAATCTGTAAAGTTAAAAAAATCTATATTTAAAAAACATCAAACTGATTTTAAAAATTAGGAATTATCGGCTCTATTTTAGGATAGTGAGTTTCTAGATCAAAGCCAGCTGACAACAAGATATCTTCTCTAAACTTTCTGGAAATCATTTGAACGCCTAAAGGAATATTTGAATTAGTTTTTCCAGTTGCAAATGACATTCCTGGAAGACCAAGATAAGGAGGTGCAATTTGAGGTAACATTGAATCAAAAACCATATCAAAGGATTTAGGAGATTCAAGATCTTTTAGATCTTCAAAAGGTAAGTCGCCGGTAATAGGACATAACATTAAAGGATACTTATCAAAAAAATTATTCCAGTCTCTTCCAATTTTAGCCCTATTTTGAAGTGCATCCATGAAATTATCTAAGCTTGTATTAGGACATCTTCTCGTCATTTGTTCATATATAAAGTTTGCATCAGGGTCATTTTCTTTTTTAATGGCTTCTCCGCCTGTTCTCCTGAATTCACCAAGCCATAGCGCGGCTTGAAATTTAGCTGCTTCCTGGAAATCTGGAGCTTCAGGTTCTTCTATTATCCATCCCGACTTTTCGAGCGCTAGAGCTGCTTTTTTTAGCTCTAATTTTATAATAGGATCAATAGATAAACCTTTTATTTCAGTTATGAGAGCAACTTTTTTTAGAGGCATGTCGAATGACAGTGGAATAGGTGACCACCATGGATCATCATAGTTTTCCATACTCATCGCCTTTAATCCAAGATCTAAGTCAGTGATTGATCGAGCTAATGGTCCTGAAACAGCCATTATTTGCCCGCCAATATGTCTGTCAGGGGAAGTGTAATTTATCATCGGGACTCTACCTAGGCTTGGCCTTAATCCGTGAATTCCGCATGCGTATGCAGGATATCGTATTGATCCAGCTATATCTGTCCCATGACCAATTGCACCAATTCCTGCCGCTGTTGCAGCGGCAGCTCCTCCAGATGATCCTCCGGGAGTAATACGATTATTGTGAGGATTTAACGTATGTCCATGAAGGCTGTTTCTTGTGAACCAATGTATACTAAAGGCGGGTGTATTGGTTCTTCCAACAATAATTGCATCAGCTTTTTTTAAGTTATCAACTACAGGACTATCTTTTTTGGCTATTAGATCTTTTTGAATTCTAAGCCCATTTGTACTAGCAAATCCAATCTGGTCAGTATTTACTTTAACTGTAACGGGAACACCTGCAAGAATTCCAAGAGGTTCTCCTTTTCTTAGTTTTTCATCTAAATTTTTAGCTGTTTCTTTTGCGTATTCGAAAGTGTCTACAACTACAGCATTTATTTTTGGGTTCACATTTTCTATATGCTGAATTGTTTCATTATAAATTTCAACAGCAGATATTTCTTTTTTTTTAAATAATTTTGAAATTGTATTTGCTTCTAATGACCATAGTTCTTTCATAAAATAATCTCCCAAATAAAAACTTATCTTATTTAAAAATATTGAAATAAGAAATAGTTTTTAAAAAAACTATAGTATTTGAATACTATGAAATTTTTTTAAATTGGTTTAATATTAATAAAAAGGGGTATAACTTTATTATGGAATTACCAAAATGGCATGAGCGTCCTGAAAGCTCGAAAAAAAAAATCAGCGAACAAGAAACACTTGATGGCAAGAGTTTTTTAAAAATGGCAGATCATTTTATTACTTTCGCAAATACAAAAAATAAGACAGTTAAATCAACAGATATTAAATATATTATGTTATATGCAGCGGCACGTTATTCAGCACATGTTGCAAAAAATGTAATAGAAATTGATAATCATGAAGAATTTGTAAAGCACATGTCTGCTCAGTATATAGATATGCTAAGAGAGCATTTAGCAGATCCGAATTTGTAATTAGAAAAATTATTTAATTAAATAAAAAATATAAGTGTTTGATACTATTAAAATCTTAAAGATAAATTGACTTTGTTTGGAGTAAAAAATGAAAGATAAAAGAGATATGTCTGAGATGTCAGAATCTGAAATAAGCTATAGAAAATTCTTAAAAAATTTAGGTGTTACAACCCATAAAGAATTAGAAAATCTTATTAAATTAAAAATTGATAATGGTGAGTTAACTGAAAACTCTAATATTGAAATAACTGCTGAAATTAAAATTAAAGAGCTAAACTTTGAACATTCTATTTCTTCAAGTTTATTGCTTCCTAAAAAAAATGATTAATATAACTGAAGATTTAATCTTAAAAACTTTAAGTGATATAGATGATCCTTCTCAATCCAAAGACATAGTCTCTCTTGGTTTAGTGAGTAATGTTAATATTAAGGATAGTAACGTTGGAGTTACTTTAGAAGTTCCTGTTCACAGAGGGGCTGCAATGGAGCCTATTAGAAAATTAGCTCAAGAAAAAATCATGAAAATTGAAGGTGTAACAAGTGCAACAGTTGTTATCACTGCTCATGAGAGCAAGCAAAAAGGTTCTCCAAATGTTTCGGAAATAAACGAAATAAAAGAAAAGGTTTTTGAAAGTAATGTAAAGCGCTTTGTGGCTGTAGGATCTGGTAAAGGCGGAGTTGGAAAATCTACTACTTCAGTTAATTTAGCTATAGCGCTTAAACTTGAGGGCTATTCAGTAGGGTTGTTAGACGCTGACGTATACGGTCCTTCTCAACCTAGAATGCTTGGAGTAAGTGGAAGGCCCGCGTCAGTAGGTGGAGACATGGTTGCTCCTCTTCAAAATTTTGGAATAAGTTTAATGTCAATGGGACTTTTAGTCCCTGATGACACAGCCATGATTTGGCGAGGCCCGATGGTTCAATCTGCTTTAACACAAATGTTAAACTCTGTTGCATGGGGAAATCTAGATGTAATTGTGATTGATCTTCCGCCTGGGACAGGAGATATACAAATTTCTCTAGCTCAACAGGTAAACTTAGCAGGAGCTGTTATTGTATCAACGCCTCAAGATATTGCTTTATTAGATGTTGTGAAAGCTATAACAATGTTTCAAAAAGCAAACGTTCCTATAATAGGTATGATCGAAAATATGTCATATTGGTCCTGTCCTGACTGTGGGAGAGTTGATCATATATTTGGTAAGGACGGAGTAAAGTCTGAAGCTAAAAAAAGAGGAATTGATTTGCTAGGCGAAATTCCTATTTCAGTTGATGTAAGAAAAAGTTCAGATTCTGGCATTCCAATAATAATTTCTGATCCAGATGCAATACAATCAAAAAATTATAGAATTATTGCTAAAAGTATTATTAAATCAATAAAATTAGATGAAGAGGAAGTAGTATGAGTTTATATTATGAACTAGATCCTGCAAAAGACGATGACAAGCCTCTTTTACCTCCAATCTTAACGCCAATAGCCGTAATGAAAGGTTTAGATGTTTTTTCAAAAGCTATAGCCGTAGCATCAAATAGTGAACCAGGCACAGTTTTTTATTCAGAGGATTTAGATTATATCGAAGTTGCTATTGTGCTTTGTCCAGAAGTTTCAAAGATAAAATGTAATCAAATGCACTATATTATGATGGTTGCCGCAGGTGATACTATTGGTGCGTTAGCGCCGCCAGAAGTCGCTGTAACTTATACTTTTCCTGGCTTTATATACTTAAACAGAGGTGAAGCAGGGTTAGTGAAAATGGAGCTTGGCCCCTCATCAGATGAGGATTCAATACCAGACTGGCTGGTGGTGGGCATTAAATTACGATTAAATGATAATATAGAAGTTGAGGAAACCCAAATTAATAGAGACGTAACGTCACTAGCAGATGAAGGCGGAGGATATGTATCTAGAACAAGAGCTGTTGAGTCGTTATCGAGACATTTTTTGGCGTGGGTCAGTCAATGGGAAGATGAAGGTTTTAAGTCAGTTGCAGATATGTGGAATAAAAGACGAGAAGAGAAAAAAAGTATTATCTTAGAAAATAATAAAGAAATATTTTGGATTGGCTTAGATGAGAATGGTCAAGCTATTGTTAAATTAGATGGCAAAGATATATTTTTGTCTCCTATTGAAATTCCAAATAAATTTGGAGATCTTAAATTACAATGAAGTTTGCAAAAACAATACGTTTTGACAAATCTGATTTAAATATTTTTCCTTTGGCCGCTGAAGAAGGAGAGCTTGCTTTAGTTGGGACCTTTAGCTTTAATGAATTTCAATTTCAGGATTTAAAAGGCAAAATAAAACAAGCTTTTTCAAATGGATTTATTGGATTGCCAAGTTTTGGTTACTCAACATTAGTCAATATTGTTAATGTAAAAGAAGAAGAGCTATCTTATCTTAAGGAAAGTTTAGGTAAACACTTTGTTATAAATTGTGGCGCACCATCAAAAGATATAGCTGAAAAAGCTGCTGACGATGAAATAAACTTTATGATAGATTTATGTAAAAGTCATGAATTAGGAAGCTTATTAAGTGTTTCTAGAGAATGGTCAGATGAAGGGATTAAAGAAAAATTTAGAAATCTTCCTAAAGCTGATTCATGTGCAGAGCAAAAAATATGGACGTTTGTTGAAGATGATTAAATCTTAAAAAGAAAGACGAATAATGGTAAATAATGATTTCTGGTTAACCTCTGGTTGGCATCTTTTAGATAAAGATAAAGCTGGTTTTTTAATTCCTACAGAAGACTTTATGAAAGCTTATTATTATAGACCTGAAGTCGCTCCTGTAGAAGAATCGTGTGAAGCAGAATTAGCGTTGCATAAAAAATTAATAGAAGCTCCTTTTGCAATTATAGAAAAAAATGAATTAAACAATATTAAAGATAAAGATGTAGTTTTTAATTATGAAGTTATTTTAAGATTTAGAGAGTTTTTATCTCAACATCCAACACTTGAGGCGGCTTATTTAGCAATTGCAAGAGGACATGTTATTAATTTCCCTCCATTGTTTGTAGATCAAATGGTTCAAATTATATTAAGAAATATTCTTAATGAAAATCCTTTTACAATGCAAATCAGAGCTTCAGAAGTATTTTTTAGAAGTCAGCTTGTAACAATTGCTGAAGATGAAATTATGGTTGCTGACGAGACTACCGTCAATTTGCAGGCTGAAGAAAAAACGTTGGATAAAAATAATTTAAATAAACTAGAGGTGGATATAGATATTTTAAGGGAGAGTACAGCGGATCATTATTGGGAAAGGTCTGATAAATTTGATACATCTATTGATTTAGCTTATACTAAGCCTGGTTTGGATGCATTAGCAAGAGTGATAGAAAAGTGGATTTTTCATTTCTTGTCAATAGAAGTTTCCGTAAAGCCATTACAAAAAATTGAAGATGAAAAATGGTCTTGGCATATAGGTCTTGATAGCGATTCAACATCTATTCTAAATGATTTATATGAAGGCAAGGAATTAAACGATGCAAGGCTAAAACAAATTTTATGTTTATTTCAACTTGAAGCTAAAGAGGGTTTCAATGAAGAAATGAAAAATAAGCCTGTTTATATTGGTTTGTCTATGGATCAAAAGTCTATTATAAGATTTAAGCCACAAAATCTTTTAACTAATTTACCTTTAGCTAATCTGACTTAAATTCTAGTTTAAATAATCATCTGTTGTTCTTGGATTTGGTCTTTCTTTCACATCGAGTATTTTATCTTTCTGTGTAAACATTGCTCCAACTCTGCAATCTTCGCACATCTTTAATATTTCTGTCTTACCTTTTTCTTGAAACATTGCATGAGATGATAATTTATCAATAATTTTTTCAATAGACTTTGTTGTCCCAAATGTTTTTCCACATTCAATACAATCAAATGGTTGATCTTCTATAATAATTCCAGCTGACATTGCCTCATCATTTAAATTAAATTGTGGTATTAATGAAATTGCATTTTCAGGACAAGTGGCTACGCATATACCACATTGAAGACAAGCGTCTTCTCTGAATAATAATTGTGGCGCATCAGGATTATCTTGAAGAGCTCCTGCTGGACATGCGCTTACGCATGATAAACAAATAGTACATGTATCCAGATTTACATCTACTTTTCCATATGGTGATCCTTCAGGCAATTGAATTATATCATTTTTATTATTATTACTTTTTGATAATCCTTGAACTCCAGCTCTTAAAATTCCTCTTGGAGCACCTAAAGGGATAAAAAGAGAAGGTTTTATTTTTGTATATTTTGATGTGTCATAAATTTGTTTTTCAACTAATTCAGGATCATTTTCTTCTATTATAGAGATGGAGTTATTATTATTGCCAACGCCAGATAGAAGGGAATTAGAAATTTCAATTTGTTTAGGAAGAAAATGAAATTCTTCATTATTTTTAGGATCAACAAGTATAAATATTTTCTTGTAACCTAAAGCAATAGATGAAACTAAAAGATCATGACCAACTCTTCCAACAGAATGCATTTCATAAGGGATTAGATTTGCTGGCAAACCGTTGCCATATCTAGAGATTAAATTAATCATCTCTTTTCCAAACTCTCCATCAAATAGGATTAAAGCGGGATTACTTCCTCCTGCTTTAATGAAGTCATAGTTAAGTTTTGATAATGATCCTAGAATAATATCTAGGCTTGGATAGTCAGTTTGAATTGCTCCTGATGGGCAGACAGATCCACAAAAACCACATCCACCACATATTCCAGGGTCAACTGATATTATGTCACCTGATGTTTGAATAGCTCCTGCCGGACATACATCTAAGCATTTAGTGCAACCAGTTATACCATTACGTGAATGAGCACATAAATTTTCATCAAATTTAACATAAATAGGTTTTTCAAATTGACCGATCATTTCAATCGTTTTTGTAAAAATTTCAAATAAATCTGATGGGCTGTTAGTGCTTGCTCTAAAATATCCGTCACGCTTTTTATCTCCTGTAAACAGGGGCGTATTTTCAGTAAGGTCAATAATTAAGTCACAATCGGTGTCAACTGTTTGGAAAAAATCTCCAAATTCAATTTTCGCTTTGCTGCTAACTAAGGCCTCAGAAAAATCATTAACTTGAAGTTTAAATTTAGTAAAATAACCTTGAGCTAAATTAATACTACCTTTTGTAATTTTATAATTGTTGGCTTCAATCATTATATTATTTTTGAAGTTACAAATCATTAATGTAACACCAAGGTGATTGGCAAGTTTTTTACAAAGATCTGCAGCTATTTCAACGGCTTCATCTCCTTTGTTATGGTCTACGTAAACAAAGCATCGTCCGGATGATTCCATTGTTAAACTTGGTGTTTGTTTTATATTTTCAATAGAAGAATTAATAATTGCACTTATTTTAGGAATCGCCTTTTTACCTTCTTTTGACCATCCAGCATATTCTCTAATATTAAAAGTACTTGGCATAGAAAAATTATGTTCTTCAGCAACTTTCTCAAAAGTTTTTGTCTCTTGAGTGCAGGCAATTAGTAAATTTTTGTTATTATTTTTGCTTTCATTTAAAGCTTCAATTACAACATCTATGTTAGATCCGCATAAATTGTTTTCGACTTTACAATTTGAAGAGGATTGACATGCTTTAGAAAGCTCTAATCCGTCTATATCCATAGTTTTTTCGCAGTTACAAATTAATATTTTATTATTAAGAATATCCATTTTTAACTCTCCCAATATTAATCCATAAAGCGATTAAATTATCAAAAATGTCAATTAATTTTTGTTTTTTAAAAAA
Source organism: Pseudomonadota bacterium (assembly GCA_027625145.1). Taxonomy (GTDB): domain Bacteria; phylum Pseudomonadota; class Alphaproteobacteria; order Puniceispirillales; family Marisalimonadaceae; genus CAJJBL01. Next base: position 20,564 of record JAQBXK010000006.1, read on the forward strand.
TTTTTAATTTGTTTTTTTTAAATTTTTATTGCTAATGTTTATCATAAATATTTTATTTTGTTGAAAATAGATTGTAATTTTTATGGAAAATATCGAGACGCAGAAACATCTTTTATACGCAGTAAGAATTATTCTTGAAAGACAAAAAATAGATAATATTTGGGAAGACCATAAATGGGTAGTTAATGATTTGGTGCCACTAAATGTAACTAGTGGATCAGGTTATCCTCCTATTAATGATGTAAGAATTTATCCATTAATAAGTGATATCAAAGTTACAGATAACGCTAATAATAATTTATTCGTAGCAGAAGCATCTATAGATTTACATAGAGCTGAAGCTGAAGGTTACGCTGAAAATCTGCAATCTTCAGATCCATCCGTATATATTGTACTTAGAGAAGGGGATTTGACGGATGGTGAAGAAAATGGAGAGGATAATGAAATTAAATCTAATGTAGATATTCATTTAGCTGAAGTTTCTTTGTCGCCTTATCATATTCAAGATTATGAGGACTGTGGAGAAGATAAGGTTGAAAAAATACCATTATATGGACCAATTGCAGACCTTCTTGAAAAATTTGTTGAATTTCATTTCCATCCTGAGGAATTTAAAAAAAGAAAGAGAGATAAAAAAAATATAGATGAAATTACAAAGCGTGGTGGTGATCCTCGTTTAAATAAAAAAGATACAATCAATTAATTTTAATGATGCTTTAGGATTAAAAATAATTATGGAAGAAGAAAATAAAGATAATTCACAAGAAGGATTTATATCAAGGTGGGCTAAAAAGAAGGCGAACAAAAATTCTAAAACAACATTTGTTGAGGAAAATGATGATGATGCCGAAAAATTAAATCTTGAAAGTGGTATTGAAGAACTTGATTCAGAACAAATTGAAGATGAAAGTCAATATGATGAATTAAATGATGAAGAGTTGTTGGAAAAATTTAAATTACCTAATCCAGAAAAAGTTAAAAAAGAAAAAGGGTTAGACTTATTTTTTAAAGATGGAGTTCCTGATCGATTAAGGCAAATAGCTCTTAGAAGAGTTTGGAAATTAAACCCTATTATTAGATATGCAGATGCAGACATTAACGATTATCATGAAGATTTTACTGATGCTGCAACTGTTATAGAAGGCATGAAAACTGCCTATCAAGTTGGTAAAGGTTATCTTTCAGCATTAGTTGAAGAAGATGATAAAGATAAAGATGATGATGAAAAGGAAAATAACAATGACAATGAAAAAAAAGAAGAAGGTGAAAAAAAATCAAACCTTCAAAAGTCACCAAAAGAAAATTTAGAACAAGAAAAAACAATTATACAGGACGAAAAAACAGAATTAAATTCAAAAAAAGAAGATAAAAATAATTTAAATCAAATGAATGAGACGACGGAAGATGTGAAAGATGAAGATTATATTGAGCCAATAAACATTGATAAAGAAGAGTTTCTTATACAGCCTACATTTGAAGAAAAGCCAAAACCTAAAATGATGGTTTTTAAACCCCGAACTTAATAATAAAGTATTTTATAAGAAATAAAAGTTTATACATACTTGTTATTTAACAAATTCATTAAAAAAAACTTTCTTTTTAAATTTTTATGACCAATACTATATTTGGGGAGATATTATTTGAACTCGATTAATGTTACAAAAGAGTCATTTATTAAAGAAGAAGAGCAGCTTAGAGCTGATATGTATTCTTTTTTAGCTAGCTTATTAAGAGCAGAACCAAGTGCAGATTTGGTTAAGCAATTAACATTACTTGAATCTGACGATACTCCCATTGGTAAGGCAATCAAAATACTTAAAAAATTAGCTTCATCTCTTGATCTCCCGTCAATAAGAGATGAGTATGTTGGAATATTTATTGGTGTAGGAAGAGGTGAGATTTTGCCTTTTGCTTCTTATTACCTAACAGGATTTTTAAAAGATAAGCCTTTAGCAAAGTTAAGAGGAGATATGCAAGAGATTGGTATTGCCGTATCTTCCGGTATTGACCCAGAAGACCATATTGCTACATTATTTGATATTATGGCTGGTCTAATTCTTGGAAAATTTAATAGAAAATTTTCAATAAGAGAACAAAGAGATTTTTTTAATAAGCATTTAGCTCCATGGGTTGATTTACTTATGAGGGATATTGAAGCTTCAAAAATAGCAGTGTTTTATGCGCCAGTTGGAACTATAGGAAGAGAATTTATAGAAATTGAACGTTCTTCGTTCAAAATGGATGTTGCGGGGTAGCGATAGGCCCCTGTTTCATTAGTTCAAATTATTGAACTTATTATTAAGGAGTAGAAAATGGAAAGTAATAAACCAAAAAACGGTAGAAGAGACTTTTTAAAAGGTGCAGCAGTTACGGCAGCAGCAGTTACGGTTGCGGCTTCTGTTTCAACGACAGCTTCTGCAGATGAGACTATGAATACAGCTGGTTTAGGCTACCAGAAGACAAAGCATGTTAAAACGTATTACGAAACTGCAAGGTTTTAATTTAAATTAAATTACTTTAGGAGGAATACTATGCTTAGAAAGAAGACGAAAGGGGTGGCGATAGGCTCCCAAACTTCATCTTTCATTGGTAAGGCCACAGGAAAAGTCGTAGATAGACGTGCTTTTTTAAAAGGGTCTGGATTAGCAATTGGAGGTTTGGCTACTGCGGCGGCGCTAGTTGGTCCAAATGTTAAGTCTGCAAAAGCAGCTGCTTCAAATTCAGCTATATCCATAAAAAAATCAGTTTGTACTCACTGTTCAGTTGGTTGTACGGTAATTGCAGAAGTTCAAAATGGTGTTTGGACTGGTCAAGAGCCAGGTTGGGACAGTCCTATAAATCTTGGCGCTCATTGTGCTAAGGGAGCTTCTGTTCGTGAGACAGCAAGTGGAGAAAGACGATTAAAGTATCCTATGAAACTTGTTAGTGGAAAATGGACAAGAATATCATGGGATGACGCCATAAACGAAATTGGTGATAAAATGCTTGATATAAGAAAGTCATCAGGCCCAGATTCGGTTTACTGGTTAGGATCAGCTAAGTTCAATAATGAACAATCATACTTATTTAGAAAGTTTTATGCATATTGGGGATCTAATAACGGTGATCATCAAGCTAGAATTTGTCACTCAACCACGGTTGCAGGTGTTGCTAATACCTGGGGTTATGGTGCAATGACAAACTCTTATAACGATATTCATAATTCTAAGGCAATTTTTGTAATTGGTGGAAACCCTGCAGAAGCTCATCCGGTTTCACTAATGCATTTAATGAAAGCTAAAGAGCAAAATAATGCACCTTTAATTGTTTGTGACCCAAGGTTTACTAGAACAGCAGCTCATGCAGACGAGTATGTTAGGTTTCGTCCAGGTTCAGATGTTGCATTAATTTGGGGAATTATGTGGCATATCTTTGAAAATAAATGGGAAGATAAAGAATATATTAGGCAGCGTGTTTACGGAATGGATGACGTTAGAGCCGAAGTAAAAAAATGGACACCCGAAGAAACTGAAAGAGTAACAGGAGTTCCTGGTTCACAGTTAAAAAGAGTAGCTAAAATAATGGCTAATAATAGGCCTGGTACTTTTATCTGGTGTATGGGTGGAACTCAGCACACAAATGGTAATAATAATACCAGAGCATACTGTGCTTTTCAATTAGCCTTGGGTAATATGGGTACTGCAGGTGGTGGTGCAAATATTTTTCGTGGACATGACAATGTTCAAGGTGCAACAGATATGTGTATTTTATCTCACTCATTGCCAGGTTATTATGGATTAGCAGCAGGTTCGTGGAAACATTGGGCCCGTGTATGGGAAGAAGATTATGATTGGTTAAAGGCAAGATTTGCATCTATAAAAGGAAAAGATGGAAAGACAAAAAGCCTTATGAATGTTAAAGGAATACCTGTTTCAAGATGGATTGATGGTGTTTTAGAAGATAAAGCAAACATCGAGCAACCTGATAATCTAAGAGCTATGGTATTCTGGGGACATGCACCAAACTCTCAAACAAGAATGAAAGAGATGAAAGTCGCTATGGAGAAGTTAGACCTAATGGTTGTAATTGATCCATATCCAACTGTTTCAGCGGTTTTATCTGATAAGACAGATGGGGTGTATTTGTTGCCTTCAACTACTCAGTTTGAGACATATGGTTCAGTAACAGCTTCAAACAGATCTCTTCAATGGAGAGAAAAAGTAATTGATCCTTCATTTGATTCACTTCCTGACCAAACTATCATGTACAAGTTTGCAAAAAAGTTTGGTTTTGCAGATCGTATGTTTAGAAAAATAAAGATAAATGAAGTAACATACGCAAATAAAGGTACAAAAAGAGAAGGGGTAAAAACTCATGAGGAACCTTTAATTGAAGACATTACAAGAGAGTTTAATGGTGGAATGTGGACTATTGGTTATACTGGTCAGTCACCAGAGAGACTTAAAGCTCATATGAAAAACCAACATGTTTTTGATAGAACTACTCTTAAAGCAGTAGGTGGAGAGCTTGATGGTGAGTATTATGGTCTTCCTTGGCCTTGTTGGGGAACTGCTGATATGAAACATCCAGGTACTCCTCTATTATATGACACATCAAAGCCAGTAGCTGAAGGTGGACTTTGTTTTAGAGCTAGATTTGGAGTGGAACATGAAGGTAACAATTTGTTAGCTGAAGGTTCATATCCAGTAGGATCTGAAATCAAAGATGGTTATCCTCAATTTACAATGGCAATGCTTAAAAAACTTGGATGGGACAAAGATCTAACAGCCAAGGAAAAAGAAGCTATTGATAAAGTAGGTGGAGATAAAGCAAACTGGAAGGTAGATTTATCAGGTGGAATTCAAAGGGTTGCAATTAAGCACGGTTGTGCGCCTTTTGGAAATGCTAAAGCAAGGGTTAAAGTTTGGACATTCCCAGACCCAATTCCATTGCATAGAGAGCCATTATACACTTCTCGTAGAGATCTAGTAGCAGACTATCCAACTTATTCGGATAGAATGGCATATAGACTTCCTACAATGTATAAGTCTATTCAAGATGTTGATCATACCGCAAAATATCCTCTTATTTTAACTTCTGGAAGATTAGTTGAATATGAGGGTGGTGGAGATGAGACTAGATCAAATCCATGGCTTGCTGAATTGCAACAAGATATGTTTGTAGAAATAAGCACATTTGATGCAAATTCAAAAGGTATAAGAAATGGAGCAATGGTATGGGTTGCAACACCTGAGGGAGCTCGGATTAAAGTGATGGCGCAAGTTACTGAAAGAGTTGCAAAAGGAGTAGCATTCTTACCTTTCCATTTTGGAGGTCATATGGAAGGAAAAGATCTGCGATCTAAGTATCCAGTGGGTTCAGATCCATATGTATTAGGGGAATCAGCAAATACAGCTTTTACATACGGATATGACGTTGTAACACAGATGCAAGAGACTAAGTGCTCATTGTGTCAAATTGAACTAGCTTAAGGGAGGCGTAAAATGGCACGAATGAAATTCTTATGCGACGCAGAAAGATGTATCGAGTGTAACGCTTGTGTAACGGCATGTAAAAACGAGCATGAAGTTCCATGGGGAATTAACAGAAGAAGAGTTGTAACTATTCAGGATGGTAAACCTGGTGAAAGGTCAATCTCAGTGGCGTGTATGCATTGTTCAGATGCACCATGTATGGCTGTATGTCCAGTAGACTGTTTTTACCAAACTGAGCAAGGTGTAGTTCTTCACTCTAAAGATCTATGTATAGGTTGTGGATATTGCTTTTATGCATGTCCATTTGGAGCGCCTCAGTATCCACAAGCAGGAAACTATGGTTCAAGAGGAAAGATGGATAAATGTACTTTTTGTGCAGGTGGTCCAGAAACAGATATGTCTGACTCTGAATTCCAAAAATATGGCCGTAACAGATTAGCAGAAGGTAAGTTACCAGTATGTGCAGAAATGTGTTCTACAAAAGCACTTTTAGCAGGTGATGGTGATGAAGTTGCTAACATTTTCAGAGAAAGAGTTGTCGCACGCGGATTTGGCTCTGGAGCTTGGGGATGGGGAACAGCATACCAATTAAAAAGCTAAATTAGTTTTAAAAAAGGCGGGACATAGAATTCCCGCCTTTTTTTATATTCTATATATACTTAGATTAAAATTGGGGTGAAAATGATAATAAGATTTTATAAAAATCTATTAATAGTGTTGTTTATAATGAGCACATTTTTAATAAGCTCATGTAGAGAAGATGAGCAAAACAGAGTATTGAATTATAATAAAGGTGTATATCTTGGAGAAAAAGATACCCAACTTACAGAGCAACAAATAACAAAATTAAGAATACATACATCTAGACAAAAAAGTAATTAATATTTCAAATTTTGTTAGGAGAAAATTAAAATGTTAAAAAAAATAACAGCTGTAATAATGATGGTATTTATTTTAAATACAATAATTATATCAAATTCAAATACCTCTTTAGCACAGTCTAAAGGAGAAGTTCCTGGTAAATCATTAGGAATAAAATCCGATACGGATTTATGGAGATACGTTCGTAATGGTAATGCTGGTACAACACAAATGAAAGATGAGCTTTCAGCAGTGATGATTCAATCAGAAGGTGATAATTGGAGAGCACTAAGAAATGGTCCAGTCTCAATGTTTGGAGGAATAGGATTAGCAGTAATAATTGCATTACTATTTGCATTTTATTTATATAGAGGAAAAATTAAAGTTGAATCAGGATTATCTGGTGACACTATACTACGATTTGCAACATTAGATAGGTTTGCACACTGGTTAATGGCAGGTTCATTTGTTTTATTAGCTCTTACAGGTTTGAATATACTGTACGGCAGGTACATTTTGATACCTATTTTAGGGCCTGAATTATTTAGTTCAATAACAGTTGGAGGAAAATATATACATAATTATTTATCCTTTGCGTTTATGACTGGTTTAGCTTTAGCCTTTATACTATGGGTTAAACATAATATTCCTACAAAAATAGACTGGCAATGGTTAAAAATGGGTGGTGGAATATTTAAAGCAGGAATGCATCCTCCAGCTAAAAAATTTAATGCAGGTCAAAAGATGATTTTTTGGATCACAATGATAGGAGGCTTATCAGTTAGTATGTCAGGCATTGCTCTTATGTTCCCATTTGAGACAAGTATGTTTTCGGAAACTTTTGCATTGCTAAATATATTTGGTTTAGACCTTCCAACAAATTTAACTGCAATGCAAGAACAACAGTATAATCAATTATGGCATGGAGTTGTTTCATTAGGGTTAATGATAATGATAATTGCTCATATTTACATTGGTTCTGTAGGAATGGAAGGTGCACTTGATGCAATGAACAGTGGAAAAGTAGATAGAAACTGGGCAAAAGAACACCATAATTTATGGGTAAAAGAAGAAGACGAAAAATCATAATAACTTATAAATTGCATGGTAAGAATCTATAAAAGTAAAATAATAATGATTTTTGGATTTGATTTTAAAAAAAGCATTAGGAATGTAATTATATTCCTAATGCCTTTATTTTTAATAAATACTAATGCAAGTGCAATAGAAAAATTAATTGCACATGGTGGTCCAGTAAAGGGATTGGCGGTTTCAAAAAATAAGGAATATATGGCGAGTGCAAGTTTTGATTATTCAGTGGTATTATGGGGATTAAACCCAATAGAAGAAAAAATGACATTAATTGGCCATGATGCAGCAGTTAATACAGTAAAATTCTCTCCTAGCAATAACACTTTAGCCTCGGGTGGTGACGATAATAAAATATTGCTTTGGCAACTTAAGTATCCAATAAAAAAAAATATTTCAATAGAACCTATCATCCTTGGTAAGCATAGAGGAAAAGTTGTTGACTTAGATTTTTCTAAAGATGGTAAATATTTACTCACAGCAAGTTGGGATGGAAGTATTGGTCTATGGGATATAATAAAAAGAAAAAATATTAAATTTATTAAAGGACATAAAGGGCCAGTATATTCGGTAAAATACTCCGAAGATAATAGTCAAATATATAGTTCAGGATACGACGGAGAAATAAGATTATGGAATGCTAAAAATGGAAACTTTATCCGACCTCTAGTAAAAAATGGTTGGGGCATATCAGTATTTGAAGTTAATGAAGAAAAAAATTTTATAGCTTACGGATCAACTGATGGTATTATCAAAGTTGTAAAACTTAATGAAGATAAAGAAATTCTTAAAATAGGGAATAATAGAACTCCTGTTTTATCTATGTATTATTTAAAAGAAAAAAATTTAATAAGTTTTGGAAATGCAAAAGGAAGAATGATAATACTTGATACTAATAGTTGGTCATTAGTAAGAGATTTTAATGCAGTAAATGGACCTATCTGGGATAGCATTTTATTTCCAGAAGATACATCATTAATAGTAGCGGGATTAGATGACTTTTTAACTAGATGGGAAATATTTGATTTCCCACCTGAAATATTAGATAAACCAGGACCTGCAAGACGATTTAACCCAGTAGAAGAAGTTAGCAATGGAGAAAAACAATTTGCTAGAAAATGTAGTGTTTGTCATACTTTAAACTCAGATGGGAAAAAAAGAGCAGGACCTACATTATATAAAGTATTTGGAAGGAAAGCAGGCACATTAAAAGGTTATAAATATTCAGAAGCATTATTAAAATCTAAAATTATTTGGAGTGAAAAAACAATAAATCAATTATTTCATGAAGGACCGAATAAAGTAACGCCAGGAACTAAGATGCCTATTCAAAAAATGAAAAGGTATGACGACAGAAAAGATCTTATTACGTTTTTAAAAGAAGCTACAAAGTAAAATTAAATATAAAGGGAGACTATAATGAAAATGGTATTAATAAGCGGATTATTTGGAATAATAGTGGGTGTTGGAGCTTACTACATATTAATGAGTTTAGGAATGGATACAGCAAGTGTTATGTCTAGTGTAAACGTAAGGCTAACAGACTAATTTCTAGTTAATAGAAAATGAAAATTAATAAATGAAAATAAAAGAAAAATATATAATAAAAATTTTAATATTAGTTTTCTCATTGTTATCATTTAATTTGGAAGCAAGTGATTCTTCTAATGTGTGGAATAATGCTTATAAATCAGTTGTTGTAGTTATGCCTACTTGGTCTGGTTATAGCAAGCCAGGTTTTGGTGCACCAAATGGTGTGGCACCTGCAGGTACTGGGTTTTATATATCATTAAAAAATAATAAAAAAGTTAGTAATTATATAATTACAGCTGCTCATGTAATTAAAGAATCTAAAAATATAAAAATAAAAAATTATCAAAATAAAATAGAGAAAGCAGAATTAATTATTGCTGATAAAAAGCGAGATATTGCAATATTGAAATCTAAAGTAAATGGTCAGGCAATTAAAATATCATCCAAAAAAAATGAAATTGGAAATCATGTCTGTGTAATAGGCAATAGTTTTGGTTTAGGACCAAGCTTGTCTTGTGGTGTTATTTCAGCACAAAATAGACAAAATATAGGTTTTAATGAAATAGAAAATTTTATTCAAACAGATGCAGCTGTAAATCCTGGAGACTCAGGAGGCCCTCTATTAGATAATAATGGAGAATTAATAGGTATGTTAGATGCTATCTTTACAAAAGAAGCTGATATTGACGCGGGAGTTAATTTTGCTATACACAATGATTTAATAAATGAATTTATTAAGCTAAATTTGCATTTGATAAAGTAGAGTTGTAATGGAGATAAAACCTACAAAATTAGAAACAGCAAAACAGGATCTATTAAAAAGTATAAATAGTATAGTTGATAGTGAAGAAATTTTAATAGAACATGCATTAGAACGAGTCGTTAAGACTGAAATTGTTAGTAATATTAATTTGCCTCAAACAGCAAACTCAGCAGTGGATGGTTACGGAGTTTTAGCTGAAACATTACATAACAATCATAAAACTGAATTTGATATTGCTGGAATAGCAAAAGCAGGACATCCGTTAAATAAAATTATAAAAAAAAATCAAACTGTAGAAATTTATACTGGAGCAGTAATGCCAAAAGGTATAGATGCAATTGCTATGCATGAAAAATGTAAAAGGTTTGGAAATAAAGTAATAATAAATGAAAATTTATTAAAATATCAAAATATGAGACCTGTAGGAGAAAACCTTAAAAAAGGCGAAGTAGTTGTAAAAAAAGGAAAATTAATAAATCCTGCAGATATTGGCCAATTAGCTGCTTCAGGCAATAAGGCTGTGAAGGTTTATAAAAAAATAAATTTGTCAGTAATCTCAACAGGAGATGAATTAGTTGATACTTCTACTAATCAAATAAATGAAGGTCATATATTTGATTCTAATCGACCAATGCTGCTATCGTTATTCAACAAAAAATATATAAAATTATTTGATATGGGAATAGTTAAAGATAATAGAAAAGATTTAGCTAAAAAGTATGAAAAATGTTTGTCACAAAGTGATGTGGTGATTTCATCAGGAGGAGCTTCAGATGGTATAGAGGATCATACCCAAAGCGCATTAAAAGACATAGGAGCTAAATGTTTGGTTTGGCAGTTAGCAATGAAGCCAGGCAAACCAATGGCAGTAGGTATAATTGAAGGTAAATTAATTTTTTGTTTACCCGGTAATCCGGTAGCTGCATTTGTTTGTGCAAAACTAATAATTAAACCTTTAATAAATAAATTAGCAGGCTGTGAAGATTTAGAAACATTTACGATAAAATTACCTTCAGGATTTGATCATAATAAAAGAATAGGAAGAGCTGAATATTTAAGGGCAAAAATTATAAATAATGATAATGGATCATTTATAACTATACATGGTAGGAAGGGTGCTGGTGTTATTTCATCTTTAACAGGTGCAGATGGCTTAGTTGAAATTCCTCTAGAATGTGAAATTGTTAGAAAAGGAGATTTACTTAAATTTATTCCTTTTAATCACATAGGTTTATAATTTAATTAATTAGGTATTAAATTATTATCCCATTTAACAATTACATTGAATGAAATTGAAATTCTAGGAAATTCAGACATGTTTGGATGAACTAAATGATGTATGAAGGCTGGCCATAATAATAAATCACCAGATTTAGGTAAAACTCTATGTTCTGGGTCGACTTGCTTATCACCTTTAATTGAATTCATATTAGCTTGTCCACGTGGGTCAAAAAAACTTATTGAAGCAGGATTTAAGTCAGATCTAAAAATTTCTGCATCAGATTGATCTGGGACATTCACATAATATGTACCAGACAACCATGAGTGAGGATGGTTGTGCAAATTATGATAATCACCTTTCATATTAACATTTCCCCATCCTTGAATAGACCATCTTAATTCATAGGAAATTCCAGATTTTTGAGCATAATCAAATATTGCTTTATCAATACATTGTTTTAACCAAAACATCACAGGATGGTCCATATTAAGTATATTTTGAGCAATGTAATTTTCAGTCATGTTATCTTGAGAAATGTTATTTGACAAAACTATTCCTGAAATAACAGGGTTAGCCGTTTCAAAGCCAGGTAAACTCATTTCTAAAAATTGAGTAGGCCAAAGATCTAAAAATTTTGGTTTGATAGAATTATTATTTTTCACTCGTCTAACCATTGTAAACTCCAGAATAAGGATTTGTTTTAAGTAATATTATATCGTTGAATAATAAAATCAGAAATTGAATTTATATTATTTAAATCAAAAGTAGGAATTGAAGATTCAATATTTATATCTGATGCTATGGCAAAAATATTATTATCCTCTTTATATAGCTCAGGTTTACCAATAATTGGCCTATAAACTTCAAATTTTGGTATAGGTTCATTTTTATAACCTTCTACTATAATTAGATCACATTTTTGGATAGGATCTTTTGAAAACATTTCTATCATTTGAAATAAACTTTTTTCATCATGTTCATCATTTTCTTGTATCATAGCAAATCGTTCTTTAGATGAGATTATCATTGGTCTAGCGCCAGCTTTTCTTAAATTAAAAGAATCTTTCCCAGGTTTATCAAGTTCAAATTTATGATGTGCATGTTTTAATGTGCCTATTGTTATTCCTATCTTTGTAAAGTTTTCAATTAGTTTAGTACATAAAGTAGTTTTCCCAGACCCTGACCAACCAGCTAATCCAAAAAACGGAGGTAGTTTACCAATAATCTGTTGAGCTTTAATGAGGTCTAATGGAGAGTTTAAATTAGTAAAAGGATCAAAATTTTCATTATTGATTTTATCAAAATCAACATAAGCTACTTTAAGATTAGAAGTAAAAATATCAATTTTTCTTATACCTTCATTTAATGCCTTTTCTAGTTTGAGGTTAAGATCAGATTTCCATAATGCTATGACTGGATGATTATAACCTTTCGATTGAGCAACAACTAAATCAACATCTAATTCTTTGTTTTTTAATTTAATCATTTCTTTTACAATATTTTTAGGAAGAAACGGGGTATCACAGGGTAAGGTCATAACCCATTTTTGGTTTAATTGACTAGCCCAATTTAAAGATGCTAATATTCCTGCCAATGGACCTAAGTGGCCTTTGATAGGATCTTCAATTATTTCATAACCGAATTCAGAAAACTTATCTAAATTAGTATTAATATTTAATGCTATAGGTGCAACATGACCTGAAATACTTTCTAAAACGTAAGATAAAAGAGGACGATCTAGAAGAGGTATTAAAGCTTTATCTTTGCCACCCATTCTTCTACCTTTTCCTCCTGCTAAAATCACACATGGAACGATTTCATTTAAATTTTCCAAATTTTTTATTATCCCTAATTAATTATAGCTCTCTGTGCAGACATAATGTCATCATTTTTTATAGTTTTGGTATCTGTATCAAAAATAACTCTCTCAATGCCATTTGCTATAATCATTCTCTTCCCTTTAGCTCTGCCAATTAAGGTAAGGCCTGCATCTTTGGCAAGTTTTACTCCAGATTCTGTGAATCCAGATCTTGAAATGAGAATGGGTATTCCCATTTGAGCAGTTTTAATAACCATTTCAGAGGTTAATCTTCCTGTAGTATAAAAAATTTTATCTTTTGATTCTTCTTTATTTAAAAACATCCATCCAGCAATTTTATCCATTGCATTATGTCTACCTACATCTTCAACATATATTAAGGGAATATCATTTTTACATAATACACATCCATGAAGAGCTCCAGCTTTTAGATAAAGGCTTGGTCTAGTATTGACTTTCTTAGATATAGTATAGATCCATGAGGTTCTAATTTTAGCTTTTTTATTTAAGTTAATAGATGAAAAATCATCCATTATATCTCCATAAACCGTACCAACAGCACATCCACTCGTACGTATTTTCTTTTCCATTTTCTTTTCATAATTAGTTTGTCTTTCAGTTCTTATAATTACGACTTGTAAATCTTTATCATAATTAATCTCTGATATAACGTCGTCCTTTTTAAGCATGTTTTGATTTAACAAATAACCTACGGCCAAAAGATCAGGCATGTCGCCAAGTGTCATTGCAGTTACAATTTCTTGTTTATTAAGATAAATGGTTAAGGGTACTTCTTTTACAACAGGCAATTGAATGTGTTCACCTATTTCATTGATGCAATCAATTGTTTCTGTGAGTTTGTCATTTTCTAAATCAGGTGAAATAAAAAATTCTTTTTTATCGTTCATAATCTTTACCTATTATTTAACAGATTGTTTAGATGCCGCCCAATTGATAAACTCTTCAGATTCTTTTGTTAAATGATCAGATAATACAAGGTACTTTTTTAAAAGCTCTTTTCCAAAAGAAGTAACAAGCGTTCCTTTATTACCTGGTTGTTTTTCTAAAATAGGATTTGGGAATGCTTCTTCAATTGTTTTTAAAAGAAGAGTAGCTCTCTTACTACTCATCCCCATTGCTTTAGCGGCTGATCGAATTGAACCTTTTTCAGCAACTAAATGAAATAGTTCCATTTTACCTGCGCCTATCATATGACCTTGAATATACACTTTAATTCTAATGCCATTTTCATTTTCATTAACTAACCTAGGTGGTAATGAAGAGCGCTTTATTTGTATTGACTTATTTTTCATTAACTAATTATAGGATATAATGTTAAAATAAACCAAATATTTTTAAAAAGAATTTTTGTATGTCTGATTATTTTACAACTGAAGAATTGGCTGATTTTCTTAGAGTTAAGGCAAGAAAAATTTATGACATGGTTTCTAAAGAAGAAGTTCCTCATTCAAAAGTAATGGGAAAATTATTATTTTCTAAAATTGAAATATCAAACTGGATATCAGGTTCTCGACATCAAAGTTTAGATGATCAGACAGTCCCAATGGTTTTGTTAGGAAGTCATGATCCTTTATTAGAGCTAGCAGTAAAAAAATCACAATCTGGGATTGCAATGTCGTTTGATGGAAGTACTCAAGGAATAGATAGGCTTAAGTTGAACGAAGGATTTGCTTCTGGGTTACATCTATATGATTATCAAAAAGATATATGGAACATTCCTATAATTAATGCAAAATTATCAAACAAACCTATTGTTTTAGTAGAATGGGCAAAAAGAGAAAGAGGTTTAATCTTTAAAAATGATAATTACATTAAAAATAATTCTATAGAAAACTTTAAAGGGAAAAAACTAGTAAGGAGACAAGCTGGATCAGGTGCTGAAAAATATTTACAATATATGTTAAATGCTAAAAATCTAAATTACGATGATTTTGATAGAACAGATATTGCTTATTCAGAAAATGATGCAGTTCTCCTTATTTTATCTAATCAAGCTGATGTCACGCTTGGATTAAGATCTGAAGCTAAAAAATATAATCTAAGCTTTATTCCTATTGTTACTGAAAGATTTGATCTGGTAGTTAATAGAAAGTTTTGGTTTGAAAAGCCTTTTCAAGATCTATTAAATTTTTGTAAAACAAAGGACTTTAAGGAAATAGCTTCTAATTTAGATGGATACGATATTCGTGATTTTGGAAAAGTACACTTTAATAGCAAATAGAGGTTAAAAATGCTTAAAGAAATTGGGATGGCGTTGCTTGGAATAGCTATAATCTTAACATTATTTTTTTTCTTTTTAGGTTCCAAGGTTTTTATTTTAACGTCTTTTTATTAAGGAATAAAAATGAAAATAACTAGCATTGAAACAATTCATAATAAGCAATATTCAAATATTGTATGGGTACAAATACATACTGACGAAGGATTAGTTGGCCTAGGCGAAACTTTTAGAAACCCAGAGGCCATAATTTCTTATATTCATGAGACTTGTGCACCTTATTTAATTGGACGTGATCCACGCAGAATAAATGAGCATGCTGATAATTTAGTTAATTGGACTGCAAATAGATATATAGGTTTCCCAACAAGATCAGTAGAATTTAGAGGTAATTCAGCTATTGATATTGCTTTATGGGATTTGAAATCTAAAGCTAGTAATTTAAGTTTAGTTGATATGCTAGGTGGTTTATGTAGGGATAATATTCCTATTTATAACACATGTGCGGCCGAAGGATATAATTGGAAATCTAACTCACTGTCTAGGTCAAGTCAGGAAAATAGACCTAATGATAAAACGCTACCTAAAGATGACTTGCAACTACAAGCCTCAAATCCAGGAGAATTGGCCCAAAGCCTTTTAGACGAAGGTATATCTGCCATGAAAATTTGGCCATTTGATGAATTTGCTTTCTTAACAAAAGGTCAAAGAATTTCATATAATGATCTGAAAAAAGGACTTGAACGGATTGAAAAAATACGTAATACAGTTGGGTCGAAAATGGATATAATGATTGAATATCACTCTTTATGGCAATTAGCTCCAGCTTTAAAAATTGCTAAGCATGTTGATGAATTTGATGTTTTTTGGCATGAAGATCCTATAAATATGGCACATCTGAAAGATCTTGCTGAATTTAAAAGTAAGACGATAGCTCCTGTTGCCGGAAGTGAAGCTTTAGGGACTGCATTATGGTATCGTGATGCATTAGCTCTTAACGCTATTGACTATATGCATTATGATTTAGGATGGGTTGGAGGGATTACAGAAGCTATAAAAATTTCAGGATTAGCTTATGCTAACAATAGAATGATGTGTCCACATGATTGTACTGGGCCAGTTGTTTGGATTGCAAATTTACATATTAGTCTTGCATTTCCTAGCGCAATGATTTTAGAGAGTGTAAGAGCATTTTATAATGGATTTTATACTAACCTAGTCACGAATCTTCCTAAAATTGAAAATGGACTCGCTTTTCCTATGGCTGGTGTTGGCTTAGGAACTGAGTTACATAAATCTTTATTAAATTCTCCGGATACAAGTATTAAAAAAACTGCTGCAATAGACTTATGAATTCTTTAAATGTTTTTAAATTAAAAAATGGAAAGACAAAATTAAGCTTCTTGCCTGATTATGGTGGTAAAATAAGTGATTTATCTTTTGATGGATTTGACGTTTTTCGACCACTCTCAACTGAGAGTATTAAATTATTAAAATCTGCTAAAGGAGGTAATTTCCCACTTGTTCCTTTTTCAAATAGAATTAAAAACTCTAAATTTCATTTTAATAATACTCTTTATAAACTTGATGAAAATAAAAGTGTTTCACCACATTCAATCCATGGACATGGGTATATAGGAAAATGGTCTATCATTGATCAAACTCCTTCAAGTGCTTTAATTTCCTATTCACATTATCCTCTTAAAGCAGGTTGGCCATGGGCATATGAAGTAAAACAAGAAATTAATTTAGAAAAATCCAGTTGTTCAATTAGACTAAGTATAATTAATAAATCAAATAGTTCTATGCCAATTGGATTTGGTTTTCATCCGTTTTTTAATTTTAATGATAATGTTATATTAGAATTCGATGCAGAACGAGAATGGATTGGTCCACCAGAAAGCTTTCCTAATAAAACACAAAATATTAAAAATAACTTTAACGTTAAAAATGGTGCAAATTTATGGAAAATAGAAAAGACAGTCTGTTACGAAAACTTTAAAGGAAATATAAAAATAAATTGGATTGATCAACAAAAGAGTGTGACCATAGAAGTCGATAAAATTTTTAATCATTTAATAGTTCATGTTCCAAAAGGAGGAGATTATTTTTGCATTGAGCCAGTGTCTCATCCTACTGATGGATTTAATTTAGCTTATAAAAAAATTGAAAACATAAAAAATAGAATTCTTTTACCTAATGAAAATATAAGTGGTTTAATGAAGATATGTTTTAATAATTAATATTAATTATAAAAAGGAAACTCACTTCCTTTTATTCCAGGAATAGTTAGAGAAAAAATGCCTCCTGCATAAGGCTGCTTGCTTTCTGTTCCTTTTGTTATTCCATTTCTGCCTATAGAAGTAACATACATTATATCAAGGTTTTTTCCGCCAAAGGCTATTTTAGTAGGTTTTTCAATAGGCATTTTAATAATCATGTCAATTTTTCCATCTGGTGTAATTCTTACTAATTCCCAACCTGAAACTCCTGCCATCCAATAGCATCCATCTGCGTCTATGCATCCACCATCTGGACGACCTTCAATATTTTTTGTATTAAAAAAAACACGTTTATTAGACCAAATTCCATTTTCCAAATCATAATCGTATGCCCAAATAGTTCTTACCCAAAAGGCACTATCTGAAACATATGCAGTTTTAGCATCAGGAGAAAAAGCTAATCCATTGATCGTATAAAATCCTTCCATTATTTTTTTAACATTTCCTAATTCATCAAGGCAATATAGGGTGCCTTTTGGAGTATCATCCTTATTGGAGCCTTTGATAGGCATTGTGCCAGCATAAAATCTACCTTTAAGGTCAACTGTTCCGTCATTAAACCTGTTTTCTGTTATATTACTTTCAGTATCATTAATTAATTTAAGCTCTTCTGTCTTTTTGTTTAGTTCAAAAAAGCCGTCAGTAAGTGCTACAATAGCATTTCCATTTTTTTTTAAAGCAAAACAACCAATTGGCCTTCCTACATCTATAATTTTATTTACTCCATTGTTAGGATCAAAACTACAAAACAATCCTTCAGTTATATCTACCCAATAAAGCTTTTGATCCATTGTTGACCAAACAGGACTTTCTCCAAGTGCAGCTTTAATATTTAAAACACATTCAATTTGTATATTGTTCAAATTATATCTCTAAAAATTTTAAATTAGTTTTCAATTAAATTGGGAAGAGTTAATGATATAGCAGGTATAAACGTTGTTAGCATAAGGGCAATAAAAATTGCTGAATAAAATGGCCAAATAGTTTTAACAACTTTTTCAATTGGAACTTTTCCTATAGCACATCCAACAAATAAGCAGGCTCCTACAGGTGGAGTACATAGTCCTAATCCTAAATTCATCATTAACACCATACCAAATTGAAGTGGGTCCATTCCAAGTGAAACAGCCAATGGAAGGAAAATGGGGGTGCATATTAAAATTAAAGCTGCCATGTCCATTATCATACCTAAAATTAATAGCATTACGTTAATCATTAACAGTATAATAATAGGGTTATTTGATATTCCATTCATAAATTCAATCATTTGAGATGGAACTTGATAATAAGTTAACATATATCCAAAAGCTGATGCGCTAGCTACTAATATCATTACCATAGATGTTGTTCTAACAGAGCTTGTGACAGCTATTTTAAAGTTTTCCCATGTAAGTGCCCTATATACAAAAATAGTTACCAAAAATGCATAGAGAGTTCCAAATGCTCCAGATTCAGTAACTGTAAATATTCCTGATAAAACCCCTCCAACGATTATAACAGCTGTAAACAATCCTGGTAATGCAGTAATGAAATGTAAAAATAATGCATAATAACCTGGAAATATTTCTGCTTTGTACCCTCTTTTTACAGCAATTATATAAGCTACAATAGCTAAACAAAAACACATTACAATACCAGGAACAACCCCAGAAAGAAAAAGTTTTGTAATAGAAACTCCTCCACCTGTTGCAACGGCAAACAAAATCATATTATGGCTTGGTGGTATCATTATACCTGCTATTGAAGATGTAACTGTAACATTAACAGCGTAATCTTCGTCGTAACCTTTTTCTTTCATCACAGGTATTAGAATTGATCCAAGTGCTGAGACATCTGCTACTGCTGACCCAGAAATTCCTCCGAAAAGCATTGAAGCAAATACATTTACAATACCTAAGCCTCCTCTTACAGCTCCAACTGCTGATGAGGCAAAACGAACTAATCTTACGGCAATTCCACCATGAAACATTAGTTCACCAGCAAAAATAAAAAAAGGGATAGCAAGTAACGAAAATACATTTATTCCAGATATAATTCTTTGAAAAGCAATAATTAAAGGTAATCCTTCAAAATAAAAAGCAGATACAGCGCCAATGCCTAGAGCAAAGGCAACAGGAATACCTATCACAACCCCAAAGGCAAAAATTCCCATCATTATTAAAAGACCCATTGTTATTTATATCCCCTTTCAGAGCTTTTTTTATTAATTATATTTTTTACATAATTTAAAATATGCCCTATTGAAAAAAGTAAAATTAGAGCTCCGCATAACATTATTGGAATTGCTCTAAGGCCTTCTGGAAGATGAATGAGTGGTATTTCAGTGCTCCATTTGAATATAGCTAATTTATAACTATAGAACATCATTACAGCTCCAAAAATCATTATCATTAGATATCCAATGAGATCAAAAATTATTTGTAATGGCAACGGGCTTAAGTCTCTAAAATAAGAAACACCTAAGTGAGTTTTTTTATGGATACCTACTGCTGCTCCAATAAAGCCAATGAGGACAACTAGAAGTAATGAGACTTGTTCAACCCATGTCGGAGTAGAATTTAAGACATATCTACCATAGACTAACCAACTAAAAATAACAGTCATGAACACTATTGCAACGCCAGTAATAATGTTACAAATCAAAGCTATATTATTTAGAAAATTAATGTAAACATCAATTATTTTAGAAGAGGTTTTATTTAGTATAACTATCCTCCTTAAAATTTATTTAGTGGCCACATAGAAAAATATGGCCACTAAATATTATATATTTATTTAGTATTTTTTATTAAATTAACCAGAGGTTTCAGGTTAGGGTTAGCTGATAAATATTTTGTATGAACTGGTTTCATCGCGTCCATGAATGCTTGCTTATTTGGAATTTCATTAAATTTAACTCCTGCTTTCATTACTTTTTCACGACTTGAAATAGCTCTTTTTTCCCATAATTCTCTTTGTAAGACAGCTGATTCACGAGCAGCATCTTTAACTGCTTTTTTATCTTTTGCTGATAAGTTATTATAAACTTTATCATTAATACATACACATTCTGGAATAATTAAGTGTTGAGACAAAGAGTAATATTTAGCAACTTCAAAATGTCCTGTTGATTCATACGAAGGCCAGTTATTCTCAGCCCCATCGACAACACCTGTTTTTAAGGATTGAAAAACTTCTGAAAAAGCCATAGGTGATGGGTTTCCTCCTAGTGCCGAAATCATTCCAGAATAAAGATCATTATTCATAACACGAACTTTTAAACCCGAAACATCAGATGGTTTCATAATAGGTTTTTTAGAATTATAAAATGAACGTGCCCCTGAATCATACCAAGCTAAAGCAATTAATCCAATTTTTGCCATGCCAGCACTTATTTTGTCACCGGCGGCTCCATCAAGCGCTCTGTGCATATGCCCCATATCTTTAAAAATAAATGGTAAAGATACAACGTTTGCTTCTGCAGCCATGGGCCCTATAGGTCCAAGATTAAAATTGCCTATTGCTAATCCACCAACTCTAACTTGTTCAATAGCATCGGGTTGGTTCCCTAAGACACCTGAGTGAAACATTTTTAGAGTAATCTTTCCTCCAGTTTTTTGCTTTACTAATTCACCAAACTTATCCATAGCTACTGTATTAGGATATCCAGGTTTATGTATATTCCATCCACGCCATTCTTCTGCAATTGACGTCATTGACATAGTTGTAGCAAAGGCAACTGTAGAAATACCAAGTATTATGTTTTTTAAGTTCTTCATAAAATTTCCCCATTTTAATTTATCTATTACTTTATTGAAAACTATAACAAAGTTTTATTAATTTAATCATGAGGGTTAATTAACATAAGAGTCAATTTTTTTATTAACAAATTCATTAAATTTTTTCTTGTAATTTTATAATTTAAGGTAATTTTTACTAGTACATGTATTTTGAGCAGATAACTATTTTTTAATTAAAGGCTATTTGAACTTTCATACTTCGTTGTTTGGTATCTATTGCAATTCCAAACCCTGTTTCAGCTTCAGAAAGTGGGATGGTATGAGTTACCAAAGGTTTAACATTTAATAATTTTTTTTGCATCATATGAACGGCTAATTTAAATTCATTATGAAATCTGAATGATCCTTTTATATTTAATTCTTTTGTAGTTACGGCAACTAAGGGCATTAAAATATCGCCACCAAGTCCAAGTTGAACCAATGTACCTTTTGGTTTAAGGCATTTGATTGCATCAGTTATTCCAGATGAAGATCCAGAGCATTCCATAGCAACATCAAAAAATCCCTTTTCTAATTGAAGTTTTTCTATATCAGAATAATTTTTATCACTATTAATTATGGTGTCTGCTCCTACTAACTGGGCGTATGATAAAGCATTATCGGAAATGTCTGTTACAACGATTTCAGCTGCTCCAGCTCTTCTTGCAGCTAGTACACAAAGTGTTCCAATAGGGCCCGATCCAGTTATTAAGACTTTTTTTCCAAATATATTGCCAGCTTGTTTAATAGCATGAAGGCATACAGATAAAGGTTCTGCCATTGCGGCCTCCTCTGGAGACAGGCCATCTGCAGGAATACATTGATAGTCTTCAGCGATAAGTACTTCTCTAAATGCGCCTTGAATATGTGGAAATGGCATTGCGGATCCATAAAATTTCATATTAACACAATGATTTTGAGAGCCTTCTAAACAATAATGACAATTATTACATGGCCTTGATGGAGACACCGATACTAATTGTCCAATTTCAAGATTTTTAACATTAGATCCTATTTTAGTTATATACCCTGATACTTCATGGCCAAGTATCATTGGTTCTTTCAATTTAATTTCTCCAAATCCTCCATGCTTATAATAATGAAGGTCTGTTCCACAAATTCCTCCAATAGCGAGAGAAATTTCAACTTGGTTATTAGAGATATTTTCTAAAGGGTAATCTTCAATTCTTAAGTCCATCGCAGAATGTATGAATATAGATTTCATTATTTTACCCTTAACTGATTTTAAATTTATTCATGTAAAAGATAAATATATGAAAGAAAATTAGCAATATTTTTGTTAATTATATATATTTTTATTAGATTTTCGTTGGAGGTAGAAATGAGTCTTGGAATTGAATTGTTTAATCTTAGCGGGAAAAGGGCTCTTATAACTGGTTCATCCCAAGGTATAGGTTATGCTTTAGCTAGAGGATTAAGCCAAGCTGGTGCGAATATAATTTTGAATGGTAGGAATGCAAAAAAACTAGAACAATCAGCTAACAATTTAAATGTAAAAGGAGAGTTGCATCAACTTAGTTTTGATGTAACCGATCATGCCGCAACAAAGTATGCAATTGATAAATACGAAAATGAAATTGGAGCGATTGATATTTTAATTAACAATGCTGGAATGCAACATAGAACTCCTCTTGAAGATTTTCCTGCAGAAATGTTTGAACAATTATTGAGAACTAATGTTTCATCAGTGTTTAATGTAAGTCAGGCGATTGTTAAACATATGATAAAAAGAAGTTCAGGTAAAATCATTAATATAGCGAGTGTTCAAACTTTATTAGCTAGGCCTGGAATAGCTCCTTATACAGCTACCAAAGGTGCTGTTGGTAATTTAACAAAAGGCATGGCTACTGATTGGGCTAAATATGGACTTCAGTGCAACGCTATCGCTCCAGGTTATTTTGATACGCCTTTAAATGCAGCTCTTGTTGCTGATAAAGATTTTACGTCATGGCTTGAAAAAAGAACACCTGCAGGCCGTTGGGGAGAAGTAGATGAACTAATAGGTGCTTGTATTTTTCTTAGTTCTGGTGCATCAAACTTTGTTAATGGACATACTCTTTATGTAGATGGGGGAATCACCGCTTCATTATAATGTTTTAATTGAAGATTCTTTAAATATACTATTTTTAATTAATTCATTATATTTTACATTTTTTAAATCTGATCTAGGATTATTAATATTTATAATTTGAGTGTTTTTATCTTCTTTTTCTCCAGGTTTTTGAACTATTAATATACGATCTGACATACTAGTAGCTTCATTGATGTCGTGAGTTACCATAATTATAGTTAGTTTTAATGAGGCCCACAATTCTTTTACATGTTGATGAAGGTTTGTTTTAGTAAAGCTATCCAATGCGCTAAAAGGTTCATCAAGCAAGAGAACCTTTGGTTCTCTTACAAGGGCTCTCGCAATTGCTACTCTTTGCGCCATACCTCCAGATAGTTCTCTTGGCCATAATTTTTCACAATTCTCAAGACCTACTTTTTGAAGTGTTTTAGATATTTTTACTTTTTGTTGTTTCTTATTCTCATTTAGTATTGATAACTTTATATTGTCATAAACATTGAGCCATGGCATTAATCGGGGGTCTTGGAAAACCATACCGATATTTGAACTTGGTTTTTTAATAATCTTGTTATTTAGCTTTATAAACCCGGTAGAAGCTTTTTCTAGTCCTCCAATTATTCTAAGTAAAGTTGATTTACCGCAGCCACTTTGGCCCACTAATGAAATAATTTCATGATCATTAATAAGTAAATTAGTTTTTTGAAGGGCGGCCACATCTTTTTCATTATTTTTAAATATTTTAGATATGTTGCTAATTTCAAGCATTGTTAGCACCTCCTTGCATTGTATCTAATGATTCTTTCCATTTAAGAAATGGTTTAGCTGAAAGGTAAATTAGTTCATCAGTTAGCTTGCCAATAATTGCAAATAGTATTAATGCTCCAATTATCAAAGCTGGTCGACCAGTCATTTGGCCATCTATCATAAGATATCCAAGTCCTTCGCTTGCTCCCATAAGTTCTGCAGCTATAACAAACATCCATCCTAGTGCAAGGCCACTTCTTAGTCCTGTAATCCATTCAGGTATTATGCCTGGAAGCAAAATCCATCGAATAGTTTGAAATAAATTTAGGTTATTAATATTAGCTACTTCAATCATTCTTTTGTCTATTTGTCTTATCCCCATCATTAAATTTAAATATACTGGGAAAAAAACCCCTACAGAAATTAGGGCTACCTTACTATTTTCAAAAATACCAAACCATAATATAAATAATGGAACCCATGCTAATGAAGGTACAGCTTTTAAAGCTTGAATAGTTGGATCAAAAAGTTTTCTAATAAAAGGAGAAACACCTGTTAGAATTCCTAAAATTGTTGCTGCTATTCCTCCGCCTATAAATCCATAAAAAACTCTGGTTAAGGTAATTTGAATATGGCTAAATAACGTGCCGTCATGTGCAAGTATTAAAATTTCTTTTAAAACTTCGTTAGGTGTTGGTAATAAGCTGTTTCTTATAGTTTCGGTTACAGCTAAAAAATACCATATAAGTAATATAATAACTGGGAGAATAATTCCAATTAATGGTTGGCTAAACTTTGCCTTAAATAAATTATATAAACTCTTAAGGAGCTTATATAATTTATTATTATTGATTTTAAAAAAAATATTCATTTTTTACTTATAAAATTTAGTTTTTAGTTAGAAAGCTTGTGTCTACTAATTCGTTAACAACATCCTTAATAGAAACAGATGCTTTAATGATCCCAATTTTTTGTAAAATATTTCCTGCAGTTAAAAACGTATTAATTTGTTTAGGCCCAATATTTGGATTAGTAATATCAGTTCTTTCGTTTAGTTGTTTTTGTGCAACTGCATCGGATAATTTTACAGCTTTAATTAAAGATTGTTTCAATTCATTTGGATTTTTAATAGCGTGCAAACGATTTTCTTCATAGATCTTTAAAACTTTTTTAACTAGTAATGGATATTTTGAAGAAAACTCCTCTCTAACATTAAGTATACCATAAGTATTTAAATCTGCGTTCCTATAGAATAATGGAGTTTGTGTTTCTAATTCACCTTTGGCCATATGAGGATCAAGTCCAGCCCAAGCGTCCACTTGTCCGCTTACTAGTGCTCTATATCCATCAGGATGTTGAAGAAGTACTGGTTTGATATCTTTCTCAGTAAGACCAACACTATCTAGAGCTTGTAATAAGAAAATATGAGGGTCTGTTCCTCTAGTAACTGCAACTCTTTTGCCAACAAGATCTTTTATGCCAGTAATACCACTATTTTTATTTGTTACTAAGGCTGTCCATTCTGGCTTAGAATATACATATATAGCTTTAATTGGAATTCCGTTAGCTCTACCTATTACAGCAGATGCTCCTGCAGTAGAACCAAAATCTATACTTCCTCCATTAAGATATTCAAGAGCCTTATTAGATCCTAATGAAAGAACCCATCTAATTTTTATATTATCCTTTTTAAATGCTTTTTCTAATGAGCCTCTATCTTTCATAAGAAGACTTACAGGATTATAATATGCGTAATCTATGTTTATAATTTTTGGAATTTCAGCATATGATTGGCTAGAAATAAGTGAAATAGTTGTTGATGCTATTATTGTGCCTATAAAGGCGCTGAAGCATTTTTTTGTTTTGATAAATATCATTGTAATGTCCCTTTGGGTATATTTTAAATTTGTTGTTAAGGCTTAATTAGATATATTTTCTATTTTAACAACATTAAAAATTGATTTATAGTATTTTTTTCAATAATATTGTAATATAAAGAAAATTATTCTTTTTATGGGAAGTGCTATGATAGATACTATTGATCAAAAGATACTTGTTTTAATACAAAAAAATGCTGGGTTACCGCTTTCTGAAATTTCTAAAAGAGTCGGAATCTCTCCCACTCCATGCTGGAATAGAATTAAGAAGATGGAAGAGAGGGGAGTTATATCTGCAAGAACTATTGTTTTAAACAGAAAGGCGATTAATCTTCCCGTGCTTGTTTTCTTGTCTATACAGGTAGCCCATCATTCTGGAGATTGGATTTCAGAATTGCAGAATGTTGTTGATAAATATGACCAGATTATTGAGGCTCATAGATTAACAGGATCAGATGCTGATTATCTTTTAAAAGTTGTAGCTTCTAGTATTGAGGATTATGACAATTTCCAACAAAAATTAATTGGAGAATTGGAGTTTGCAAAAATGTCTTCAAGTATTTCTCTGCAAGAAATGAAAGTCTCTCATGTTTTGCCATTAAGTCAATGTGCGGTTAATTAATTTGCATTTGGATAAAATAAATATTCGTCTTTTATTTTAAAATTTCTAATAGTATTTTGTCCTTTTTTTGATAAAAGCCAATTTATAAATTTTATGCTATTATTAACTTTTACATTTGGGCATCTTTTAGGGTTAACCAATGTAATTCCATACTGATTGAATAATATTTCATTATTTTCAGTTACAATAAATAAATCTAATTTGTTTTGAAAATTAATCCATGTAGCCCTATCGGTTAAAGTGTAGGCCGCCATTCCTGCGGCTAAGTTAAGTGTTGCTCCCATGCCGGAACCAGTTTCTCTATACCATTTTCCAGAGAATTTTTTAGGATTTAAATTAGATATATTCCAAATTACATTTTCTTTAGAGTGAGTGCCGGATTCATCTCCTCTAGATGAAAAAAAAGATTGGGTATTATATATTTTTGTAAAAGCCTTCACCGGGCCATCTGTTTTATTTATTTTAGCAGGGTTTTTTTTTGGTCCAACTATAATAAAATCGTTATACATTAAATTATATCGTTTTACTCCGAACCCTTTCCTTACAAAATTTAATTCTCGTTCTTTTGAATGAACAATAAGTATATCTCCATCACAGTTAGCGGCATTTTTAAGTGCTGCTCCAGTACCAACAGAGACAACGTTTGCTGTAATATTTATTTCTTTCTTTATAATAGGAAGAATATAATCATAAAATCCAGAATTATAGGTAGAGGTTGTTGATTGGACTAATATAGAGTTGTCTGCAATTACAGTTTTTGTGAAAAATAACAGGCAGATAATAAATATATAAAATTCTTTCATTAGCTTCACTATATTGTTTTATAATATTGTAATTTTATTCACAATATGTAAAATAAACATAATAATGTATAAATAAACATAATTCTGCAAGATTAAAATGAATATTTTACTAGAAGCTTTTCAACAATCATTTGATTTAGTATTTAACTTTGATAAAGATTTATTTGAAATATTATTTCTTTCGCTAAGAGTAAGCTTAGTTTCTCTATTGTTATCTTGTTTAATAGGATTGCCTTTGGGAACTATATTAGCCATTAAAAATTTTTGGTTTAGAGATAGTATCTTAATTATATTTAATACTATGATGGGGTTGCCCCCAGTTGTTGTTGGGCTAATTGTATATATTATTATATCTAGATCTGGACCATTAGGTTGGATGGGTATTTTATATACCCCTACAGCAATGATAATAGCTCAAATGATATTAATAATTCCGATTATAGTATCTTTATCTGCTCAAATTATTGAAGAAATTCAATTAGAGTATAAAAATCTTTTTAAATCTTTGGTAATTTCTTCTCAAGATGCAGTCAAAGCATATCTTTTTGATGCCAGGTATTCTATTTTAACAGTTATGCTAGCAGGGTTTGGAAGAGCTATTTCTGAGGTTGGAGCAGTTATTATTGTAGGCGGGAATATTGATCATTTAACCAGAGTTATGACCACTTCAATAGCTTTAGAAACGTCAAAGGGTAATTTGTCTCTTGCATTGGCCCTAGGGATAATATTGTTATTAATAGCATTAACAGTTAACTTTCTTTTAATCCGTTTAAAAATAACAGCTAAACGGAGATCATATGTGTAATATAAAATTTATAGATGAACTCAAAATAAGCCCTATAGAAATAGTAAATTTATCTACTAAAATTAATAATAATTTGATTTTAGATAATATAAGCTTTGAAATACTTGATAAATCTATAACTGCTATTTTAGGTCCTAATGGTGCTGGAAAGAGTGTATTGTTACAAACAATTAATGGTTTGGTGCCAATATTAAAAGGAAAAATAACTTTCAATTCAGAAGAAACAAGTGAAGTTATAAGAAAAAAACAAGCTATGGTTTTCCAAACTCCTACTTTATTAAGAAGATCTGTTTTAGATAATATGGAGTTTATAAATAAGATAAATAAAGAAACAAATATTTCAGATGCTAAAATTTTGCTTAAAAAAGTTGGGTTAGATGATTTCTATAATCATCCCGCAAGGTTGTTATCCGGAGGAGAAAAGCAGAGATTATCCTTGGCTAGAGCGTTATTATTAAAACCAAAATTATTACTTCTCGATGAACCTACAACAAATTTAGATCCATATTCTTTAAAGTTAATAGAAGACCTGATATTAGAAGAAAGTATCAAAGGAACATCCATTATCTTAACTACTCATGATATGGCACAAGCTAAAAGATTAGCCTCAAATATTATATTTATTAATAAAGGAAAAGTATTAGAGCAAACTGAGGCAAAAGTCTTTTTTAGAAAACCAGTAACAAATGAAGCTAGGAAATATTTAGCTGGAGAAATACTTTTATAAATATAAGTTAAAAGTTATTTTGTTAATATTGTTTCAGCTAAGTTTGACCAATATGCGGCACCAATTGGAAGTAATTCATCATTAAAATCATAATATACGCTATGAAGTTTTTCTGAATTTTCTCCTGCCCCTAACCAGATATATGCTCCCGGTTTCTCTTGAAGCATATATGAAAAATCTTCAGATGTCATAGTAGGTTTTTCAATTGTGTCTAAAGATCCTATTCCAAAAGTGTCTTCAAATACTTTGGAAGCAAATTCAGCACTTTTAATATCATTAATGGTTGATGGATAACCGGGTCTTATTTCTAAATTAACTTTACAGTTATTGATATCACATGCGTTAGATGCTATTTTTTTTATTTTTGTAAGCATGTCATCTCTAGTTTTTTTATTAGTTGATCTTAGTGTTCCTCCAATTGAAACATTATCAGGTATTACATTAAAGGCTGATCCACCATTGATTTTTGTTAATGAAAGAACGGCTTGATCAAAAGGGTTTAGTTGTCTTGATATAGCTGTCTGTAAAGCTGTTATGGTTAAGCCAGCAGAAACAATAGGATCATTAGAAAATTGAGGTTGAGCAGCATGACCTCCTTTTCCTTCTATTGTTAGAATAATAATATCTCCCCCAGCCATAGCAAAGCCTTTGTGAATAACAGCTTGTCCAACAGGTACTCCTGGCCAATTATGAATTCCCCAAACACTATCAATATGAAATTTTGTAAAAAGCCCGTCATTAATCATGGCTTTAGCACCTGCATTGCCACCTTCTTCAGCAGGTTGAAATATGCAATAAACTGTTCCACAAAAATTTCTAGTCTCAGCTAAATACTTAGCTGCTCCTAATAGCATTGTTGAATGACCGTCATGTCCACAAGCATGCATTTTACCTTCGTTCTTTGAAGAATAAATTAGATTAGTTTTTTCTGACATTGGAAGAGCATCCATATCAGCTCTAATGCCAATAGATTTATTACTTGTACCTTTATGTTTTCCCTGAATTACTCCAACAATACCAGTGCCACCAAATCCACGATGCACTTCTATTCCAAATTCATTAAGTTTTTGGGCAATAAAATCAGAAGTATTATTTTCTTCATAAGCTATTTCAGGGTTTTGATGAATATGGTGTCTCCATTCTCTCATTTCAGGAATTAAGACTTGAATCTGTTTGTTGATATTCATTTTTTAAAATACAATAGTTCTATATCAAATTAAAATTATGGTTATTCTCTATTTCATTTATATATATTCTAAACGTTCTAAAAAAAAAAGGTCAAATAAATATTAAATAATCAATTTCAATTAAATAAGGATGTCATTTCTTGAGTTTTAAAAATATTATCAATCAATTGCCTGAATTAAATTTATTTAATGATAAAGAGCTGAACTTATCTATGTCTTATAGGTATAGAAAAGAATGTAAAACCATACCTATTTTGTTATTACATGGCTTTAACGGAAATAGTAAAAGTTGGGCGTATCAATTTAATTTTTTTAAAAATAAAAGATCTATCATAGCGATAGATGCTCCTGGGTTTGGTAAATCAGATCCTGCTGCCATAGACATGTTAGCTATTGCTTCTTTGATTAAACGGTTATTAAATAGCATTAATATAAATGAATGTGATATTGTAGGTCACTCAATGGGTGGAATGTTGGCTCAAGTAATTTCATCTAGACATAATTCACTAGTAAGAAAAGTTATACTCTCTTGCACTCACAAAGGCTATGCAATTCCTGAAGGAAACCCTCTGATAGCACCTTTTGAAAAAAGACTTGAAGAAAGAAAAAATCTCTCAGATCAAGAATTTGGTATACTTCGCGTTAACGAAATGTTGCCAGGATTAAAAAATAAAGAAACATTTGATTTTTTAGCCACTATTAGTGAAGAAATAACAGAAGGGTCTATTAAATCTGGAGGTATGGCAATGCAGATTTTAGATACAACAAAATATTTATCAGAATTTAATCAAAAATGTTTAATAATAACAGCTGTAAATGATGTGGTTGTATCGAAAGAACGCTCTATAGCATTAGAAAACGAGATACCACATGCTGAAACAATAAAATTGTTAAACGTAGGACATGCGCCATATTGTGAAGACGCTTTAGCTTTTAATAACGCGCTTGAAAAATTTTTGTAAAAAATAATGAACGCTTTCTCAAGTCGTCCTTTCTCTCTGTATTTTATGAGCAATACTTTAGCTCTTTTAGGTATTTGGATTCAAAAAATAGGAGTGGGTTGGCTAACTTGGGAAATGACAGAGTCTACATTTTGGACAAGCTTTGTTACCTTGGCTCTTATGGCTCCTGCAGGAATTATAGGACCTTTTTTTGCCGTTTTGGCTGAAAAATGGGATATGAGAAAAGCTAGTATAATTTTAAAGCTATTGATGTTTTTAATAGGAGTATTAATTTGGTACTTACAATTTATTAATGGTCACACATTACTTTCATTAGCATTTCTATCAATTCTTCAAGGGTTACTTAGTGCTTGTTACCATCCAGTTAGATTAGTATTTGTATCGGTTGTTGTTGAACGTGAATTATTACCAAGTGCTGTAGGTCTTAATTCCGCATCTTTTAATGCTTCAAGAGTCGTTGGCCCAGCACTTGCCGGATTTTTAATCGCTATATTTGATCTTGAAACTACATTCTTTATTGCAATGCTGACTTATATACCATTAATACCAGTACTAATTTATATGCCATTAAGATCACGAAAAAAAACTTCAAAAGTTATGAATAATTATTATGAGCAACTTATTGAAGGAGCAAGATTGGCTTTGAATAGTCCAATTATATTTAAAAGTTTATTTATAGTTTTTATTAATGCTTTTTTTGTAAGAGGGATGCTTGAAATTCAACCTACAATTGCAGGAGAAATATTAGATGAAGGTAGCTTAGGATTATCTTTAATAACTGCCGCCGCTGGTTTTGGCGCTTTATTAGCTTCAATATTGATTGGTATACGTAAAAATAATAATTTCAAAATAGAAAAAATGTTAATCCCTATGGTTTTAATAGGATTGATAATCAGTTCAATATTAGCTTTTACAAATAACTTATATTTGATGTCTTTTTTATTCATTTTTGTTGGGTTTAGTACAACAGTTGTAGGTATTGGAACTCAAACTATTATACAGCTTGAAGTTGACGATTTATTTAGAGCTAGAGTCTTAACATGGTGGTCAAGTACATCTTTTGGAGCATTAACAATTGGAGGAATCTTACTAGGTTCCATGGGTGAGTTTATACCTTTAAACTTAGGAATGCTAATTATGCCAATATTAGGTTTTTTTATATTTAAAATAATTTTATTTTATAAGTTTGAAAATAGATTTAATTAATAGTTTTTGTCAATGCTTCTCTTTTAAAGATATAGACGCCTGCAACTGTTATTATTAACCCTCCTATTATAGTTGTTAAAACTGGAGAAGAATTCCAAATAATATAATCAAATATAATAGCCCAAACTATTCCTGTATAGTTAAAGGGACTGACAATGGAAGCAGGAGCTTTTTGTAATGCATATGTCATAAGTATTTGAGTTAAAAAAGCAGATGCTCCAAGGCCAATAAATAATAAAATAACTTCAAAAGAAGGAGCAATCCATAAAAAAGGTTGGAAAAAAGAAGTTGTTATAGCGCTAACAAGCATAAAATAAAAAACAGTTTTAACTGGACTTTCAGTTGTTCCTAACAATCTCAAAAAAATAATAGTTGTTGACCACATTATAGTTCCAATTAAAGCGTAGATTGAAGCAATTACAATTTCTCCAGAAGGGTTAATAGCAATTATCACTCCTAAAAACCCAATAAAAATTGCAATCCATCTTCGCCAACCAATAATTTCCTTAAGAAAAATGATTGCTAAAATACATGCAAAAATAGGTACTGCTTGTGAGATAACTGTAACATCAGCCACAGGTAATCTTTGATACGCAGAAAAAAACATGATGTTACCAATGAGTCCTGCAATACCTCTAAAAAAATGTAAGGTTGGTTTTTTAGTTTTTAAGAATTTTAATCCTCCTAATTTATAAATTAGTGGAGTTAAAAAAATCAAAACAATGATTGCTCGTACAAATGTAATTTGAGCTGGATGATATTCTATGCCTATTAATTTTGCTTGAACACTCATTAAAGTAACGCAAAAGACAGCAACAATCATAGCCGAAATAGCTTTAAAATTATTAGATTTATTCTTAAATCGTTTTATCAAATATTTTTTCCAGTTAAAGCAAACTATTTATTCAAGTTTTTTGTTTATTGATAGTGAAGAAGGTGATTTAAGAAATATTATAGCTATAATAGCAATTACGATTGGGTATATAGATAAATATCTAATCGTTATCAATGAATTTCCTATGTAATCAATTGCAAAAGCAACAGGCAATGGGCCCAAAGAAGCACCAATAACACCTATCATTTGTCCAGTTCCTTGAATACTTCCTAAATATTTTCTTCCAAAGTATCTTGGCCAAATATAGCCAAACATAGTCATACTAATAGCATTATTAATTCCAAAGAAAATTGCATACAAAACTACGAAAAAATCATTACTTGCAAAAGTAATAGATAGTAAGGAGATTGTATTAACTATAAGGCCTAAAGCTAAAACGTATCTTGTTGGAAATTTATCAAATAGTTTACCAATAAAAGGCATAAATAAAATCATGGTAAGAGCGGAGATAGAGAAAACAGCGGCTGCAAATTCTTTTGTTATTCCTTGACTTGTTAATATAGTCACTTGATAAAAGTGAAGAGTAGTTACTAACATCGCCATGCCAAACCACATGGCAGCTAAAATATAAAATGATTTTTCTCTAAGGGCTTCTGATAGATTTAAGCCTTCAATTTCATTTTCAGTATTTTTATTAGAAGTTGATTTATGCATTCCATCTGGTTTAAGTCCAACGCTTTCAGGTGAATCCCATGCTAAAAGAAACAAAGCAGGAACCATAATAATCCATGTTGATATACCTAAAATAATCCAAGCGTATTTCCATCCAAATTGATCAATTAATAATTGAGACAAAGGGGGGTGGATAGCCATTGATATGCCAAATCCAAGAGCCATAAGGCTCATAGCAAAACCTCTTTTACTATCAAACCATTGTGAAACCATATTTGCACAACCAAGCATTAAAGAACCTTGGCCAAAAAATCTTAAGAAACCAAACCCAACGGTTAACATTAAAAAATTAGATGCTGCTCCAAAAAATATGCATGATATACCTAAAATTATACTTATAATTATTAAACTAGATCTGGATCCGTATTTATCAATAAGTTTTCCCATATGGGGAAGTAAAAATGCAGCAATTAGAGTGGCTAGACCATATGCTGATGCAATTGAAGCAGTTGAAATTTCTAAATCTTTACTAATAGGACCAACAAAAACACTAAAAGTATGAGATTGTCCCGGACCACTTGAAAAAATACCAAGATTTGCTACTCCAACAATAATCCAACCATAAAAAAATTTAGGGTTTATAAAATTAAAAACATTTTCACGCATAATAATTCAGACTGGTAAATATAAATATAGAAACTATTATAATAGTGTATATGTTAATTAAAAAAAAGAAATATATTAATTATGCTATTTGTCTAAAGCCTCAACATACATATCTAGAGCTTCAATTAAAGTTCTGTTGACGTTAACAGTTTCTCTTGTTTCTTTTGCAATTGGTGTCTTGTTAGCCAAAGACATCATATCAGCAGAGCCGAGATGAAATTTTGGAGTGACGCCAATGTCTAAAAAAGTATTAGCAATTTCATGCATTTCACCTTCCCAGCGAGCCGCATCTAAAGGTATTCTAGGAACCATTCGTTCCATTGCCGCTAAAGTATCTGGTTTACTATATTTTAACTCTTCAAAATAATCAGATGACAAATCTAATTTATGAGCCGCTGTTAGTACAGCTGCATGCAGCGCAAAAGTACCTTTAGTAGCGCTAGCGTAGATAATTTTCATAGCTGAGGCTTTACCAATTTCTTTTCCAAGATCTTTTACAATAAATCCATTTCCATTTAATATTTTAACTGGGCTTGTATCTGGTCCAGAAACATAAAGGCGAGTGTTACCTTTTTCAACTATAGGGTTTAACCCAATAATTCCAGCATCTATAAAATTACAAAATTTAGAAGATATTGCTTCATTGATACTTTTTGCAGTTTTTGGTGAGACTGCATTACAATCAACGTATGTTATATTCTTTTGTGTTTTTAAGATTATAGCATTAACTATTTTTGATTGTTGTAATGCTGATTCAGGAGGAAGAATTGAAAGAATGATATCAGCAGATTGAATTACATTCTCAATAGTTTTAACATCCTCTATTCCTGAAGATTGAGCTAGTTTTTTGGTCCTAGTACTTCTTCCATCGAGACATGAGATAACTTTAAAATTATTATTTATAAATGCTTTTCCACATCCATGCCCCATATCACCAGGCATTAAAATGCCAATAGTAGCTTTAATCATTAATTCCTCATAATATTAGAATTTTAAAATATTTATTTACTCATCGGCCCACCATTCTTTTCCCAGTCACCAATGCCACCAACGTTTAATACTGTATTATAACCCATCTCAATAAGAGTTTTCCCAGCTAGTGCTGCTTGACCTCCCGCACCACAAATCAGAATTATTTCAGCATCTTTTTTGAGGGCTTTATTATATAATGGTGTAGCTTCATCAGCTACAAATTCAATCAACCCTCTTGGGATTATCAAACCTTCAAGAATAGTTCCTGTTTTTTCAATATCAGCACTATCCCTAACATCTATAAAAATAGAAGATTTCATTTTATGTTTTTGTATAGCTTCATTTACATCTATTTTCATAACTAGTTGATTTGCTTCTTCAAGATAATTTTTAGCTGTTTTCATTTTTGCCTCTTTAAAAGTGATTAATTTAATAGACCTATAAATTGTGGTTGTGTAACTGATAAAGTCATCCAACAATTTATACATTCTTTACTTAAATAAGTTTTTTCTAATATCCAGGTGAGATTATATCTTTTATTATTCTTAGCGTCCACATCTACTGAAACTTTAGCAATATTGTTTTCTTCTAATAATAATTTAGTTTTAAAATTTAAAGAATTTAACAACACATTATATGAGGTGTCAGATATCATGTTAATAAAACTATTAAAGGGACCAGTAAAACTTTTATTTTTAGGATGTGCAAAAAGCCAACACTGATATATTCCTTCGTTATTAGTAATAGAATACGATTGTAATGCAGTCATTTGAATCTCTACCACTTCTATAGAAGAAAAAAGATCATTTGGAAGAATTTCGCTCTTGGCATCTTTATTATTAATAAATATTAATAACATTAAAACTGATAATAAGTATTTCATTAGATTCCTTTAAAAATATTTTTTAAGTTATTGGTTTTTGTGCATAATAAGATTAAATAAATGTTATATATAATTTTAATTGAGGAAGACTGATTTGTCATACCAAAAGTATATTATTGATAACATACACAAAATAATTTTACCTTTTTTATTTGCTATAATTAGCTGTGCTTCTCTTGCAGCAGGATCTAATTCAGATAGAAGCGCCACTAAGATAGTATCTAAATCATCATATTATTACGATGCCTTGAAATTGATAGAAAAAAAAGAATTTAAATTAGCAATACAAAGTTTAGATAAAGCTAAACAAAGTTCAAAAAATGATCCTGATATTTATAATTATTTAGGGTTTTCATATAGAAAAATTGGAGAAATGACTTCTGCATCTTTTAATTATGAAAAAGCTTTAAAAATTGATCCAAAGCATAAAGGTGCACTTGAATATCAAGGTGAAATGTTTATCACTTTAGGGCAATTAGATAAAGCTAGAGTAAATTTAAAAAAATTAGAAAAAATATGTTTTCTGGGATGTGAAGAAGAAAAGACATTAAAACAGTCAATTATTAATTCACAAAATGGTAAGAAAAATGAATATTAATAACGTTAGTTAAAGTTTGCAGTGTGGGGGGTAAAACATGAACTCTTTTGATCAATTATCAGTTAAAGAAATAGTTGATGAAGTGCCTGATGGTTGCCTATTAGGTATTCCTGCAGATTATTCTGGTGTTCCTATGCAATTCACAAAAGAATTAATTAAAAAAGGTATTAAAAATTTACGCCTATATTGTCTTCCTTTAACAACAATACAAGGAGATATGTTAATTGGTAGTGGCTGCGTTTCAGAAATTGAAGCTGCGGCGGTTACATTAGGAGAGTTTGGTCTAGCCTCAAGGTTTTCTGAAGCAATAGAGCAAAATACATTGTTAATGAAAGATTCAACCTGTCCAGCATTACATGCACAGTTGCAGGCTACAGAAAAATCAGTTCCTTTTATGCCACTTAGAGGCGTTATAGGTTCAGATATCCAAAAACATAGAAAAGATTGGTGTATAATTCCTAATCCAATGAATTCATCTGGTATAAAAGACGAACCAATTTTACTTTTACCAGCTGTTCAATTGGATGTTTTTGTGTTTCATGCAGCTTGTTCAGATAGAAATGGAAATATTCAAATTGGTAGAAGACGAGAACTTGCTACTTTAGCCCATGCCTCTAAAAAAGTTTTTGTTACAGTAGAAAAAATTATAGATGAAGATTTATTTGAAAATGAATTATCAGCAGCGACTTGTCTACCTGCTTTATACGTTGATGGAATAGCGTTAGCTAAAAATGGTGCATGGCCATGCGCTCTTCCAGGAGCTTATAAAGCTGATAATAATGAAATAAAAAATTACTCTATAGCGGCTAAAACAAAAGATGGATTTAATGAATATATGAAATTATTATTATCCAAATAATTTAAGGAATATATTAGTGGAACTAAATATTAAAAGAGAAGAACTTTTAATAAGTCAATTAGCTGATTTACTTGTTAATGATAAGCATGTAGCTGTTGGCGCAGCGTCTCCTATACCTGGCGCAGCAGCTCTTTTGGCAAAAGAAGAAGCTAAAATTAAGAATAAAAGATTAAGAGTAACTATACTACATTCTAATAAATATAATAACTTTACTGATGGCGCCAGAGAACTATTTGATTGTGCAGCACAAGGAAGAATAGACACTTTCTTTTTAGGAGGAGTTCAAATAGATGGGCAAGCAAATATAAATCTAGTGGGGACAGGTACATATCCAAAGTTAAATAAAAGATTTCCTGGTTCATTTGGTTCTGCATTAATGTATTTTGTTGTTCCTCAGATTATTTTATTTAGAGAAGAGCATTCACCTCGTACTTTAGTAAATAGAGTGGATTTCATTTCTGCGCCTGGAGTATCTGAAGATAATATTTATAGGCCAGGAGGCCCTAAGTATTTGTTAACTAATAGAGCATTATTTAAATTTAACAAAAATGATAAAAAATTCTTATTATTACGACTTAATCATAATGAAACAGTTGAAACTGTTACTAATTTAACCGAGTTTAAATTTGATGTTGATAAAAATATTTCTGAAATGATTAATCCTGACAATGAAAGGATACATATTTTAAGAAACAACATAGCTCCAATGGTTTCAGAGTTTTACCCAGAGTTTGCGAAAAGAATTTGGGATGTTTAAATTAAAATGAAAAATATTTTTTTTTTAATAATATTTTTCACTTTAGTATTCATATTTTCATATTTCTATATTCATGAATTTTTTAATTTAGATCAATTAAAGAATAATCAAATATTTATAAAACTTTGGGTAAATGAAAATACTATATTTTCCAGATGTTTATTTTTTATTTTATATATTGCCTTTGCAGGTTTATCAGTTCCTGTCGCACCAAGTGTAATGACAATTGCTGCGGGAGCTTTATTTGGAGTTTTCGAAGGAGTAATTTTAGTTTCTTTTGCTTCTTCACTTGGAGCATGTATATGTTTTATTATTTCAAGATATTTTTTATTTGATTATTTTAATAAGAAATTTAGTAAAAAATTCTCTGTTATTTATAAAAATTTTAAACAAGATGGAGCATGGTATCTTTTAAGTTTGAGGTTGATTCCAACAATTTCATATATTCTCATAAATTTAATTATGGGAGTGATGCCTATCAGTATAAAAAAGTTTTACTTCATTAGCCAAATTGGGATGTTGCCTGCAACAATAGTTTACGTATATGCTGGATCAGAAATCTCAAAAATTAATCAAATAAGAGATATCATGTCTATTGAATTGTTATTAAGTTTTATTCTAATAGCAAGCTTGCCAATAATATTAAAACTTTTATTAAAGAAATTAAAATTTTCTATCTAACTTTTCAATGTTAGTCATATATCAAGTTTTTTTGATTTTTTTGGTTAATGTTTCTAATTCTATTTCTCTTATTATAAATTTTTTCGATTGTTAACTAAATTTTCAACAACCGCTGGATCAGCTAGAGTAGACACATCTCCTAGTTCATCATGCTCATTTGCTGCAATTTTTCTTAAGATTCTTCTCATAATTTTTCCAGACCTTGTTTTAGGAAGACCAGGTGCAAATTGAATTAAATCTGGTGTAGCTATTGGTCCTATTTCTTTTCTGACCCACTTCTTTAATTCACCTAATAATTCATCTGAAGGAGTAACATCTATATTAATAGTTACATATGCGTATATTCCTTGTCCTTTAATATTATGGGGATATCCTACAACTGCTGCTTCCGCTACTTGTGGATGCGCTACAAGAGCAGATTCCACTTCAGCAGTTCCCATTCTATGTCCAGATACATTAATTACATCGTCAACTCTTCCAGTAATCCAAAAATATCCATCTTCATCTCTTCTACAGCCATCGCCAGAAAAATATCTTCCCGGAAAAGTTGAAAAATATGTTTCTATAAAACGTTTATGGTCACCAAAAACTGTTCTCATTTGTCCTGGCCATGACATGTTAATACATAAGTTACCTTCTGAAGGTCCATTTAATTCATTGTTTTCATTATCTACGAGAACTGGCTTAATGCCAAAAAATGGTTTAGTTGCAGAACCAGGTTTTGTAGACGTTGCTCCAGGAAGAGGAGTGATTAAAATTCCTCCAGTCTCAGTTTGCCACCAAGTATCGACTATTGGGCATTTCCCATTTCCAATTACATTATTGTACCAATTCCAAGCTTCAGGGTTGATTGGTTCGCCTACACTTCCTAAAACTCTTAAGCTTGAACGACTTGTTTTTTTTACAGGCTCATCTCCTTCTGCCATTAAAGCACGAATTGCAGTTGGTGCAGTGTAGAAAATATTGACTTTATGCTTATCTACAATTTGCCAAAATCGGCTTGCGTCTGGATAATTAGGAACTCCTTCAAACATTAAAGTTGTTGCTCCATTTGAAAGAGGCCCATAAACAATATAAGAATGACCTGTCACCCATCCTACATCAGCTGTACACCAATAAATTTCACCATCATGATAATCAAAAACGTAATGATGTGTCATTGAAGTGTAAACCATATATCCTCCAGTAGTATGAAGAACTCCTTTTGGCTTTCCAGTTGAACCAGATGTGTATAGAATAAACATTGGATCTTCAGCATTCATTTCCGTTGGCACGCATTCAGACGAAGCTTTTTTCATCTCTTCGTGATACCAAATGTCTTGTCCATCTATCCAATTAATATCTCCACCTGTTCTTTTAACAACAATAGTAGTTTTACACATTTTAGCTTTTGCTATGGCTTCATCTGTATTAGATTTAAGTGGTATAGTTTTCCCACTTCTAACACCTTCATCAGCAGTAATAATTATAGTTGAATCACAATCCTCAATTCTTCCTGCTAAGGCATCGGGAGAAAAGCCTCCAAATACTACAGAGTGAATAGCTCCAATTCTTGTGCAAGCTAACATGGCAATCGTTGCCTCTGGGATCATAGGCATATAAATGGTTATACGATCTCCCTTCTTTGCACCGACTTTCTTAAGAACATTCGAAAATTTACATACATCTTCATATAACTGTTTGTATGTAATATGTTTAGATTCATTTGGATTGTCTCCTTCCCAAATGATAGCAGTGCTGTCACCTTTAGTTTTTAAATGTCTATCAAGACAGTTTGCGCTAGCGTTAAGGGTGCCATCTTCATACCATTTTATTTGAAGATCTTCTTTTGCATAAGATACATTACTTATCTTTTTATAAGGCTTTATCCAATCAATTCTTTTACCATGAGTATCCCAAAATACATCAGGATCATTAATTGATTCCTCATACATTTTTTCATATTGTTCTGAGTTTACATGAGCATTTTTAACAACATTTGAGCTTGGTATATAAATATTGTTTTTTGTCATAATTTTCTCCCCAATTGAAATTTAGTTCTATTGTATAATGATATTATATTGCATCTTCCAGAATTAAATCAGCATTTGCAAGATCAGTAATATTTAAAACTTTATTTATTATTGATAAATTAAATCCTCTTCTGGATAAAGAGCCAATCCATTTTTTTTTTAAAAGATATTGATCATGTTCTTCTTCAGAAAATTTTTTTTTATAAAAAACTCCTATGTTTTTTTTTCTAATAAAATTTATTGCCGCAATCATTTCGGCATTATTGTTTCCTTCATCTACTATCTCTATTGCATTTTTTATTATATTATCAGTAATACCGTTATGCTTTAATTTAGCAAATATTAATCGTTCTGAGCCTCCTTGACGTCTAATAGAACGCGATTGCATCTCTGCATAACGTTTATCGTCTATGAAACCAGAAGCAATCATTTCTTTTTGAATTTGATCAACAATTTCAATTTTTAACTCTTCATGTAATTGATTGTCAAAACCTGATAACTTTCTAATCATCGTATTTTTAAATTGAAATTTAGATACTTCATAACGAGCCAGATATGATATTGCAGAATTTCTCATTCGTTTTATGATTTTATCATGATTGTTCATTAAACTGTTCATTCATGTTTGTTAATATTTGTTAAATCAATTATATATATTTTTAAATTATTTGTTAACCTTTTATGAGCTCAAGGAAAATCATGATTAATAAAAATGTAAATCTAGGAGTTCGAAGAGAAATTGGTTTAGTAAATTGGATAGGTTTATTCACTCTTTACATAAAAGAAGTTAAAAGATTTACAAATGTTTTTTTGCAAACCATAACAGCTCCAATGGTAACAACTCTATTATTTGTAATAGTTTTTTCTGTAGCAATAGACAGAAGTGCGGGTTTTAAAGGTATACCTTTTATTAAATTTTTAGTGCCAGGATTGATTATGATGAGTGTTTTGCAAAACTCTTTTGCTAATGTTTCATCTGCTTTTATGACAGCAAAGGTACAAGGTTCAATTGTAGACTTATTAATGTCACCATTAGGTCCAATTGAGATAATGGTTGCTCATATTCTTGCAGGTATTACTAGAGGGTTATGTGTGTTTTTAGCTTCCTTTTGTCTGCTTTGGTCTTTAGGTGTTTTAAATTTCCCCAATCATTTTTTTTGGATGGTTTTATTTTTATTTCAAGGAGGGTTTGCTCTAGCTGTTATAGGAATGATGGCAGGCATTTGGGCACAGAAATTTGATCAACTCGCTATAATATCAAACTTTATAATCCAACCATTAGCTTTTTTATCAGGAACTTTTTATTCTATTGAAAGGTTACCAGATGCCTTAAAGGTAATAGCTTACTTTAACCCAATATTTTATGCTATAGACGGACTGAGATTTAGCTTTTTAGGAATAAGCGATACGTCACCAGTAACAGGCAGTATCATTTTGTTTTTATGCAATATAATTCTTAGCTTTTGTGCTTGGTATATATTAAAGTCTGGTTATAGATTGAGAGCTTAGATTATCAAAGATAACTATGGAAAATTTTAGGATGAATAAAGTGCAAAAATCAGTTGGTATTTTACCTAGTCAAGAAATACTAGATTTAATTGATAAAAAAATTATTACTAGTGATTATGATGTTGATAGAGACATAATTCAACCAGCTTCTATTGATTTAAGGCTAGGAAATAAGGCTTGGAGGGTTCCAGCTTCTTTTCTTCCAGGAAAGGGTAACAAAGTATCAAGTAGACTTAAAGATTTAGCTATGCATGAATTCAGCCTGATTGATGGAGCTGTTTTAGAATGTGGATGTGTTTATATAGTTAAATTACTTGAGAGTGTCTCTCTTACGAGTGACTTAACTGGAATTGCTAATCCTAAGAGTTCAACTGGAAGGTTAGATATATTTACTAGGTTAATAGTCGATGGAGCACAAGAATTTGAAACGGTTCCTTCTGGTTACGAAGGGCCACTTTATGCAGAGATATCACCTAGAACTTTTTCTATTCTAGTAAGAACTGGTTCTAGATTGAACCAATTAAGATTAAGAAGAGGCACATCATTTACTAGTGATAAAGAAATGGAAATTTTACAGGAGCATTTAGGTTTAGTTAGAAATAACGATAGCTTAGAATTACCTGATACAATAAAAAATGGTGTCCCATTATCTGTAGATTTGTCTGGAGAAAATGGTTTAATAGGTTTTAAAGCTAGAAAACATTCAATGTTAATTGATATTGATAAGCCAAATTTTTATAAATCAGAATTATTCTGGGAAAAAATTACAACTGAAGATTTGTTACATTCAGAACATTTTTCTGAAACCAAAAAAAATACGGGAGCATTAGTTTTGATTCCAGATGCTTTTTACATTCTTGCTAGTCAAGAATATGTATCCGTTCCATCAAATTATGCAGCAGAAATGAGAGCTTATGATACTAAGGTTGGAGAATTTAGAGCGCATTATGCTGGTTTTTTTGATCCTGGGTTTGGGTTGTTAGAATTAGGTGCATCTAAAACGAAAGCAGTATTAGAAGTCAGGTCACATGATGTCCCTTTTTTAATTGAACAAGGTCAAACAGTATGCAGACTTGTATACGAAACAATGGCTGCAGTTCCAAAGCATTTATATGGAGAAGCGGGAAGCACAAGTAATTATCAAGCTCAAGGTTTAAAACTAGCTAAGCATTTTATTTAAATTGTTTTAAGTGATTTATTTACTTTTTATTTAATTAATCTTATGGCTATAATATTTAATAGTGATAAATTTTAAAAAGAGATTGTTATGACATTTAGCTCATCAATTATGACTACATACGGAAGAATTGATATTGCTTTTACTCATGGTGAAGGTAGTTTTTTAATTTCTGAAGATGGAAAAAGATATTTAGATTATGCGACAGGGATAGCAGTTAATGCCTTTGGTCATTGTCATCCAAAATTAGTGGCAGCTCTCCAAGATCAAGCTTCAAAGTTGTGGCATACGTCTAATCTTTATAGAATTCCTGAACAGGAGGTTGTTGCAGAAAAATTAGTTGCCAATTCGTGTGCTGATAGAGTATTTTTTTGTAATTCAGGAGCAGAAGCTACAGAAGGAGCAGTTAAAGTTGCAAGAAGATATGCTTGGTCTAAAGGAGAAAAAGAAAGAACTGAAATAATATGTGCTACTGGAGCTTTTCATGGAAGAACATTGGCGATGTTAGCTGCTAATGACAGACCTTTATTTAGAGAAGGTTTTGGACCTTCAGCTCAAGGATTCACACATGTGGATTGGGGCGATATAGATAGCTTAAAAAAACAAATGGGAAAACATGTTGCTGCCATATTAGTAGAGCCAGTTCAAGGAGAAGGAGGCGCAAGAAAAGCCCCTTCAGGATATTTAAAATTAATAAAAGATATAGCTTTAGAAAATGGAAGTTTATTAATTTCTGATGAGGTTCAAATAGGAATGGGAAGATCAGGAACTTTATTTGCTTATGAACAAGAAGGCATAGAGCCAGATATTATCGCTTTAGCTAAA
Source organism: Pseudomonadota bacterium (assembly GCA_027625145.1). GTDB lineage: Bacteria > Pseudomonadota > Alphaproteobacteria > Puniceispirillales > Marisalimonadaceae > CAJJBL01. The sequence continues at coordinate 65,075 of JAQBXK010000006.1, forward strand.
GGGTTAGGTGGAGGTTTTCCTGTAGGTGCAGTTATGGCAAAAGCTTCTGTAGGCGACGCAATGATACCTGGAACTCATGGCAGCACGTTTGGAGGAAATCCTTTAGCTATGAGATCTGCAAATGCTGTGCTAGATCTTTTGTTAGAAGATGGATTTTTAGATATTTTAAGAGATAATATAATATATTTTGATAACAAAATGAATGATCTAATAAAAAATAATTTATGCAATAAAAATATTTTATTGAAAACTAAAGGTTCAGGAATGCTTAGAGGATTTCAGCTTCATGATAATATTAACGCAGGAGATTTTGTAAATATTGCAAGATCAAAAGGCTTGTTATTAGTTGGAGCAGCTGAAAATACTGTTAGATTACTTCCTCCTTTAAATACCTCCAAAAATGAAATAAATATGGCATTTAAAATTTTGAATGAAGTTATATTAGAAATGAAGAACAAGTCGGATTAAAATGCCTAATTTTATTGATTTAAAAGAACTTACAACTGAAGATTTGATTAAAATAATTTCATTATCTATAAAATGGAAATCTAAAGCTGCGCCAAAGTTTATGAAAGATAAACAAGCTGTTTTAATATTTGAAAAACCCTCTTTAAGAACTCGTATTTCGTTTGAAGTAGGGATAAATCAGTTAGGTGGTAATTCTAATATTTTAAATGAAAAAGAAATGCAACTAGGTCAAAGGGAAACAATTGAAGACACTGCAAGGGTATTAGAACGATATGCAGATATGATTATTATTAGATGTTTTGGACATAATCAAATGATAAATTTTGCAAATATATCTAATGTGCCCGTCGTAAATGCTTTAACTGATCATAGTCATCCTTGTCAGGTAGTGGCAGACTTAGTTACCATTAAAGAACATCTGATTGATTTTAAAAATAAAAAAATCGCATGGTTTGGAGATTGTAATAATGTTCTTCAGAGTTGGATTGAAGCTTCGGTTTTACTTGATTTTGAACTGAATATAGCTTGTCCTGAAGGAATGTCTCCTCAACAAGAAACTATGACTTGGGCTATTGAAAAAAACAATAAAATAAAAATTATGCATGATCCATATTTAGCTGCTGATGGAGCTAATTGTATTATTACTGATACATGGACATCTATGGGGGATAAAAAAATATCTCCTGAAAATATCTTTTTGCCATATCAAGTGAATGAAAATATCATGAGTTTGGCAGATAAAAATGCTATTTTTATGCATTGTTTACCTGCATACCGCGGAAAAGAAGTTAGTAAAGAAGTGTTTGAAGGCATACAATCTGTTGTGTTTGATGAAGCAGAGAATAGGTTACACGCTCAAAAGGCAATTATGCATTATTGTCTATCTTAACTAATAAGATTACATATCAGGTATATTAAAATGTTAAATGAAACTAATACAGTTATCCCTTTTCAATTAGGAGATAATCAAGTTAGAGGTAGTATAGTAAGGTTGGGAACTACTGTCTCAAATATTATAAAACGGCACAATTATCCTAAAGTTATTGAAAGTTTTCTTTCGGATGCTTTGAGCCTTACTGCTTGTATAGGCTCTAGAATGAAACATAAGGGAATTTTTACCTTGCAGGCAAAAGGTAACGGTGAGGTTCATACATTATTTTCTGACATAACAAATGATGGTTTTTTAAGAGGATATGCAGGTTTTGAAACAGAATGTTTAAATTGTGAAAATGATTTGTTATCTTTGATGGGAACTGGCCATATATCATTTACATTAGATCAAGGAGAGTTTTCTAAAAGGTACCAAGGTATTGTAACTTTAGAAGGAAAAAGTTTATCAAAATCAGCAGAACATTATTTTAATAATTCCGAACAATTAAAAACAAGTTTTGTTACTTTTAATTCTTATGGCTTTGATAAAAAGAAAGATGAAGCTATGCAATTATATTCAGCAGGCCTTATTATGCTTCAGAAAATGCCAAATAAGAATGATTATATTGATAATGAGAATAATGAAGAAGTGTGGGATACTTCATTAAAATTTTTATCGACGTTAAATAAAGAAGAGTTCTTATCCTCTAATCTTTCTTCAGAAAATATTCTTTTAAGGTTATTTAATCAAATTGGAGTAACGGTTTATGACAAAATTGAAATAAGAGATCAATGCAGATGTTCTGATGAAAAAGTTCAGTCAGCTTTAGAAACTTTAAGCAAAGACGATTTACATAATATATCGGATATAGATGGAAATATCAAAGTAGTATGTGAGTTTTGTAAACAAGAAAGAAATTATCCAAATGAAGTCTAATAATAGTTAAAAGATTAATTTTTCCAGAATAAAGGAGAAAACATAACTAAAATAGCAAAAATTTCTAATCTACCTATAATCATTCCTGCACATAAAGATAACTTTCCTATATCTGGAATGCTTTGATAAGATCCTGATGGTCCAATAACATCACCTAACCCTGGTCCAACATTGCCAATTGCTGATGCCGCTCCAGAAATTGCAGTAATTAAATCTAAACCAAGGCTTCCTAAAATACATGCTAATATTGCAAAACATAATATATATAAGAAAAAAAAGCCCATAACAGATTCTGAAACATTCTCAGGTATTGGTTTTTTATTATAATATGATACGACTATTGCGTGAGGTCTAATTAATTTTGATATTTGAGATTTAGCATTGGCTACCAAAATTTGAATACGAGCCATTCGAAGTCCACATGTTGTTGATCCAGCGCATCCTCCAATAAACATAAGGATTAATAATAGTGTTGTTGCAAAACCTCCCCAACTATTAAAATCAGATGTGCCAAAGCCAGTTCCAGTAATAATAGAAACAACATTAAATGATGCTAGTCTTAGCGCTTTTAAATATGGAACATCATGTAGATAAAGGTAAAGTGAAATTATAAAAATAACAAATATTACTAATGTAAAAAACCACTTAACTTGATCATCGCTAATTAGATTTTTCCATCCATTTTTAGTTATTGAAAGGTAGTGAACAAAAGGTAATGATCCTACTATCATTCCAAAAGTTATAATTATCTCAATAGAATATGAATTAAAGGCTGCTAATGATAATGATTTAGTTGAATATCCCCCAGTAGAAATAGTTGTCATGGCATGAGCAATAGAATCAAAAACTGGCATTCCAGCTCCCCACAACATAAAAGCCCAAATTATTGTTAAAGTTAAATAAACTATACTTATACCAGCAGCAAAACTTGCGGCTTTTGGTACAACTTTTTCAGGAGTTTCATATGATTCGGTTTTAAAAAGCTGCATGCCACCTATTGAAAGCATTGGTAATATTGCTAACGCCATTACAATTATACCTACGCCACCTAACCATTGAAGAAGTGCTCGCCAAATTAAAATACCATGCGATGTATTTTCTAGATTTAGAATTACTGTTGCTCCAGTTGTTGTTATTCCAGAGGTCGATTCAAAAATCGAATCCACAAAACTCATATTTATTTCTGAAAAGAAAAAAGGCAATGACCCAAATAAAGCTATGGATAACCAAGCACTGTTAGTTAATAAAAAGGCTTGACGTAATTCCAGATGCTCTGTGGAACTTCCTTTAGTAGTCAAATAAGCTATTCCACCAAACAAAAAAGTTATTAAAGAAGATCCAAGAAATGCAGGCCAGTCATTGCTTCCATATAACCAATCTACTAAAGCAGGGATCAACATAAACAATGCTAAAATACAGAGTAATATTCCTATTAAATAAACTATCGGAGAAAATTTCATGATATATTATTACTTTAAATAGGTTTTAAAACTATTAATAAATTTAATCAGCCATCTTGATGAATCTATCTTGCAAATTAGTGTCTTTAATAAAACAACCACTAAATCTATTTGTAGTCATAGTCACGTTATTTTTTAAAACACCTCTAGTTGTCATGCAGTGATGTTCTGCTTCTATTAAAACAGCAGTTCCTTTGGGAGACAAAGCATCATCTATACAATTTAAAATTTGAGCGGTCATTGTTTCTTGTGTTTGTAATCTTTTTGCAAAAACGTCAAGAACCCTTGCTAGTTTTGATATGCCAACAACTTTTTTATTTGGATAGTATCCTATCGTTGCTCGGCCTATAATAGGTACCATATGATGTTCACAATGACTTTCAAAATTTATATTTTTTAAAATTACGATATCATCGTATCCCTCAACATCTTCAAATGTTTTTGATAATATTTCTTCTCCATTTAAAGAATAGCCAGAATAAAATTCTTTAAATGATTTTATAACTCTTCTAGGTGTGTCTATAAGACCCTCTCTATTTGGGTCATCGCCTAAATATTGGATTAATGTTTTTATAGCTGCTTCTGCATCAGCTTTAGTAATCTTGGATTTACTATTATCTAGTATGGCAGAATTAGTCGCTGTTCCGAAAGAATTCATCGTTAAACCTTTTTGTTATTTATGATATTACTATCAAATTAAATTATTTTAGAAAAGTATTAATTAATGTTTATGTTTACTAATATTTTTTACTAAATTTTATTAGATCAAGAGGTTCATAATCACTTATTAATTTATCACTTTCATCATGAGTAACCAGTATACATGGTATATTTTTAATTCTTATTTGATTCATTACAAATAATCTAAAACTATTTCTGTGATCAGGGTCTAAAGATGAAAAAGGTTCATCTAATAGAAGAGCCTCTGGTTCTGATAAAATAGCACGAAGGCAGGCAACTCTAGCTTTTTGTCCTCCGGATAATGTGTTGGGATATCTATTTTCAAATCCTTCAATATCAGCATTAAACAAACTTTCATTTACTAGAAGGTTTTTTTCTCTATTTGTTAAAGATTTTTTAATTCCAAAAATTAAATTTTGATGAACCGTAAGATGAGGAAACAAGATTCCATCTTGGAGAAGAAGTCCTATTTTTCTTTTTTCAGGAGGTAAGTTAGTTATTTTTTTATTGTTTAAAATAATATCCCCAGTAAAACATAGATTACGCTCATATACTCCTGAAATAATCTTTATTAAAGAAGACTTTCCAACACCACTTGCTCCAAAAATAGTAAGAATATTTCCATTATTAATTTTTAAGTTTAAATTTTCTATAAATGGCTTTTGCTTTAAAAAAATCCAATTCATGGAGATGTTTATTAATTCAAGCAAATTTTTTTGTTCCTATTTTTTATTTTCATCTATATTTATACAGTTATTTTATAGCATATAACTTTTGTAAGAAATATTAATCATGATAAAAAAAATGTTAAAAATAAAAAATTTTTTTAGATCAACGAAAACAAATTACAAAAATGTTAAAAAAATTCAAAAAAACACTGAAACTTTTAAAGATTTTGTATCTTTAGCCCGTATAGAAATGGATAAAAATGGTCTCTTAGATTGGGGCTTGGAATTAGATTTTGCAAAAGTAAGAGCTGGGGCATGTCATTTTGGAGAGAGAAAAATTTCATTTTCTAGACATTTCCTAAAAAACTCAGATCAAAAGGATATTATAGATACTGTGCTTCATGAAATTGCTCACGCTTTAGTTGGTCCTAAACATGGGCATGATAATGTTTGGAAAAATAAAGCTAGAGAATTAGGCTGTTCAGCACAAAGATGCCATTCTCTTGAATTTTCAGATTATAAATGGATCAGATTTTGTTCTAATGGATGCTGGGAACAAAAAATACATAGAAGAAAATCAAATTTAATTTGTAAAAAATGTAATTCAACAGTTCAATATAAGCCATTTATTGGATAATATTATTTTCTAATTTCTTCTAACTCAATCAATGTTCCTGCAAAGTCAGCAGGATGAAGAAATAAAACGGGGTTCCCGTGAGCTCCAATTTTTGGTTTTCCATCTCCTAAAATTCTTGCTCCAGCTAATTCAAGTTTGTCTGAAGCATTTTTTAAATTTATAACTTCATAACAAATATGATGCATTCCGCCATTAGGATTTTTTTCAAGAAATTTTTTAATAGGACTATTTTGTCCTAAAGGTTCTAACAATTCAACCTTTGAGTTAGATGAAACTATAAAGACTACAGTTACTCCGTGTTCTGGAAGTGGCATTGGATTACTTGTTGTTGCACCTAAAGCTATTTCCCAAAATGAAGCCGATTTTTTTAAATCAGGAACAGCTATTGCTATATGATTTAATCTACCAATATTTGATACAATTTCATCCAATGAATTATCTCCTTTAATATACAGTTATGAATTGTTATATATATTTCTTTAAACTTATTTGATTTAAGGTTGTTAAAATAATATAAAAATCATTATTATTCATTAATTATAATAATTTTTATAACTTAATAAGTGAATAATATTTTATAGAGGATTTAATTATCAAAAAGACAGGTAGAGAAATAATATCAGAACTTCAATCTAGGAGAGAAAAAGCTCGTCTAGGTGGAGGTTTAGATAGAATAGAAAAACAACATAAATCTGGTAAGCTTACAGCTAGAGAAAGAATACTCACCTTATTAGACGAAGGATCTTTTGAAGAAACTGATATGTTTGTTGTTCATCGCATTAGAGACTTTGGAATGGATGGTAAAACTATTCCAGGAGATGGTGTTATTACGGGATCAGGAAAAATTAATGGCAGGCTTATTTATGTTTATGCACAAGACTTCACTGTATTTGGGGGGTCTTTATCAGCCCCTCATGCAGCAAAGATAGTTAAAATAATGACTTTGGCTATTCAAAACAGAGCTCCAATTATAGGCCTTAATGATAGTGGGGGAGCAAGAATACAGGAAGGGGTGGAATCATTAGGTGGTTATGCAGATGTATTTCTTCAAAACGCTTTAGCATCAGGTGTTGTTCCTCAAATTTCTATGATTATGGGCCCTTGCGCGGGTGGCGCTGTTTATTCTCCGGCAATGACAGATTTTACTTTTATGGTTAAAGGAACTAGTTATATGTTTGTAACTGGGCCTGATGTTGTTAAAACCGTCACCTCTGAAGAAGTGACAGCCGAAGAACTTGGTGGAGCTGAAACTCATACTACTATATCATCAGTTGCAGATGGTTCTTTTAATAATGATATTGAAGCTTTAATAGAGTTAAGAAGATTTTTAACTTTTCTTCCTTCTAGTAATGAAAATATAGCTCCAATAAGAAAAAATGAGGATCCCAAAACAAGAATTGCTCCTGCTTTAGATACTCTAATTCCAGAGAACCCAAATTTACCATACGACATGAAAGAATTAATTTTAACAGTTGCTGATCAAAATGAATTTTTTGAACTTCAAGAAAACTATGCCAAAAATATATTAATTGGTTTTATTAGATTAGATGGACAAAGTATTGGTGTTGTAGCTAACCAACCTATGATTCTTGCAGGTTGTTTAGATATAGATTCAAGTCGAAAAGCTGCAAGATTTGTAAGATTTTGTGATGCATTTGATATTCCTATTTTAACTTTAGTGGACGTGCCGGGTTTTATGCCAGGAACAGCTCAAGAGTACGGTGGCATAATCAAGCATGGAGCAAAACTTTTATTTGCTTATGCTGAAGCAACAACTCCTAAAGTAACTTTAATTACTAGAAAAGCATATGGTGGTGCTTATGATGTTATGAGTTCAAAGCATTTAAGAGGAGACGCAAATTATGCTTGGCCTACAGCTGAAATAGCCGTAATGGGAGCAAAAGGGGCAGTTGAAATTTTATATAGAAATGAGCTGAACGACCCAGAAAAAATTCAAAAAAGAACGACTGATTATGAAGAAAGATTTGCTAATCCTTTTATTGCTGCAGAGAGAGGGTTCTTGGATGATGTAATTATACCAAATAATTCTAGATATAGGTTGATTCAAGCATTTTCAAAGTTAAAAAATAAAATTCAAATTAATCCTAAAAAGAAGTTTGGTAATATTCCCCTTTAATATTCAAAGAAGAAGTTAAAAATGTTTAAAAAAATACTTATAGCTAATCGTGGTGAAATTGCGTGTAGAATTATAAATACAGCAAAAAAAATGAATATTCAAACTGTAGCAGTTTATTCAGACGCGGATAGATTTGCAGAACATGTTAGATTAGCAGACGAATCAGTTTATCTTGGTCCATCTTTGGCAAAAGAGAGTTATTTAAAAAAAGATTTAATTATTAAGGCTTGTAAAGATACAGGATGTGAAGCAGTGCATCCGGGGTATGGTTTTTTGTCAGAAAATGCAGATTTTGCTGATGAATTAGATAAATCAGGTATCGTTTTTATTGGTCCTTCGAAAACAGCTATTGCTTCTATGGGTGATAAAATAGAATCAAAAAAAATAGCTAAATCAGCTGAAGTTAATACTATTCCAGGATACATCGGCGTTATAGAAGACAAAGAAAAAGCTATAAAAATAGCCGATCAAATAGGTTACCCTGTTATGATAAAAGCAAGCGCCGGCGGTGGTGGAAAAGGAATGAGAGTAGCTTTTTCAAAAAATGAAGTTGCAGATGGCTTTGAAAGAGCAACAAGTGAAGCAATAAATAGTTTTGGTGACAAACGTGTTTTTATTGAAAAATTTATTATAAATCCTAGGCATATTGAAATACAAGTTTTAGCAGATACTTTTGGTAACATAGTTTATTTAGGTGAAAGAGAGTGCTCAATCCAGAGAAGAAATCAAAAAGTTGTTGAAGAGGCTCCTTCACCTTTTCTAGATAAAAAAACTAGAGAATCTATGGGTGAACAAGCCATAAAGTTATCTAAAAGTGTCAGTTACTCTAGTGCTGGTACAGTTGAGTTTATTGTAGATAAAGATAAGAATTTTTTCTTCTTAGAAATGAACACGCGTCTTCAAGTAGAACATCCTGTTACTGAATTAGTTACTGGAATAGATTTAGTAGAACAAATGATTAGAATTGCATTTGGTGAAAAATTAAACTTTACACAAAAAGACGTTGTTTTAATTGGTTCGGCAATTGAAAGTCGGATATACGCAGAAAATCCATATAAAGGTTTTCTTCCTTCTATTGGAAGGCTAACTAAATATAGCCCACCTGAAGAAAGAAAACATGACGATAATTCTATCACTAGGAATGATACTGGTGTTAGAGAAGGTGATGAGGTTTCTATGTTTTATGACCCAATGCTTGCAAAATTATGCACTTGGGGAGAAACAAGAGAAATAGCAATTAACAGAATGGAGTCATCCTTAGATCAATTTTCTATAGAAGGCATTGATCATAACATACCTTTTTTATCAGCAATTATAGGTAGCCAAAGGTTCAAATTAGGTAATTTAACAACAGCGTTTATTGATGAAGAATACCCAGAGGGTTTTAAAGGTCAATCTCCTAATGAAAATGAAGAATGGGTTTTGTCAGCTTTATTTCTAGTTTTTCATCTAAGTCAAATATCTAAAGATTTTCATGCTGAAGAAGGATTTTCTTCTGAGTGGGAAGTGCAAATGCAAGATAAATCTAAAGCAAATCTGTTAAACACTTTCTCTTATCAAATTAAAAGATCTTCAAATAAAAATAATGAATTTTATATTAAACCAAAGCCTTTAAAAAAAATAAATGGAATAATAGAAGATTATATAAAAGTTACAGTTGAAACAAATTATTTAACAAAAATTATTACATCTAACATTAATCTCTTTAAAGATGGGATCATAAAGTTTCCAAGTAAAATTGATTATAAAATAAAGTATATAAATCCATCAATTGAACTTAATTATAGAGGAATGACACTAAATGCTTTTGTTATTCCAAAACATGTCTCATCTTTATCTAAATATATGAAACCTATTAAATTAATAGACAAGTCAAATTTACTTATTTGCCCGATGCCCGGAAAACTAATTAAAATTATGGTTAATGAACAAGATAGTGTTGAAGAAGGTCAATCTTTATGTGTTGTTGAGGCAATGAAAATGGAAAACACATTAGTTGCGCAAAAACAAGGACAAATTAAAGCAATTAAATTTAATGAGGGTGACACATTGTCAGTTGATCAAGTAATAATGGAATTTGAGTTTAATAAATAATTATTTAAATTTAAGAGATTATAATGGTTGAAAAAAAATCTAATTTAGAAAATTGGAAAATAAACGCTTTAAAAGAATTAAAGAAAAAAAATCTTGATGGCTTAATTATTGAGACCCCTGAAGGTATTAGTATTAAACCTTTGTATACAGCTTTAGATATTGAAAATATAAACCATTTAGATAGCCTTCCAGGTGAAGAACCTTTTTTAAGAGGACCAAAGGCAACGATGTACACTGGAAGACCATGGACCATAAGGCAATATGCTGGGTTTTCAACTGCATTAGAATCAAATCAATTCTATAAAAAAAACCTAGCATCTGGACAAAAGGGCCTTTCTGTTGCTTTTGATTTAGCAACACATAGGGGATATGATTCTGATCATGAAAGAGTAAGGGGTGATGTTGGAAAAGCAGGGGTAGCTATTGATAGTGTAGAAGACATGAAAATTCTTTTTGATGGTATTCCTCTTGATCAAATGTCCGTTTCAATGACTATGAATGGAGCGGTTCTCCCTGTTTTGGCAGGCTATATCGTTGCAGGAGAAGAACAGGGAGTAAGTATTGAAAAGTTAAGTGGAACTATTCAAAATGATATTTTAAAGGAATTTATGGTTAGGAATACATACATTTATCCACCAGAACCATCAATGAGAATTGTATCAGATATCATCGGTTTTACTTCTAAAAAAATGCCTAAATTTAATTCTATATCAATATCTGGCTACCATATGCAAGAGGCGGGTGCTTCCTTGGTTCAAGAATTAGCCTTTACTATAGCAGATGGACTTGAGTATATTAGAGCGGCTTCTAAAAGAGGGTTATTGGTTGATGATTTTGCGCCAAGATTATCATTTTTCTTTGCTATAGGAATGAATTTTTTTATGGAAGCTGCTAAATTAAGAGCAGCAAGATACTTATGGTCAATTTGGACAAAAAAACTATTTAATTGTCAAAATATAAAATCTCAAATGCTTCGAACTCATTGTCAGACTTCAGGAGCAAGCCTTCAAGAACAAGATCCATATAATAATATAATAAGAACTACAGTTGAAGCTCTTGCTGCTACTTTAGGAGGGGCTCAATCTCTTCACACAAATTCATTTGACGAAGCGATAGGCTTACCAACACCTTTTTCTGCAAAAATTGCAAGAAACACTCAATTAATTTTACAAAATGAAACAGGTATTACAGACACTATAGATCCTTTGGCGGGGAGTTATTATGTTGAAAGCATAACAAAGGAAATGATAGAAAAAGCAAATGAATTGATTGAGAAAATTGAAGAAATGGGAGGTATGACTGTTGCTGTAATAAAAGGTTATCCCAAAGCTGAAATTGAAAAATCTGCAACCAAACGTCAAGCAAGAGTTGACTCAGGTGAGCAAATTATCGTTGGCGTTAATAAATTCCAATCTGAATCCCAGGATAAAATTGAAGTTTTAGATATTGATAATAATGCTGTAAGGGAAGAGCAGATAAATAAATTAACAAATATTAAAAACACAAGAAACAATAAATTAGTCCAACAAGCCTTAGATAATATTAAAGACGCTGCAAAAAACAACTCTGGTAATTTACTTGATTTGAGCATTATTGCCATGAGAGAGCGAGCCACTGTTGGAGAATTATCTTATGCGCTAGAACAAGTTTATGGACGATATGGGGTTAAACAAGAAATAGTTAAAAATATTTATAAAGAAACATATTTGAAAAAAGAAGATTTTATTAAAGTTGAAGATGCATTATCAAAATTTAAGGATATAGCTGGAGTCAATCCAAAAATTTTTATGGCTAAAATTGGGCAAGATGGTCATGATAGAGGTGCAAAGGTAATAGCATCAGCTTTTATTGACTTTGGTTTTGATGTTGAAATAGGAACTTTATTCCAAACACCATCAGAAGCTGTTGATATGGCAATAAGTTATGGAGTTCATATTATAGGAATTTCATCTCTGGCGGCAGGTCACAAAACATTAATACCTGAGTTGATAAATGAATTAAAAAAAAGAGGTGCGGATGATATTCTTGTAGTTTGTGGAGGAGTAATACCAGCACAAGATTATAATTTTTTATATGATGCAGGTGTTGCAGCTATTTTTGGTCCAGGCACGGCTATCCCAGAAGCAGCATCTACAACTATTAATAAAGCTTCTGAACAATTAATGAGAATGCATAACTATAGAAAATCAAGAACAAATAATTAAAATTAATTTTCTTATGGGGTAGATAATTGGCTAATTATAAGGATGTTTACAAAAGTTGGAAAGAAAATCCTTTAGACTTCTGGCTAGATCAAAGTAATGGAATAGATTGGGTAAGAAAACCAAAAAAAATTATAGATGATAAAAATTACCCTTTTTATAAATGGTTTCCAGATGGTATTCTTAATACTAGCTTTAATGCCATAGATAGGCATGTAAATGCAGGCAGAGGCGAACAGGACGCTATAATTTATGATAGCCCAGTTACAAATATAAAACAGAAAATTTCATATTTAGAATTGCAATATAAAGTTTCACAATTTGCAGGAGCTTTATTAAAACTAAGTGTTCAAAAAAGTGATCGTGTAATTATCTATATGCCAATGATACCTGAGGCTATTGTCGCAATGTTAGCCTGTGCTAGAATTGGTGCAGTTCATTCTGTTGTGTTTGGAGGATTTGCATCGAATGAGTTGGCGGTCCGTATTGATGATTGTAAGCCTAAAATAATAGTTTCAGCTTCATGTGGTCATGAACCCAATAAGATAATTGAATATAAACCTCTATTAAATAAAGCTTTAGAGATTGCAAGTCATCAAGTCAGTAAGTGTATTATATTTCAACGTGATAGTTTAAAGGTAGAACTAAATCCTAATCAAGACATCGAATGGAATGAAGCGATAGCAAATGTGCAATTAGCTGATCCTATTGATGTTGCTGCTAATGATCCTTTATATATTTTGTATACATCTGGAACAACTGGTCAACCAAAAGGGGTGGTAAGAGATAATGGAGGGCATGCAGTATCTTTAAAGTGGTCAATGAAAAATATATATAACATTAATCCCGGAGATGTTTATTGGGCTGCATCAGATATTGGATGGGTAGTTGGTCATTCTTATATTGTATATGCTCCTTTATTTCATGGTTGTACAACAATTCTTTTTGAAGGCAAGCCAATTGGCACCCCAGATGCAGGGACCTTTTGGAGAATTATTTCAGAGTATAATGTTAAAGTTTTGTTTACAGCGCCCACAGCCTTAAGGGCAATTAAAAGAGATGATCCTGAAGGCCTTTATATAAAAAAATATGATTTAAGTAATTTTAAAGTTTTGTTTCTTGCTGGAGAAAGAGCTGATCCAGATACTGTTTTATGGTTAGAGAAAAAATTGAAAGTGCCAGTTATTGATCATTGGTGGCAAACTGAAACAGGATGGCCTATTGTAGCAAACCCTCTTGGTATTGAAAATCTTCCTTTAAAGATTGGATCTCCAACCATAGCAATGCCAGGATATGATATACAAGTTTTATCAGATGAAGGTAAAGAAGTTAAAGCAGGAACTTTTGGAGCTATTGCAATAAAATTACCTTTACCCCCTGGATCTTTACCTACCTTATGGAATGCTAATAATCGTTTTATTGAAGCTTATTTATCTAAGTTTCCTGGTTATTATGAAACAGGGGATGCAGGGTATAAAGATGAAGATGAATATTTATATATTATGTCGAGGACTGATGATGTGATTAATGTAGCAGGTCATAGACTTTCAACTGGTGCAATGGAAGAGGTTCTTTCAAATCATCCTGATGTGGCTGAATGTGCGGTTATAGGTGTTGCTGATAAGCTAAAAGGACAGGTTCCTTTAGGATTAATTTGTTTAAATAATGGATGTAATACTCCACATGAAGTTATCTGTAGAGAAGTTGTAGAGCTTGTTCGGGATCAAATTGGTCCAGTGGCAGCTTTTAAATCAGTCGCTATTGTTTCAGCTTTACCGAAGACTAGATCCGGGAAAATATTAAGGGCTACAATTGGAAAAATTGCTGATAATATTCCATGGAAAATGCCTGCAACTGTAGATAATCCTATAATTTTCGATGAAATTAAAAAAGCAATTAAACCTTTAGGGTATTAATTACTTAATCTAAACTTTCATAATAAATTTACCAACATGATCTCCGGCCTCTAGAGCAGCATGTGCGTCACTTGCTTGGTCTAAGTCAAATTCTTTATGGATTACGGGTTTAATATCTCCATTTTTCAACCATTCCCAAGCACCTTCAATTAAACTAACAACATATTGTGATTTAGCATCATTCGATTGAGGCCTTAATGTTGATCCTGAAATTGTTTGTCTTTTTATCATTATATTTGCGAAATTTATTTCGTCTTTTATTCCACCTTGAACAGCAATTATAATCAATCTACCGTCTAAATTTAAACATTTTAAGTTTCGAGGGACATAACTTCCAGCCACCATATCTAAAATTACATCAACACCTCTTCCAGATGTTAAATTATCAATTTCATCTTCAAAATTTAATTTTTTATAATTAATACATTTAGTTGCGCCTAAATTCTCTGCAGCAAGACATTTTTGATCAGATCCAGCAGTCGCAAACACTGTCGATCCATAATGTTTTGCAAGTTGAATTGCTGTAGTTCCAATTCCACTTGCTCCACCATGAATAAGAACTGTTTCATTTTTTTTTAAATTACCTCTTATGAATAAATTGCTCCAGACTGTAATAAAAGTTTCAGGTATACATGCTGCTTCTTTCATGGAGTAACCATTAGGAATTGGCATGCAATGACCTTCTTCAACAGCGACATATTCTGCATATCCTCCGCCGTGACAAAGTGCACAAACTTTATCTCCTAATTTCCATTTAGAATTAAGATTCTTAATCTTAACAACTGTTCCTGAAACTTCTAGTCCAGGAAGGTCCGACGCGGTTGGAGGAACTTTATAATTACCTTGCCTTTGCAATAAATCAGGTCTATTTACTCCTGCGTATGAAACTTTGATTAATATTTCGTTCCCTTTTATTTCAGGAAGAGGTCTAATACATTTTGTTAAATTTTCTGGGCCACCAAATTGTTTGATTTCAATAGCTTTCATTGTTTGTGGTAGAACTGTTTCTTTGGTTTCCATTTATTGCTCCAGATTTTTTTAATGAATGTGCCGTAATTCTGTCTTTATCTGTCATATTATAGCCATTTAAATTTATAAATATATACATGAAAGGATATTATTATGATTTTTTTTATAGCCATCTATTCTATTTTAGCTTTGCAGGAACCTAATATAAGTAATTTTTTAAAAGAAGCGTCTAAAAATGGAAAAAACGAATATAGTTTTATTAAGCCTGTCCGATGTCAAAGTGGAAAATTAAGAGATGCATACGCTTTAACACCAATAGGAAAAATTGTCTTTAAGCAAGTTTCAAAAGATGGCTCAATAGGCTCTGCTTGTTTAAAATAATTAAAGTTAATTTGAGTTATCAATCATTTTTTTTACTCTTAATCTTAGGGCATTTAATTTAATAAATCCCTCTGCATCAGAATGATCATAGTCGGTAGCTCCTTCTTCAAAAGTAACTAGACTTTCGTTATAGAGCGAATGGGGAGATTTTCGTCCTGTAATGATAACGTTGCCCTTGTATAATTTAACCCTTACAGTTCCCGAAACATTTTTTTGACTTTTATCAATTGCAGCTTGTAGCATTTCTCTTTCAGGAGAGAACCAGAATCCATTATATACTAATTCTGCATATTTAGGCATTAACTCTTCTTTTAAGTGAGCTGCTCCTTTGTCAAGAGTGATGGATTCCATCGCTCTACGAGTGTGGTATAATATAGTACCTCCCGGTGTTTCGTAGACACCTCTTGATTTCATCCCAACAAATCTGTTTTCCACCAAGTCAACTCTTCCAATACCATTCTCTCCTCCTAAAATATTTAACTCATATAACAAGGAAGCTGGTGAAAGATGTTTGCCGTTTAGAGCAACAGGATCACCATCTTTAAAATCGATGGTAATTTCAGTAACTTTATTGGGAGCATCAAATGGAGATTTTGTTCTTGAAAAAATATACTCTTCAGGTTCTATCCATGGATCTTCTAAAATTTTTCCTTCTGCTGAAACATGTAATAAGTTTGCATCTACGCTAAATGGTGCGTCGCCTCTTTTGTCTTTTGGAACGGGAATTTGATGTTTTTCTGCATAGGCTATTAAACTTGTCCTGCTGGATAAATTCCATTCTCTCCAGGGAGCAATAACTTTAACATTAGGTTTTAGGCTGTAGTAACCTATTTCAAACCTTACTTGATCATTGCCTTTTCCCGTTGCCCCATGAGAAACTGCATCTGCATTAGTTAAATTTGCTATTTCAATTTGTCGTTTTGCAATCAAAGGTCTTGCAATGGAAGTTCCTAGTAAATAAACGCCTTCATATAATGCATTGGCTCTAAACATAGGAAACACAAAATCTTTTACAAACTCTTCTTTTAAGTCATCTATAAAAATTTCTTTGACGCCTAACATTTGGGCTTTTTTCCTTGCAGGCTCAACTTCTTCACCCTGTCCAATATCAGCAGTAAAAGTTACTACTTCACATTTATATGTATCTTGAAGCCATTTTAAAATAACAGAAGTGTCCAATCCTCCAGAATATGCTAAAACTACTTTTTTATAATTAGGAGTGTCATTCTTCATTATTTTGCCCTTATAATATTTATTAACCTTAAGATTAATTTATTAAATAGAATATAAATATATTGAAAGATATTATATATAAAATTTTAAAATTAGAAAAATAATTTTCTAATTTAATCATGCAATACTTTAATATTGAATTTATAATACAAGTTATTATTTTTTATCATTCTTTAAGCTTTATTTATTTTAACATTAAATTGTTTAATTTTATTAAATAATGAATGAAAAATTTTATGAAATTAATTTATTTTAATTTTGATATGTATATTTAAGAAAAAACTTATCCTTAACGGTTGTTACTTTCATCTTTTTTTGTTACGTTATTTTATAGTTTAAAAATTAATTTTTTAATCAAAATATTAATGGAACTCATCATATTTGATTTTAAATTTGTAATAAAAATATGTTAATAAAGAGAATGTTAAAGTGATAAAATCTAAAAGAAATATTATATTATTATCGATACTTTGTTCTTCTATTTTATCATGTAATTCCTTTGCTAAAACAAAATTATTAGACACGCATAATTTTTGGAAAGCTTATGTGTCTGAAGTTAATAATAATAAAACATGTTTTATGACTTCAGAGCCAACTAATACTGTAGGAAAATTTGATAGAGGTAATCGTGATAAGGCTTATGTTTTTGTTACAAACATAAAAGGTGGAACTAGTCATGAAGTATCTGTAAAAGCGGGATTTAACTTTAAAAGCAATCATGATGTAATTTTTGCCGTTGATAATAAAAAAACTAAACTATTCCCAGTTGATGATAGAGCATGGTCAGAAAGTTCAAAGGTAGATAGGTTATTAGTTCAATCTATGAGAAAAGGTAATAAACTAATTATTAGTGGTCAATCTTCTCCTGGAAATATAATTGTTGACACTTATTCATTATCTGGTTTTACAAAAGCATTACGCATTATTGATAAAGAATGTTTTTAATGCATAATATTTAAGAAAGATAATAATAATGACAAAACAAGATCTTCTAAATTTTAATATAGAAGAGTTACAACAATTTTGTATTTTAAATAACCTTCCAAAATTTAGAGCAACTCAAATCTGGAGATGGATGTATTGTTTTGGTTTTAACAAATTTAATGACATGAGTAATATTGCAAAAGGAACAAGAGATGCCTTGTCTGAAATAGCATATATATCACGTCCAGATATTTCGGAAATGAAAAAAAGCTCAGATGGTACTATTAAGTGGTTGCTTAAATTATCAGATGGATCAGAAGTTGAAACTGTTTTTATTCCTCAAGAAGATAGAGGAACTGTTTGTTTGTCTAGTCAGGTAGGGTGCACTTTAAATTGTACCTTTTGTCATACAGGCACTCAAGCATTAGTTAGAAACTTAACGTCTAACGAAATTATTGGTCAACTTATGCTAGTTATGGACCATCTAAAAGATTGGCCTTCAGGCAAAAATGATAGAAAAGTTACTAATATAGTAATGATGGGAATGGGAGAGCCCCTTTTAAATTATAATGAGGTTAGTAAAGCTATTAAAGTGATGATGTCAGATGATGGCATATCTTTATCACGAAGAAGAATTACTCTTTCTACATCAGGTATAATTCCTAAAATAAGAGAAGCTGGAGAAGAATTAGGCGTTAATTTAGCTATTTCTCTTCATGCAGTTAATGATCAACTGAGAGATCAATTAGTGCCAATAAATAAAAAATATAATCTAAAAGCTCTAATTGAAGCTTGTCGGAATTATCCTCCATTATCTAACTCAAGAAGAATTACATGGGAATACGTTATGTTAAAGGGTGTTAATGATAGTAAAGAAGATGCTTTAGGATTAATCGATTTAATCAAAGGCATACCCTCTAAAGTTAATTTAATTCCATTTAATCCATGGCCAGGTTCGTTATTTGAAACTTCAACTAAAAAAAACATTGATGTGTTTGCATCAATATTAATGGATGCAGGATACGCTTCTCCAATTAGAACTCCAAGAGGTAAAGATATTTATGCGGCTTGTGGGCAATTAAAGTCTTCTTCTGAAAAAATTAGAAAATCTAATCTAAATAAACTAACTCCTATTTATTCAATTTAATAAATAAAATAAGTTTTAATATATATTAAATTTTTGTGAAACTATTGCTTTGATAGAATTTAAGTATTATATTATAGTATGTATATTACCAACAATTGATTTAAAGGAAAAATTTATGAATAATAATCGTTTTATGTCAGGTGCAAATGCGCAAGCAACTCAAATAGATGTTGGCTTGAGAGCGTACATGCTTGGGGTTTATAATCATATGACAACAGCTCTAGCATTTACTGGATTAATGGCTATGGGTTTAAACTTTCTTGCAATATCTAATGGTGCTTTAACTCCTATTGGAGAGTTGTTTTTCTTAAGTCCATTAAAGTGGGTTATAATGTTAGCTCCGTTAGGAATGGTTTTTTATATATCAGCAAGATTAAATAATATGTCAGCAGGAAAAGCTAGAAATATGTTTTATATATATGCTGGCTTAATGGGGTTATCTTTGTCATCTCTTTTATTGGTTTATACAGGAGAATCAGTAATTAGAGTGTTTTTTATTACTTCAGCTGCATTCGCTTCATTGTCTATATATGGATACACTACAAAGAAAAATTTATCAGCATTTGGATCTTTTTTGATTATGGGTGTATTTGGAATAATGATTGCTTCGATAGTTAATATCTTTTTAGGCTCTGAAGGTCTGGCTTTTATCATTTCGATTTTAGGAGTTTTAATTTTTGCTGGTCTAACAGCTTATGACACACAAAAGATTAAAAACATGTATTTAGCTGGCGATGATATTGAGATATCTGGTAAGAAAACAGTTATGGGAGCTTTAACCCTATATTTAGATTTAATATTGATGTTCCAGTTTTTATTAATGTTTTTAGGAAATAGAGAGTAAACTTTATATTGATTTTAATTATTAAGCCGCCTTCTGGCGGCTTTTTATTTAGAGGTAATTAAAAAATCAATAGCATTTGTAATTTTTTTGGAGTTTGGCTTTGTTACGCTCGAGTACCAAGAATGAACCTCACCTTCTTTATTAATTAAATACTTATAAAAATTCCATTTGGGAAAAGATAGAAGTCCTGATTGATTTGAGACCCATTTAAAAAAAGGATGCCCATCTTTACCTTTAATATCTGTAATTTCCGTTAATAAAAAAGTTATATTAAAATTTGTTTTACAAAAATCATTAACTTTTTCATTTGATTTATATTCCTGAGAACCAAAATTATTAGAAGGAACGCCTATAATAATTAAATTATTTTTTCCATATTTCTTATTTAATTCTTCAAGGTCATTGTATTGATTTGTAAATCCACAAAGTGAAGCTGTGTTAACAATTAGCATTGGTTTTCCATAAAAATCTTTTAACTTTATTGTTTCACCTTGTATTGATGTAAAATTAAATTCGTGAGCATTAGGAAAAGCTTTGTTTTTCATGTTTACACCGTAAATTATAATAAATGATAAAATAAATTTCTTAAAAAATGAATGTCTCTTATTTGGCATCTTCTATATTCCATATTGGATTTAATATATCTTCTAAGATTGAAGGCCCTATTGATTTAATCATTGTATTTCGAAACTTGCCAATTATATTATGTGAACCTAAAACTTTACCTAAAAGAGAAGATTTTTGAGCAATGTATTTTTTTTGTTCATATCTGTTTTGTATAAATGAAAATATCATTTTCTCTATATCTTTATGTTCAAGTAATGTTCTTTTAATAAATGCTGCATCTTCAAGAACTTGATTGCCTGCTTGAGCAAGATGGGGAGATGTTGGGATAGATGCTTCTCCAACTAGTAATACACCGTTATTATGAATATTAGAGTATTCACCTTTATTTTTTATTGTTGAAACTGATTGCCATTCAATATCTTCAGGGATTAATAGTTTAAGTGTTTTGTTATATATTGCTGGAGGCATAAGGCCTTCATCTTTAGGAATGAAAACATAATTTGTAGCTTTTTTAGATTTAATAATAGTTGGGTAAATTACAAAATGACCATCTGGAGTCAATATAATCTGCATTATGCTTTTTGTAAGTTTATAAGGTTCATCTTTATATGAGATAGATCTATATACTTGTTTAAATTTGATACTATTGTCAGAGCCACAAACAAACTTCTTAGTTATCCCAAGTACCCCATCTGCCCCTATTATAAACTTAGATGTAATTAAATTCCCTTTATCATCTAATATTTTATTTAATTGATTATCTTGAATTATATATTTAACAGTTGATTTATTAATTTTAACTAAATTAGTTTTTCGAACTTTATCTTTTAAAAGGTTGATTATCCCATTTCTCTCTATAGAGCCGTATTGTCCTACTTCAGTGTTTGCATCATATGAACATAATAAATTTAATTCTTGCTTTAGGTTAATTGATATAATTTTAATAACATTAAAATTTTCTAATAAAGGCTTAGCTTTTTTAATATCTAATAATTGTGATAAGTAAGCCCAACCATTTGGTGAAATTTGCTGGGAACCAAAATTTTGGCCATTACCTTCAAATAAAGTAACAGAAAAACCATTGTCAACAAATGCCGATACAGTGGCCCAGCCAGCTAAGCCTCCACCTATTATTGTGATTTGATTTTTCATTTATTTATGACTCATTCAATTAAATACAAAAAAAACTTTATTTTATAAAATATTAATTTGTGATTGTAACAATAATATATGAAGAATAATTTAAAATTACTATTGATATTATATTATTATATAATATAAAATGAATTTTAACCATTGACCATTTTATCTAATTTCTATTCACTAGATAAACTTTTAACATTATAAATATTTTAATTGGAAAATTAAATGAATTTAGAGCTTAAGAAACAATTATCAGAAGTAGGAATTACAGATATAAACGAGATTATACATAATCCCTCATACCAATTACTTTATAATGAAGAGAAAAATACACAATTAACTGGTTTTGAAAAAGTCCAGGATACTGAGTTTGGAGCTGTTAATGTTATGACAGGCATCTATACTGGACGATCCCCTAAAGATAAATATATTCTCAAAGACCAAATAACTAAAGATAAATTATGGTGGACAAATGAAATATCAAAAAATGATAACAAACCTATAGATATAAACGTTTGGACAGAACTTAAAGGCAAAGTAACAAATCAACTTTCTAATAAAAAATTATATATAGTAGACGCCTTCTGCGGAGCAAATAAAGACACCCGTTTGAAAGTTAGGTTTGTCATGGAAGTGGCTTGGCAGGCTCATTTTGTAAAAAATATGTTTATAAGGCCGTCTGATAAAGAATTAAAAGATTTTGTTCCAGATTTTCATGTATTAAATGGCTCAAAAACAAAAAATCAAGATTATAAAAAACATGGCTTAAATTCCGAAACTTTTATTGCGTTTAATTTAACAGATAAAATTCAAATTATTGGAGGATCATGGTATGGTGGAGAGATGAAAAAGGGAATGTTCTCTGTAATGAACTATCTTCTCCCACAAAAAAATATCGCCTCAATGCATTGTTCTGCTAATAAAGGTGTAGACGGATCCGTTGCTTTATTCTTTGGATTATCAGGCACAGGAAAAACAACTTTATCTACAGATCCACAAAGACAGTTAATAGGTGATGATGAGCATGGATGGGATGATGAAGGCGTTTTTAATTATGAAGGTGGTTGTTATGCTAAGACAATTGATCTGGATATAAATAAAGAGCCTGGAATATTTAAAGCGATAAAAAAAGATGCTTTATTAGAAAACGTAACCGTCAATTCTGAAGGTATTGTAGATTATACTGATATTTCTGTTACTCAAAATACAAGAGTGTCATATCCAATTTATCATATCGATAATATAGTTAAGCCAGTATCAAAAGGAAATCATGCATCAAAAGTTATTTTTTTAACTGCTGATGCTTTTGGGATATTACCTGCTGTTTCCAAATTATCATATGACCAAGCTGAATACCATTTTCTTTCCGGATTCACAGCAAAGTTAGCTGGAACGGAAAGGGGAGTAACAGAGCCCCAGCCAGCATTTTCAGCTTGTTATGGTGCTGCCTTTTTAATGTTACATCCAACTGAATATTCAAATGTCTTATCAAAAAGAATGAAGGCAGCTAATTCAAAAGCTTTTCTAGTTAACACAGGTTGGAATGGTAAAGGTGATCGAATATCATTAAAAAATACGCGGTTGATTATAGATGCAATTTTAAATGATGAATTAGATGATGTTGAAACACAAAAAATTCCTATTTTTAATTTAGATATTCCTTTAAAAGTTAAAAATGTACCTTCTGAATTGTTGAACCCAAGTAATACATGGCGTTCTCACGAAGAATGGGAAGTTAAAGCAAAAGAATTAGCTCAGTTATTTATTAAAAATTTTGAAAAATTCTGTGATAATCAAAAAGGTCGTGATTTACTTATTTCAGGGCCACAAATATAAATTTATTTTATTTACATTAAAAACAATTATTTTTTAATTTAAAAAATTGATTTTTAAAAATTTGTGGTATTAGAGTTTTGTTATATTTTAAATCAATAGATTTGGAAAAAATATTATGAAAATTTATTATTTATTTTTATTTATTGTTAGCTTTCTTATTTCTTCATCGTTGTCATCAGCACAATCTGTATCGAAGGATGGATCTAAAAGAGCTTCTTTGGTAGAAGTTCAAAAAGTTGAATTTCTTAATATTGCTGAAACTACAGAAACTATTGGTAGATTGGTTGCATTAGATCCAATAATTGTTTCTGCTAAAGTTAATCAAGAAGTTTTAAAAGTACATTTTCAAATCGGAGATAATGTAAAAAAAAATGACTTGTTAGTAACCCTTGAATCTAAAGATATTCATAGAAACATCAAACAATTAACCTCTGAGTTATTGCTAGAAAATAAAATGTTAGCTCTTCTAAAGGAGCAACTTGAGCTTAGAGTTGCTAAAGCAAAAAATGCTAAAGATTTAAAAAATAAAAACATTATAACTCAAGATAATCTTGATTCTGTTAATATTTTAGCTTTACAAAATGAACAACAAATTGCTCAAAGAGAGTATAATATAACAAAGCTTAAGATTTCATTAGATAAGGCTAGAGATGATTTAAACTTTTCTAAAATTTTATCACCTGTTGATGGAAATATAATTTCTTTAGATGTTCAAACAGGGGCTATAATCCAAAAAGGAAAAATTCTATTTTCTATTTTAGCAGATAGTTTCAAAGAAATTGAAACTGATTTAAGAGCAGAAGCTGCTGCTAAAGTAGTGCTCGGGAGTAAGGTAATAATATCAAATAATGAGAGTGTTTTTTATGGAAAAATAAGAGGTATAGTAAATATAGAAAACATAAGGACCGGAACAAGAAAAGCAAGGGTAACTCTTCTTAGTCCTTTGCCTAAAACCTTAAATATTTCTGGAACAAGGTTCATACTTCAAATTTCTTTAGGAAAAAATTCTCCTCGTTTGTTAATACATAAGGATGCTTTAATATCAAATAATCAAAATCAGATTATTTACGTTTTTGAAGAAGGTATCGCAAAACAAAAATTTGTAAAAATAGGTGTATCAATTGGAGATAAAATTGAAATATTAAAAGGTCTTAATGAGGGACAATTAGTTGTGATAAAAGGAAATGAGAGTCTTAGGCCTAATCAATTAATTAAGATTAAAAAAAGTAAAAGTTAATTTTTATAATTTGAGATTATAATTTATGAATAATTTAATTAAATTAGCTATTAAACAACCAATTGCAGTAGCTGCATGTGTATTTTTAATTATTGCCTTTGGAATAGTTGCGCTTAAACAAATTCCAATACAAATGACCCCAGACATTGAAAAACCTATTTTACAGGTAAGAGTATCCTGGCCAGGAGCTTCTCCAGAAGACGTGGAAAGAGAAATAGTTACAAGGGTTGAGTTGGCGGTTACATCTTTGACAGGTGTTGAGAAAGCCGAGTCTGATAGCCGATTTGGCTCTGCAAGAGTTACGCTTACTTATGCTTTAGGTCAGGATATGGATATAGCTCTAATACAACTTTTAAGTAAAGTAGCATCAATTGATGGTTTGCCAGCTGAAGCAAAGCGTCCTATAGTAAGAACCTCTAACTCAGATGATAGTCCTATATCTCGTCTAGCTTTAGTTAAATTACAAAATTCTAAAATAGATAGTTTAGGTAGTTTAGGAGATTTTGTTGAGTTTGAAATTATAGAGAAATTATCACGTGTTGAAGGTGTTTCTGAAATAACATTTCGTGGTGGAGAAAAAAAAGAATTAAGAGTTGCATTAGATATTCAAAAACTTGCTGAATACTCTATTTCAATACCATCTGTTTTAGAATCATTGAAAGCAAGTTCTGCTCAAGTTACCGCAGGGGAGATAATCGAAGGTAAAAGAACTTATGCTCTTCGTGCTGAAGCTATATCTTATACGCCTAAAACAGCTAGAAATATTATTTTACGTTCTGAATCAGGATTAAATGGCAGACCTGTAATAGTAAAATTAGAAGATGTTGCCAAAATTTATATGTCCTATAAAAAACCAACTAGTTTTAGAAGAATGAACGGTCAAGACGCAATAACTTTTGCGGTGATTAGAGAGCCCAAATCAAATGTTGTCGCAATTGTAACTGATCTTAAAAAAGAAATAGAAAAATTAAATAACGGTATTCTTGCTGAAAACGGACTTATTTTAAAAAATGTATATGATGAAACTGTTTATATAAATGCAGCTATTGCTCTAGTTCAGCAAAATATAATTATTGGAGGACTATTAGCAGTATGTGTTCTCCTACTTTTCTTAAGAAGTTTTCGCCCAACTTTTATTATAATGCTAGCAATACCTGTTTCTGTTATAGGTACTTTTGTAGCCATAGCTGGATTGGGTCTTTCTGTTAATGTTATTTCACTTTCAGGCCTTGCTTTTGCTGTTGGAATGGTTGTAGATGCCTCAATTGTAAGTCAAGAAAATATATATAGATTAAGACAGTCAGGAATGTCATCATTAAAGGCAGCGTATAATGGTTCTAGACAAGTTTGGGCTCCAATACTTGGTTCTGCTTTAACTACAGTAGTTGTGTTTATCCCAATTTTATTATTGGACCTACCTATTGGACAATTATTTAGAGATATAGGAATCGCGATTTCAGTTTCTGTATTAATTTCTGTATTTATATCTGTGACATTAATACCTAGTGTTGCAGCTAAAGTGCTAAGTGGATCAGAAGAAGAATTTAAAAAAACCCGTTCAATAAAATATTTAGATACCTTTGCATCTATGTTTGCAAAAACAATACAAAATTATGCTTATTGGGCGACTAGTTCTCTTAAATCAGGCTTAACCGTTGTTTTGAGTTTAATCATAATAGCTGGTTTAATTATTTTCATTTTCATTCCTCCTTTAGACTATTTACCCGATGGTAATAGAAATTTTGTGTATGCAAGAATTATGGTGCCTCCAGGTTACAATAAAGAGGCGACAATTGATATTGCTAGAGCAATGGAAAACTCTGCTAGACCTCTTTGGGAGGCGAAAGAGGATGGGGATTATGGAAAACCTAAAATTTCACGTTTTTTCTTTGTTGCATATTCAGGTGGAGCATTTGCTGGAGCTGCAACAGAGAACCCGGACAGAGTAAGAGAAATTTTACCGGTGCTCACTAAACCTATTAGAGATCAACCTGGAGCAAGAGCTTTTGCTCAACAGGCGTCTCTATTTGGAAGATCAGTAGGAGGGGCAAGGGTAATACAAGTAGAAATTACAGGTTCATCTTTAGATAAAATTCAGTCAACTGCTCAGCAAATAATGCGATCTATTAGTTATCATTTCCCTCCAAAAGATGGGCATCAAGTTCGTTCCGTTCCTCAAATGGGATCTGGTTCTCCTCAGGTGATGATCGAGCCTATTCCTGAAAAATTAGCAAATGTAGGAATGACGGCTAGAGACTTTGCTCAATCATTAGATGTTTATAATGATGGCATAAGAGTCACTGAAATTCCTTATGAAGGTAGGTTAATAGAATTAGTTTTAACGTCTAATAAGGCTAATTCAAATAAAATTGATGATTTAAAAGATTTACCTATAATTACTAAAACTGGGGAATTAGTTCGTTTATCTCAAGTAGCAGAGATAAAGTTACTAGGCATGCCTGAGCAGATTACAAGGCTATCGGGAAGAAGAGTTTTAACTTTACAACTTAGGCCGCATGAAAGACTTTCTCTAGAAGAGGCTGTGTTAAAGCTTCAAAGGTTAGTTGTTGATCCTATAGAAAAGGACATACCTGAAGGTGTGTCTGTGAGTTTATCTGGAGCAGCAAGTGAGTTAGAGCGAACTTGGATAGCAATGAAACAAAATGTGCTAATTGCTTTGTTTGTTATTTTTTTATTACTAACTGTTTTAATGCGTTCTTTTGTCCTTCCTTTAGTAATTATGATAACTGTTCCAGTTGCGGGAGCTGGAGGTGTTTTAGGTTTAGTTATTTTAAATAAATTTTCTCCTCAACCTCTAGATATGTTAACTATGTTAGGGTTTATAATATTAGCTGGGATTGTTGTGAATAATTCTATTTTAATGGTTGAGCAGACTTTATGGCATATGAGATATGAGAGTATGTTAATTAGCAATGCTATTACTGAAGCTACAAGAAATAGAATTAGGCCAATTTTTATGTCAACTTTAACAAGTCTGTTTGGTTTAATACCCTTAGTGATATTTCCTGGTTCAGGATCAGAGCTTTATAGAGGTATTGGCACTGTAGTTTTTGGAGGATTGGCTACTTCAGCATTATTAACATTATTAATGGTCCCACCATTGTTAGCTTTGGCTTTAAAAACAGAAAAAATAACACCTATTTTAAATGACGATGAAGATGTATTCGTTTAATTATATAATATAAACTTCATCTTATAGATTTAGAATAATTTTTATTTAGTGACAAAACCTTTAATAAAGAGCTATATAGGCTTTTTTATATATAAACTAATCAATTTAAATAATAGAGTTTACAATGAGCAATAACTTAAAGTTAGAAGATAGAATTAAATTAATAAGAAATATCGCAATAGTTGCTCATGTGGATCATGGTAAGACTACATTAGTAGATATGTTGTTGCAACAATCTGGTACATTTGCCGCTCACGCACAAACAGTAGAAAGAGTTATGGATTCCAATGATTTGGAAAAAGAGAGAGGTATCACAATTCTATCAAAAAACACTGGACTTAAGTGGAAAGAATATAGAATTAATATTGTAGACACACCAGGTCACGCTGATTTTGGAGGAGAAGTTGAAAGAGTTTTATCTATGGTTGATTCAGTTTTGTTATTAGTAGACGCCGTAGATGGTCCAATGCCTCAAACTGGGTTCGTAACAAAAAAAGCCCTTCAAGCAGGATTACGTCCCATTGTAGTTATAAACAAAGTAGATAGAGACGGAGCAAGGCCAGATTGGGTCTTAGATCAAACATTTGATCTTTTTGATAGATTAGGAGCAGATGAAAATCAACTTGATTTTCCAGTTGTTTATGCCTCTGCAATTCAAGGATGGGCTACAGAAGACCTGGCAAATAAAAAAGATAATATGGATACAATATTTGAGACTATAATAAATAATGTTGCTTCTCCAAATGTCGATCCTAATGGTGATTTACAAATTCAAGTTTCTGCTCTTAGCTATTCCAGCTATGTTGGTCTGATTGGTACAGGGAGAATTAGAAGAGGACAAGTTAAGAAAGGACAATCAGTTACCATTGGTAGTGTTGACGGAACAGTTCGCCAAGGAAAAGTTTTGCAAATCATGAACTTTCACGGTCTTGATAAACAAGAGGTAGATGAAGCAAGTGCAGGTGATATTGTTGCGATTAGTGGTTTAGGTGAACTTAAAATTTCAGACACTATATGCGAGCAAGGCAAACTTGAAATTCTTGAAAAATTATCTGTAGATGAGCCTACAATCAGTATGGTTATACAAGTAAATGACAGTCCTTTTGCTGGGCAAGAAGGTAAACTAGTTACAAGTAGGTCAATTAGAGATCGTTTGCAACAAGAGCTAAAAACTAACGTAGCACTTAGAGTAGAAGATACAGATAATCCTGATAAATTTAGAATTTCTGGACGTGGAGAGCTTCATTTATCAATTCTAATTGAGAATATGAGAAGAGAAGGTTTTGAAATGGGGGTTGCTTCACCAGAGGTAATTACTAAAGTTATAGATGGTATAAAACAGGAACCATATGAAACCGTAACTATTGATGTAGAAGAAATACATCAAGGTAAAATTATGGAAAAAATGGGTGAAAGAAAAGCTCAATTGTCAGACATGGTCCCTGATGGGAAAGGAAGAGTACGTTTAGACTATAGTATGCCCAGCAGAGGTTTAATAGGCTTTAGAGCAGAGTTTTTAACGTTAACTTCAGGATCAGGTCTTTTATATCATTCATTTGATAAATATGGACCAATTGTTCAAGGTTTACATACAGGTAGAAGAAATGGAGCATTAATATCTATAGGGCAAGGTAAGGCTGTGCCATATGCTTTATTTAATCTTCAAGAAAGAGGTAAGATGATTGTTGAAGCAGGTATAGACGTTTATGAAGGTATGATTATAGGTATTCATAGTAGAAATAATGATTTAGTAGTTAATCCTCTGAAAGGAAAACAACTTACTAACATTAGAGCTTCAGGAACAGATGAGGCTGTGAGTCTTACTACGCCAATTAATGTGACGCTAGAATTTGCTTTAGAATTTATTAATAATGATGAATTGGTAGAAGTTACTCCAGACAGTCTTAGAATAAGAAAACGTTACTTAAAAGAACATGAAAGAAAAAAAGCAGCGAGAATGGCTTCTTAAATAAATAATTTTTTTATTGATATAGATTGGCTTTATTCAAGCTTTCAACTGTATCAATATCAAACAATGTTCCAGAACTTGTTTCTACAAAAGCTATATCTTTATCTTTGATATAAGACTTGGCTCCATTGTCACCGTTTAGTTTTTTTAGAATATTAAAATAACTTTTGGGTAGAAGAACTGGGTTGCCGGAAATATTGTTATATTTTGGACAAATAACTTTTTTACAATCTAGTTCAAAAAATTTATTTTGTATTTTTATTAAATCATCTTTTTCTATAAAAGGCATGTCTCCTGGTATTATCATTACGCCAATAGTATTAAGATCTAGTTTTTTCATTCCAGTGGATATTGATGATCCTATTCCATTTTTATATATTTTATTTTTTATAAAGCTAATTTTAGAGTTGTTAATTAAATTTATTATATTTTCATAATCATGTCCTAAAACAACTATTATATCATTAAAGCTAAAGGTTTTAAGTAAATTATCGATTGTGTAATTAATTATAGATTTACCATTAATTAATGCTGATAATTTATTTTCACTTCCATAACGTTTACTTAGGCCAGCAGCTAACACAATTTTTTTTATAGAATGTTCATAGTTGGTTTCATTCATGTGAGGGAGTACGTCTAAAATTTGTTAATTCAGCTAATATTGATATTGCAATTTCAGCTGGTGTCTTTGATCTAATATTTAAGCCTATTGGAGCATGTATTTTAGATAATTCAACTTCACTAAAATCTAAAAGTTTTAATCTTTCACATCTATTATAATGTGTTTTTTGACTTCCTAGTGATCCTATATAACCAACATTACTTCTTAAAGCAGTAATGATTGCTGGATCATCAATTTTAGGGTCGTGTGTTAAAGTTACTATATGAGTACTTTTATCAAGTTTAAAATTAGAAAGGGCCGTATCAGGCCATTCATTAATAATTTTACAGTTTGGAAACCTTTTTTGAGTTGCAAAATGTTCTCTTGGATCGATTAAAGTAATGTCATAGTTAGCAATTGTTGCCAAAGATACTAAAGCTTGTGCAATATGAACCGCTCCAATAATAAACAATCTAGGTTTAGGTAAAAAAATATGAATGAATTTATTTATAGAAGGGTCATAATAACTAGTATTATTTATTATAGAATTATTGATTACTCTTTCACCAGTAGAACAGTCTATTTCTAACTTTGCTATATCTCTATTTTGAATAAACTTAACTATAGAGTATATAATTTCATCTTGGATATTTAGTGGCTGAATTAATATTTTGAGTTCACCTCCACACGCTAATCCTACTTCCCAAGCCATATCGTTAGTGATACCATAATCTCTTATTCTAGTTTTGCCGTCTGACAGACATTTAATTCCTTCTGCAATTACACTGCCTTCAATGCAACCTCCTGAGACAGATCCAATAATTTCTCCATTTATATTAATGGCCATTTGGCCACCGACAGGTCTGGGAGCACTTCCCCAAGTTGAAATAACAGTCGCTAATGCTACTTTTTTATTCTCTTTTAACCATAGTGATAATGGTGTTATGACATCATCTAATTCTTCCATAATAACCTTAAAAAAAATATTGTTCAAAAAAAAATAATATATGTTATAAAAATTAATAATAATA
>JAQBXK010000027.1 GCA_027625145.1 Pseudomonadota bacterium
AGTTTTTTTAAAATTAAATATAGAAAAATAAAATATCAACAATAGTTGTCCTTATAAAATAGTTAGCTTTTACTTTAAACCTGTTTTCTCATTCTTGTTTAACGCTCTTGTGCAGCGTTTTATTGTCAAAAATACCAAATTCATTAATAAATTTGATGATTATACTTCCTTGTTATCAAAAACTTTAAAGTTTCAAAATTAAGTTAGAAAAAATTCTATATTTAACTTATATATTGTAGAACTAATCAAGACAAACTTTATTTTAAACTATAATCAATTAATTTAAAAATATTAATTAATACAGATAAAATTCTTTTTGAAAAATCATGAAATGCTTAAAATAAAAACCCACAGTATATATGTTATTAAAATTACTTTATGCTGTATTTTTTTTTCTACAGCATACAAAGCTAATGCAAATGACGTAAATACACAAAATTATTCTGGAATTAATGAATTTAAAATCAGTACATATAATGATTTAACATCAGTTACTATATCTTTAGATAAGAAATCAGATGTTTATATAAAATTATTAAATGAGCCATATAGAATTATATTAGATTTTAAAGCAACTATTAAAATCAGGAATAACTCTTTGAATAAAAGTGCAATACAAAGTAATTTAATTCAAAAAATTCGTTTAGGATATCCAAATAATTCATTTACAAGGTTAGTATTTGAATTATCTGAACCGGCGATTGTTTCAAGCTTAATCTATAATCAAGATAAAAATAATAGTGAATTTGTTAAACTTCAGCTAGAAATAAGTAAAACTAGTAGAACAAGTTTTGGTATTGCTAAGCATGTGTTATCTAAAAATAAAGGAAAAATTTTAGATTTAAATCATAGTTATGAAAATAAAGCTGATTTTAAAAATGAATTAATCAATCTTCCAAAAATGAGGACGATTAATCATCCAAAGATGAGGCAAAAAAAAATAAGAGACAATAAAAAATCTATAACTTTGTTTGATAGTAAAAAGTACAAAAATATAAAAAATAATGAAGTAATTAGCAATAAAACAGATTATTTTACTGTTTTTATTGATGCAGGTCATGGCGGGAAAGATCCTGGAGCAGTCGGTTCGTTAGGCACTTTAGAAAAAAATATAACTTTACAAGTAGCGTTAGAAATAGCAAGTTCATTAAAAAAAAGAAAAAATATTATTCCTATATTATCACGTAAAAACGATATTTATCTTCCTTTAAGGCAAAGAATTAAATTAGCTAAAATTAATAAAGCTGATATTTTTATTTCTATACACGCTGATGCTAGTAGAAATAGAAATGCGAAAGGTATTTCTATTTTCAGTCTTTCTGATAAAGCATCTGATAATGAAGCAAAGAAAATTGCTGAAAGAGAAAATTCAGTAGATACAATTTTAGGGGTAGAAACCTCTTATAAAGACCCTATTGTTATTGGAAATTTAATAAAAATGTTTCAGAGACAGGCAATGAATGATAGCGCCATATTAGTAAGGCAAATTTTAACTCATCTTGATAATGCTGAATTTTTAGTTGATAGAGGGCATAGATTTGCAGGTTTTGCTGTTCTAAAGTCGCCAGATATTCCATCTGCTTTAATTGAAATTGGCTTTATTTCAAATCCGAAAGAAGAAAAAAAGTTATTAAATAAAAAATATATAAGAAAATTAAGTGAAAACTTATCTTTCGCGATTGAAAAATATATAAAAAAATCAAAAAATTAGACTTTGGTCCTAAAAAGGTCCAATTTTAAATATATTAAAAAAAAATGAAACTTTTAGCCTACTTATTTACAACTTTTTTTTTAGTTCTATTTTCATGTATAATATTGTTTTTGTATGGCTTATGGTATTTTGGCAATGATCTTCCTGATTATAAAGAGCTAAAAAAATATAACCCTAATGTTGTAACAAGAATTCATGCAGGTAATGGAGCCTTGTTGGATGAGTACGCGATAGAAAACAGAGTATTTGTGCCAATTAATGTTATTCCACAAAAAGTTATTAATGCCTTTATTTCGTCCGAAGATAAAGATTTCTATAATCATTTTGGTTTGGATTTCAAGGCAACTTTAAGAGCAATTATAACTAATGTTAAAAATATTGGTTCAGGCAAACGGTTGATAGGAGCGTCCACTATTACGCAGCAGGTAGCTAAAAATTTTTTATTATCGGCGGAATTGTCATATAAGAGAAAAATAAAAGAAGCTATCCTATCTATTAGAATTGAGAGAGCTTTTTCTAAAAATCAAATATTAGAATTATATTTAAATGAAATTTATTTAGGGTTTAAATCTTACGGTGTTGCTGCAGCATCATTAAATTACTTCGATAAAAGTTTAGACAACCTTAGCTTTGCAGAGGCCGCATTCTTAGCTGCTTTGCCAAAAGCTCCTAATAACTACAATCCAATTTTTAAAACGAAACAGGCTATTGAAAGAAGAAATTGGGTTTTAACTCAAATGAAAAGAAATGGTTATATTAATGATATTCAGGAGAAAGCAGAAAAAGATAAATTAATTATTATAAAAAAATCTAGCGGAGTAGATAAAACTTATGCTCCTTATTTTACAGAAGAAGTTAGAAAAACACTTTTCAATAACAAAGATATTGGATCACAAATTTATGTAAATGGTTATTCAGTTAGAACAACACTAGATCCTGAAATTCAGTCCTTAGCTGATATGGCTTTAATAGAAGGTTTAGAAAGCTTAGATAAAAGACAAGGTTGGAGAGGTGTTATTTCCAATATTGATATATCAAAATTGGAACACAACCATATTATAAATTCATTATTATTTTTTGAAAAAGACATTCCAAAAAGAAGAAAAATTGCTGTAGTAGAAAAAATATCTAAAGATCATATTGAGATAATTATTTCTAATGGAGATATAAAAACTTTAGAATTTCAAAAAAATTCTTGGCTTAGACCTCAAATATTAAAAGCAGATATAATAAATCAATTAAATTTATATCTAGGGACTAAGTTTAAATCTTTTAAAGATTTTCTTAAAGTTGGAGATGTTATTCTAGTCAAAGAAAATTACAATTCTTTAGATAAAGAGTATTATTCACTTTCTCAAATACCGCAAGTAAATGGAGCTATAGTTGTTTTAGACCCTCATACTGGAAGAGTTTTAGCAATGAGTGGAGGTTATAATTTTAATAAAAGTAAATTTAATAGAGCAACTCAGGCTAAAAGACAACCAGGATCAGCATTTAAACCATTTGTATACTTAGCGGCATTGGAAAATTTTTATAAGCCAACGGATTTGATTTTAGATGCTGCATTGGTATATGAACAATGTTCAGGATGTGAAAAATGGAAGCCTGCAAATTATACTAAGAAATTTTATGGGCCAAGTCCAATGAGATTAGGCATAGAAAAATCACGAAATTTAATGACCGCTCGACTAGCTATTAAACTGATAAAAGAAGATGAAGAACTTTATGGCTATTTGCAGAATGGTCTTACAAATCAACAAATATCAGAAAAAATGAATATGGATATTAATATAACAAAATCTCTTGTTTCAAACATGAAAAATAAATTAAAAAAAAAACGTGAATATAATAATGATTTAATAAAGCAATTTTCTATAAAACATAATATAGATGAACTAGTGCTGACAAGTTATATCCGAAATCAATTAACGCCTCAAGATATTGTTAAATTAACTAATCTTGATTTTAAATTAGTTAATAGTTTTATAAAGCCTTTAAGAAAAAAAAATATAATTCAAGATTATGCTAAAAAATTTGGTATTGATAATCAATTACCAGAATTTTTATCAATGTCTTTAGGAGCAGGAGAAACTGATTTATTAAGTTTAACTAATGCTTATGGCATGATAGTTAATGGAGGAAAAAAAATTATTCCAACTTTAATTGATCGTGTACAAGATAGAAGAGGCATAACTATTATTAAACATGATAAAAATAATTGTCTTCAATGTAATGGTATTAACTCTAGTTCTGCAAGAATACCTCCTATAGCTACATTTGATTCAAGAGAAAAGATTATAAACTCTGGTTCGGCTTATCAAATGGTTTCGATGCTAAAGGGCGCAGTTGAAAGAGGTACGGGTATCATTGTAAACTCTATTGATAGAAATCTTGCTGGCAAAACAGGGACAACAAATTCTAATACAGATGCTTGGTTTGTTGGATTTTCAAGTGATTTAGTAGTTGGCGTTTTTGTAGGGTTTGATAAGCCTAGGCCATTAGGTTTAAGGGAAACAGGAAGTTCAGTAGCTGCTCCAATTTTTAGAGATTTTATGAAAAATGCACTTAAAGATAAACCTGACATCCCTTTTCGTAGGCCTTCAGGAATTAAATTAATATCTGTTGATTCATTGACAGGTGTAAAGGCTAACTCAAAAACTAAGAATGTAATAACAGAAGCTTTTAAGCCAGGTCAATTACCAAACAAAATATTTAATAAAAAAATTATAGATATTCAAAGTAAAACAAACATTATAAACCATTTATCACCTCTGTATTAATAAAATTATATAGGTTCTTTTTAATGCAAGCAGAAATACAATTAAAGTTCAATGAAGTTGATTACGCTTTAGATATATTAAAAAAGCATGTTGATTGGAATAATTCAATATCAAAATTAAGGGAGTTATCATCATTAATTGAAAACCCCAGTTTTTGGAATGATTCATCTAAAGCTCAAATAATCATGAGAGATAAGACTAATTTAGAAAAAATAATTGAAACTATAAAAAATATTGAGAATGAAAAATTGGATTTAATAGATATTTTATATTTAGCGGAGCAAGAAAATGATGATGACTTAATTGAAGATACGAATTTACAAATAGAAAATTTAGTTAAAAGATGTTTAAAACTTCAATTAGAAAGTCTGTTATCTGGGGAAGCGGATTCAAATAATTGTTATATTGAAATTCATGCGGGTGCTGGTGGAACAGAAGCTCAAGATTGGGCTTTGATGTTACAAAGAATGTATTCTCGTTGGTCAGAAAAAAGAGGTTACAAAGTTTCATTTGTTGAAGAGAGCTCAGGAGATGAAGCGGGGATTAAATCTTGTACTATGTTTATCGAAGGGCTTAATGCTTACGGTTGGTCAAAAACTGAATCAGGAGTACATCGTTTGGTTAGGATATCTCCTTTTGATTCCTCTGCTAGAAGGCATACCAGCTTTGCATCCATATGGGTCTACCCTCAAATCAATGATGAAATAGATATAGAAGTAGAAGAAAAAGATTTAAGAATTGATACCTATAGGGCGTCCGGTGCGGGTGGTCAGCATGTAAATAAAACTGACTCAGCAATAAGAATTACTCATATGCCTACAAATACCGTAGTTCAATGTCAAAACGATAGGTCTCAGCATAGAAATAGAGCTCAGGCAATGTCTATGCTAAAAGCTAAACTTTATGAAATTGAGTTAAAAAGAAGAGAAGAGGTAAATAATCAAAATGCTCTTTCAAAGGGAGAAATTGGTTGGGGAAGTCAGATAAGATCCTATGTCCTTCATCCATACCAAATGGTTAAAGATTTGAGAACAAATATTGAAGTTGGTAATACTCAATCAGTTTTAGATGGTGACTTAGATATTTTTATTGAATCTGCATTAGCGCTAAAGGTTGGAATGAAAAGATAAAACATTAAATCAACTTAATGATTTAATTTTTTAACTTCTGCCAAGACGTTTTCAGCATGGTCTGGTATTTTTACTTTGGGCCAAACATTAGTAATTGTCCCTTTAGCATCACTTAAAAAAGTAGCTCTTTGTATTCCCATATATTTTTTACCATACATTGATTTTTCTACCCAAACTCCAAATTGTTCACAAACATTGTTTTCAAAGTCGGCGCCAAGTATAATAGATAAATTATATTTTTCTCTAAATTTAAGCTGTTTCTTAGGATTATCTTTTGATATTCCTATGACAACACAGTTTTCTTTTTCAAATTCTTCTTGAAGGTTTGAGAAGGCAATTGACTCCGCTGTACATCCTGAAGTATCAGCTCTAGGGAAAAAGAAAACTACCATATGTTTACCATTATAATCAGAAACTTTATAATTTATATCATCGGTTTGTATTTCAAATTGTGGTAAAGGGTCATTAATATTTAACATTTATAATCTCATTGATTTAGTTAATTTTTATTACTTTAATAATATACATATTATTAATCTAGTGTTTTTTGTAAAGTTTAATAAAAGAGTAATTAATGTATAAAATAATTATAGTTTTTTGTTTTTTATTAAGGGGAATTATTATTTGTGTATTTTTTTATAATTATCAAATACAAAATTTAATAGTAAGATTATTAGATCTGAAAGTTTTAATTAATCACAAAGCTACATTATACCTTTCAAAAAAAACAAAGTATAATACACTCAAAATAAATGTTGCAAATATAATTTTGTTGGAACCAAATTGACAGAACATCATAAGAATTAAAATTAAAGATATAAGTTCAAGCAAGCAAAAACAATACTCTAAAATAAAAAATATTAAATTAGGTTTTGCTAATCAGAGTTTGTTAAATATTTTTTGATTATTTTAAAATTAAAGATATTACGTTAAATGCAATAATTGATAAAAATAATTTTTGTCCAGGTCCTTTAATGGCAGGGTTATTTGTAATTAATACAGTATATCAAAAACAAAATATTGAATCAAAACTATTTCAAAATTTTATAGGAAAAGGTATTTTTTAGGAAAAGTTAAATTATTTTTATTAGATAAAATAGCTTGCGGAAAATTAGATTTATCAAATAATAATATTGATATGAGAGGTTCTGTGGTTCCAATAAAAGTTATATCTCAAATTATAAGTGCAGTTCCTGCTATAGGTGAGTTAATGATTGGTTTAAAAAAAGGTTTATTTGTTAGTCAATCTAAAATGTTAGGATTCATATCTAATCCAAAGGTAATTTTAAATAATATGTCGTTTGCTCTTGGAATTCTAAGAGATATTTTTTCAAAAGACTGATTAAACAAAAATGATTTTTTTAAAAAAATACAACTAATTAATTAAAGTTAAATGGCCATGCTTCTTTTTTCCAGAAGATATTTTGACTTTACCATTTTTATAATCTTTATTTGATAAAATAAAATTCTCATCATTGATTAAAATATCATTTACCTTAGCTCCATTTCCTCTAATTAACCTTCTAGCTTCACCATTTGATGAAACGAATTCTAAAATATTTAATGCATCTACAATAGATAAGGTAGGGTTTGCAATGTTTTTATTTGGTATTCCTTCAATGTTTTGTAACTTATTAAATGTATTTTTTGCTGTAACAGATATTTGTTCAGCAGCTTCTTTTCCTCTGCATAAAGCAGTTACGTGATTTGCTAAAATAATTTTTGCATCGTTAATTTCAGCACCTTGTAAGGTTTCTAATTTTGTAATTTCTGATATAGATAGTTCAGTAAATAATTTTAGAAACTTGATTACATCATTATCTTCAGTATTTCTCCAATACTGCCAAAAATTCCAATTAGATAGCTGATCTTCATTAAGCCATATTGCACCATTGGCACTTTTACCCATTTTAGTACCACTACTAGTTGTTAAAAGTGGAGAAGTTAAACCAAAGGCTTGTCGAGATAATTTTTTTCGTATTAATTCAAGTCCAGTAATAATATTGCCCCACTGATCAGACCCTCCCATCTGGAGTTTGCAATTGTACTCTTCATTAAGTTTTAAAAAATCAAATGCTTGTAAGAGTGAGTAATTGAATTCTAAAAAAGATAAATTCTGTTCTCTTTCCAAACGCATCTTAATACTATCCAAGTTCAATAATTTATTAACAGAAAATGAAGAACCAAAATCTCTAAGAAATTCAATATAATTTATATTTTCTAGCCATGCTGAATTGTCGACAATTGACGCATCATTTTTATTTTTACCAAAGCAAAGAAATTTTTCAAAAATAGTTTTAATACTATTTTTATTATCATGAATAATTTGATTTGTAAGAACTGGTCGAGCTGAATCTTTCCCTGATGGATCACCAATTTTTGTTGTTCCACCTCCCATTAAAACAATTGGTTTATGTCCAGTTTTTTGGAACCAGCGTAACATCATTATTTGTATTAATGAACCTACATGTAGAGAAGGTGCGGTACAATCAAATCCAATATAACCTATTATTGATTGATTATGACATTGTTTATCAAGCTCATCTTGGTCAGTGGTTTGATGTATAAAACCTCTTTCAATCATGATTTTTATAAAATCAGATTTAATTTTGTTTGTCATAACTCTTCTCTTTATTATATTTCAAGTATCTTTGTATTCAGAAGATTCTAGAACATTATTCAAATATTTTTTAATAGCATTCATTAATTCATCATTATGATCGTTAAACATATGATTTGCTTCTTTAATGAATTCTAATTCAATGTTTACACCTTTTTGAATTGATAATCGATCAACAATTTTTTGAATATTTTCATGAGGGACTCTTTTATTATTATCACCGTGAATTATTAATCCAGATGCTGGACAAGGTGCAAGAAAAGAAAAATCAAACTTATCTGCTGGAGGAGAGACTGATATAAATCCTACAATTTCAGGCCTTCGCATCATTAATTGCATCCCAACCCAAGAGCCAAAAGAAAATCCAGCAATAAACGTGTATCTTGAGTGAAGATTTTGTGACTGAAGCCAATCTAAGACCGCAGCTGCATCTGCTAGTTCACCTTCGCCGCCTTCATATGATCCTTCACTTCTACCAACACCTCTAAAATTAAAACGTAATACTGCAAATCCTCTATTACGAAATTCATGATACATCCCATATGAAACTCTGTTATTCATAGTGCCACCTTGATTTGGTTCAGGGTGAAGGATTAAAGCGACTGGTGAATCTAAAGAAGTGCCTGGGTGATACCTGCATTCAATTCTTCCTTGTGGACCATTTAGAATTAATTCAGGCATTTGTTTTTCTCCATTTAATTATACTTAGTATTTTATTATTTAATAACACATATTCCCATAGGCATAAAAAGAAAAAGGTATAATTTTTTACATTCATAAAAGATGAAATAATAACAGAAATTAGTTGTGTCAAAGTTTTAATAATTTTGCGAGAATAAATTTATTTATTTAAGTATAAAAATTTAACTTATTTTTTTTTAAATTATGATATTAACAATATAAATATTTTTTTATGGATAGAATAAATGAAAATAAAAAAAATTATTGAAGAGATTGATTCTATTATAGAAAGAGATCCTGCAGCAGGGAGTAGGTTGGGTGTTGTTTTTTTATACCCTTCATTTCATGTAATGATTTTTTATAAAATAGCTAATATATTTTGGCGATATAATCTTAAGTTTATATCTAGATTATTAATGCAATTAGCTAGAATGTTAACAGGTATAGAAATTCACCCTGCAGCTAAAATTGGACATAATTTTTTTATGGATCATGGATTAGGTATAGTAATAGGAGAAACTGCTGAAGTTGGAGAAAATGTTACTATGTATCAAGGTGTCACATTAGGAGGTGTAATGCCTTCTATTGAAAGTGATGCTCAGAGAAATCAAAAGAGACATCCAACAATTGGTAATCATGTTATCATTGGATCTGGAGCGCAGATTCTTGGTCCAATTAATATTGGAGATTATGCTCGGGTTGGTGCTAATTCAGTGGTTTCTAAAGATGTGCCTCCAAATGTTACTGTTGTAGGAGTTCCTGCTAGAGAATATAGTAAGTCTCCTAAATTAAAAGGTTTTAAAGCATATGGAATGTCAGCTAATCAAGTTGATCCAATAGAGAAGATGTTTGGTTCTTTAATAGAAAAAATTGAAAAACTAGAAAAAAAAATAAAATTTCTAGAAAAAAAAACAGATAAAAAAAAATAGGATTAATATCCTTAGAAAATTTGAATAAATGGTTAAATTAAATAAATTAACTTATTTAGACTATAACGCTACTGTTCCAGTTTTAGATGAAGTTAAATTTGCTGTAATGGAATGCATGAATATAGGTCCTTTAAATGCCTCTTCTGTTCATGCGTTTGGAAGAAAGGGAAAAAATATTTTAGAAAGCTCTCGAGAAAACATTGCTTCTATAATAAATGCTAATTCTGAAGATATTGTTTTTACAAGTTCGGCAACTGAAGCCACAAACTTGCTTTTTAGTAATTTTGATAATATTTTAGTTAGCTCAATTGAGCATTTAGCAGTTTTATCATCTTCTAAAAGCAATGATTTTATAAGAGTTAACAAATATGGAGTTATAGATCTTAATTATTTGGAAGATTTATTAAAAAAAATATCTGCAGATAAAAAAAATATTTTAGTTTCAGTTATGTGGGTTAATAATGAAACTGGAGTGATTCAACCAATAGATGATGTTCTTGAAATATCAAGAAAATATGGTTGTTTAGTTCATTGTGATGCAGCGCAAGCTCTTGGTAAAATAAAAATAGATTTAAAAAAAATAGATTTAGATTTTATGACTTTGTCAGGACATAAAATAGGTGCCCCTGCTGGGATTGGTGCGTTAGTTATTAAAAACAATATTCACCTTAACGCCCATATTTTAGGTGGAGGGCAAGAAAAGGGTTTAAGAGCAGGCACTGAAAATCTTATAGGTATATGTGGCTTTGGTAAGGCTGCTAGCCTATTATCAGAAGCAACTTATGAGAGCTGTGATAAAATTAAATTTTTAAGAGACTACTTAACAAATAAAATTAAATTACTAAGTCCAGAAACAGTTTTTTTTGGCGAAGATGTTAATAGGGTAAACAATACTATTTTAATAGCGTTACCTAATTTACCCGGAGACTTGGTTTCGATGAAATTAGATCTTGAGGCTTTTTATGTGAGTTCTGGCTCTGCATGTAGTTCAGGAAAAATAAGTAATAGCCATGTTCTTCAAGCTATGGGCTTTAAAAATTTATCTTCAAATGGTATAAGAATTTCTTTGCCTCCAAATGTTAATATGTTAGGAGCAGAGAATTTAATTACAACAAATGAATTAGATAGATTTGCTCTTTGTTGGGCTAATATGTAATATGTTATAAATTATTTATGGAGTAAAACTTGCCAAAATTAATATTTATTCAAAGGGATGGAACGGAGAAATCTGTTGAGGCAGAAAACGGTTTATCTATTATGGAGATTGGAAGAGATAATGATTTAGGCATTGAGGGAACTTGTGGAGGTTCAATATCGTGCTGTACGTGTCATGTTATAGTAGATCCTGAATGGTTTTCGGTTGTAGGAAACCCTAACCCTGATGAGGAGGACATGCTAGATTTAGCTTCTGGCTTAAAGCCTACATCTCGCCTTGGTTGTCAAATAGAAATTACTGATGAATTAGATGGTTTGCGCATATCAATACCAGAAGAATAATATATTATGATTAATAAAAAAATAATAATTGAAGATATGGATTTAAAAGGATCTCCTTCAAATCATAGAATAGTTGTAGCTATGTCTGGTGGAGTTGACTCTTCTGTAACTGCTGCAATTTTAGTAGAAGCGGGCTTTGATGTTATTGGTTTGACTATGCAATTATATGATCACGGGCAAGCTTTAAAAAAAAAAGGAGCATGTTGTGCAGGTTCTGATATTAACGATGCAAGACTGGTCGCAAGTCAATTAGATATTCCGCATTATGTTTTAAATTATGAAAACCTTTTTAAAGATAAAGTTATTGAAGATTTTGCAGATTCCTACTTAAGAGGTGAGACGCCTATCCCATGCATCAGGTGTAATCAGACTGTTAAATTTACTGATATGGTTGAAAGAGCAAAGCAACTCGGAGCAAGTGCTATGGCAACCGGACATTATATCAGAAGGCGAATTTTTTTAGGATATCCTAATCTATTTAAAGGGTTAGATGAAACTAAAGATCAATCTTATTTTTTATTTGCAACAACTAAAAAGCAACTTGAATTCCTAAGATTTCCTCTGGGGTCACTTACAAAAGAAGAAACAAGAATGGTAGCTCGTAGACACGGCCTTAACGTTGCTGAAAAGCCTGACAGTCAAGACATATGCTTTGTTCCTGAAGGCAAATATGCTGACGTTGTAAGAAAGTTAAGACCAGGTAATATTGAATGCGGAAATATAATTGATGTTGAAGGAAAAGTTCTAGGGCAACATAACGGTATTATTGATTACACTATTGGTCAAAGAAAAGGTTTGGGTATAGGAGGCAGGAAAGGTATTGAAGATGATAATACGGCACTGTATGTAATAGGACTTGATTCTAAAAAACATAATGTAACTGTTGGGCCAAAAGAATTGCTCGCTTGTAATAAAATAAATATTTCTGAATGTAATTGGATAATAGATGATCCTAAAAAAACTAAGTTTAATGTTTTAGTAAAACTAAGAAATTCCTCTACCCCAGTTAGCGGTGTTATTAACGTTAATATTGACAATGGTACTTCAGAATTAAATTTTGATGAGCCTCAATATGGAATTTCGACTGGTCAAGCGGCTGTTTTTTACAATATAGAAGAACATTCACATGTTCTTGGGGGTGGCTGGATAGTTGATGCGCCCAATATGTTTTCTCAATTATAAATCATAATATGTCTAAATTAGACCATATAGTATTTGGAGCAGCTTCTTTAGAAGAAGGCACTACATACATAGAAAATAAATTAAAAACAAAATTAAGTGACATTGGCTATCATGACTTTATGGGAACACATAATAGAGTTTTAAGAATTGGTAATAATGTTTATTTAGAAGTTATAGCTATAGATCCAAATTGTAAGTCTCCTAATAGGGAACGATGGTTTAATTTAGATAATTCTATATTGCAGGAAAAACTAAAAAAAAATCCACAAGTAATTGGCTATGTTATTGAAACGTATGACAAGACAGTTCTTAAGCATTATTTTCCTTTTTTTAATGCAAAAAG
The DNA here is from genome assembly GCA_027625145.1 of Pseudomonadota bacterium. Classification (GTDB taxonomy): domain Bacteria; phylum Pseudomonadota; class Alphaproteobacteria; order Puniceispirillales; family Marisalimonadaceae; genus CAJJBL01. The sequence goes on from JAQBXK010000027.1 coordinate 12,874, forward strand.
AGGTATTTATAAATGGAAATTTGCAATGCCAAAGCCTGTCAAAAATCTTTTACCATCTATTATGGTAGATAATGGAGTTATCCCTAGCATAATTAATTGGGAGAGTGATAAGCCAATAAAAAAAATGAAAGAGAGTCGGTTTGAATTAGAAAAAATTGAAGTAAAAATTTTAAAACATCAACTTTCATTTAAAGATTTAATGATATCTCTAAAACAACCCAAAGAACTAACTTATTTAATTAATAAAGAAGATACAGAATTTATTTCTGATTATCCTAAATTAACAATATCAATTAGGAATACTTTAAAGAATAATATTATTGATTTATAATTTATTATTAATTTTTAGTTATTTTATGTAAATGCTTGACTGTAAAATATTTTATATTTACTAACATCTCTAAGGCTTTTGTGGCGGAGTAGCTCAGCTGGTTAGAGCATCGGAATCATAATCCGGTTGTCGGGGGTTCAAGTCCCTCCTCCGCTACCAATAATTTCAATAAAATCAAAGACTTAAAAAAAATCACCTTCCTCATAATTTTTAAGTTTGACTTAGACACAGTTAGACACAATACTCTGTAACTATGAGTAGATATAAAAAAACACATACTAAGATAATCAGAAAAGGAGTCTCTATCTATAAAACGGATAGTTCTCCGTTTTGGTTTGCAAGAATTTGGATTAATGCAGATAAAAAATATTCAGTTAAATCTACAAAAGAAACTTCTAGATTAGATGCAATGGAAGTGGTTGAGGAACTTTTAGAAAAATTAAATCAAAATACAAAGAAAAATAAAGTTAAGGATAAAGACAGTTTTGATTACTTTTCAAAACTTCTAATGAAACAACAAAAATCAATGTCTGGTAAAACTAGAAGTGAAAGATTTCATCTGGATGATGAAGGTCTAATCCTTAGAAAAGTTGACGGAATAAATGAGTATTTTGGTAAAAAAGATATAAACGATATTACAACATATGATTTAAGAGATTACCTGACAGTTCTAGATGATAATAGAGAAAAAGGATTGTCTCCATCATCAAAGTCAAAGCATCTAATTATCGTTAGTAAAATACTTAAAATTGCATATGAAAAAGGTACTCTGGATAGAATGCCTATGATACCAAAGGTATCTAAGAAAGATAATCCAAGACCTTCATTTACAGAAGAACAGTATAAATTATTATTGAAAACAACTAGAGAAGTTATTGATGACGAAGTAAAGGTGAGGGGAATACAATTAACTGATGAGTTATATTATTTCTTTGTATTTATGGTTCACTCATTTATGAGACCTGTTGAAAGTGAAATATTTTCAATCAAGCATCAAGATATTACAGTAAAATACAAACCCAATAGATTAGAAATAAAAATTAAAGGTAAAACTGGTTTTAGGATAGTTTCAACTTCGCCTGATGCATTGGATTTTTATGATAAGTTAAGAGTTATGAATCCAGATTACAAACCTACTGATTACCTATTTTTTAATAATTATCCTAATCGTTCAACTGCAATTAGAAATGTGAATAGGCAATTCAATTATATTTTAAATCTTGCAGATATTAAAGAAACATCTGATGGACAATTTCTCACTCCATATGCATTAAGACATTATTCATTACAGACAAGACTTCTTAAAAGTAAAGGGAAAGTTAATATATTTAATCTTGCAAAAAATGCTGGAACTAGTGTTGAACAACTTGAAAGATTTTATCTTAAAAATTTAGAAATGAATGATGAGTTAGTAGAAAATCTTCAGACTTTTTAACACAACAAAAAAGGAGAAGTAACATAACAATATTCCCAAACAACAAAGTACTATCACCAAATAAATCTTATGATGAGATTGCAAAGTCAGTTAATGACAAACTTAAACAATTAAAGAATGAAACCTTTGGTGCATTAAAAGAAACAGATGATGAATTGAAACTGCCTTGGGGAACTTCATTTGAGATGTGTGGATATGCAGATTATTTTGAATCAATATATGAAGATGGAGATGACTAATGTTGAATTTAATATTGGGAATAATACTCTGCATAGTAGTTATGAAATACAATCAAGAAATTGTGTCCTTTCTAATTTCATCTGGTAGTATAGTTACACTAGTCAATTATCTACAAAGTCGTTAAAGGAACAAAATGAAAAAAACACTCCTTACATTCTTTACGCTTCTGTTTTGTCTCACTTCATCTATTGGTTGGAGTGTAAAATTATATGAATTGGTTGAAAGAGATGGAATTTATTATAAGAAATTTTCGGATATTCCATTTACTGGAAAAATTGAATCTAGAAAAATAGGAACAGGTAATTACAAGAATGGTAAGAGAGATGGTCCTTGGATTGGTTATTACGATAATGGACAGTTAATGTATAAAGGTAATTGGAAGGATGGTAAAAGAGAAGGTTCTTGGGTTAGTTATTGGAATAGTGGAAAATTAAAAGATAAAGGTATTTACAAAAATAATATCAAGATTAGTGACTAAACCATAATGTATTTCAAAAAATACCTTCAATGCGACAACTGCAATTTTCTATTCAAAATTGTCTGGAGTTGTAAGAAGACACTTGAAGATAAGAATTAGGTTTTACTTTGTTATAACTGTATCCGTTATTTCAAACATTTGAATCGTTGTAGGTTCAAAACACAATTACAAAATCAAAGGTTTCAAAAAGTATTATTTTAAGATATAATATAACTTTAAATCCGAGAAACAGAACTGAATCTTAATTATTTTATGTTAGAAATATTTATTCAATCTTTCGTTTTATACTTTGTTGTGGTTGACCCCATTGGCAGTACCCCAATATTTTTTGTAATTACAAAAAACTTGAATATTAAGGATAAAATAAAAACGGCAGTTAACTCAACTATTATTGCTTTGTTAGTGTTAATATTTTTTGCATTACTTGGAAATTATATATTAAATCATTTGAATATAACTTTTTCTGCTCTTAAAATAGCAGGCGGTATCATTCTCTTTATTGTCTCTTTGGAAATGTTATTTAGTAAAAGACAACAAAGAAAAAAAGAAAATACTAATTTTCATTCAGATAATATAAGTGTATTTCCACTTGCTATACCACTATTAGCAGGACCTGCTGCCATTATATCTGTAGTAGTATCAGTTAATAATATTGGAAGTAACTTTATAAATCAAATTGTTGGGATGACATCTTTAGTGCTAGTAATGGTGATAACTTTTATTGCTTTTTTTATTGTTTCTAAATTTGAAAAAGTAGTAAACGAAAAAGTAATTAATATATTTTCTAGTGTTATAGCAATTATTTTAGCAGGTCTTAGTGTTCAATATATATTAGATGGAATCAAAGAATTTATTATCTAATATTATTAAAAAAATCCAATTATTACTCCGAAAAAAATCCCTATTATTAATTTTGAATAATATGAAATAATAAAAAGAAAAGTTAATATAGAAAATATCCACCAATAGACGTATCAAAATCAATTACCCTTTACCAATCATAAAAATTATTATAATAATAATTTTTTTTTATTTGAGGTACATAATTTTTAATCCTAAATTAATATTGAATGCTGCTTCAGAACTTAATTTATCAGTTAAAGCAAATGGTAAATTTTATCAAATTGTAAAAAATATAGATCAATTCAAACCCAAAAATAAATAAGATATTGTGGTATTGGATGAAATTGAAACTGATTTGTTTAAAACAATACAATTGGATTTAAATGAATTAAAAAAAAGTAAGAATGACAATTAAAATATTAAAATCAGGTATAGAAATATCTACAAGAGAAGATTTAAATAACTTAAGAGAAGTAAATATTGAAAATTTAATAGATATTGATCCATCAATTACATTAAAAGTTCATGAAATTCTTCTCATAATAAAAAATAAAGAAGAATTTTTACAAAGTTTAAAGAACAAAGATAATAAAACTATAATTAATGAGTAGAACCTAATGCCAGAGACTACTTTATTGATTTTAATTATGTTTGTATTTTTAATTATGTCTATAATTCCATTATACTTGGGTTTTTCATACTTCTTTTTATCTAAACAATATAGTTTTTATAATGAAACGACTGCATTTTGGACAACGTTTTGGGAGGGTTGTCACTCTTAGTCTCTACAAACTTTTTTTTTCGAAATGTTTATATTAAAATGAAAGAGATAAAAGATAAACAGAAAATACATAATGAGTTAGCAACAAAATTTTTAATTAAAAGAGAAAAAAATATTAATAAAACACTTTCAAAGTTAAGAAAAAAACAATTTGAAATTGAAAAAAAATCAATACAGGACGCATCTGTTTTAAAATTAAAAGAAGTGTTGTCTGAAGAAACTAGTTTATTAAAAAACTTAAGAAATAATTTTACTTAAGATGTATTTTAATAATTTTTGAAAAGTTAAAAATTATTTGTAATCCTAAATGTTAAAAAATGATTAAACTCCTATCCCCCTTAAAACTGACAAAACAAACCTAATCTATAAACCACGATAGTATCCAGAGAGAAAAGTTAGACACAATCATTAGACACAATTAATAAAATAATATATGTGTATTTACACAAATTACTGGACTTTTCTAAAATAAAAATTTTAATAATTCAAGATATAGTTAGACACATAGAGTTAGACACAAGCGTAATAATCACTTTAAGTTATTGATTTAATTATATATTTTATATATGAATCTCGGAATAATAATCCGGTTGTCAGTAGTTCAAGTTCCTCCTCCACTACCAATTAAACTGATAAAAAATAATATCATTCAATATATGAACAGCAATAATGTGAAATTTGTAAAACTTTTACTTTAAATGAAGATTTTGCAGGAACGTCAAAGCTCATTTTATCTGTTATTAAAGTCCAATCAGTTTCATGAAGTATTTGGTATTCTAATTTCCCTGAAATAATCTCCATTATTTCTTTGGAATCAGTATTAAACTCGTATTCGCCAGGCACCATAACACCTAATGATTTAATAGCTCCATCTTGAAAGGTGATGTTTCTACTAATAACACTTCCATCGAAGTATATATTTGCCTTTTTTTCTACTTTAACATTAATAAATTCTTTCATAATTTATCCTTATCTAAACAATATGTATTTCAAGTTTATAAATATAAAATAACTTTTAAATAGTAATTTGAAAGATTTATTTTGACTATCAAAGTGATAGTTTCAATTTTCTTTTATCTTTCAAAAATAATGTTAACATAAATGTCAATTATTTAATCACTTTCTAGAATAGAAAGGTTTAAAATATGTTTGCAATAAAAATATGGTTAACAAAAAACGAAAATGATTGGTTCTATTTGAGAGACCCTAAAGATCAAGTCATTCATGCCTGGGGAAGAAAAGAAAAAGCTGAAATAGTTTTAAAATCTTTGACATGCTTTAAAGCAGAACTTGTTGAAAATTTGCCTGCATACGGTCTTTTAAGAGTTAATAAGAAAAAGCAAAAACAGTAATTAAATATTTATAATTTAATACTTTTGTATATTTATAAAAAATATTTTATAAATTTTTATGAATTATTTATCAAAAGTTCCTAAATGGAAAGTCAGATATGAAGTTACCTTCTATGGTAATGATCCTTTAAAAGGATCATTTCGTGTTATTAAAGAAGATATTATTTTGATTGGTGAAGATCTTCCTATAAAACATAAAGTACCTTTTTCCAATAAAGAGAACGTTGAAATTAATTTTTTACAATGGATTGATGGTTTATCAGTTGAAAATTTAATAGAATTGCCTCATGATTATTATAGTAAAGAAGTTAGGTATGTAGAAGAATTAGTGGAAGTTTTAGAAGTTAATAAATTGGATAATGAATAATATTTAAGGGGAGATGTATTTTGAAAATACAGGGCGGTTGTTACTGTGGGAATATAAGGTATATAGCTGAAGGTGAGCCTGAAGCTTCAATTCAATGCCATTGTAGAGAGTGTCAATACATAACTGGAGGGAACCCTAATGTAATAATGATTATGCCTATAAACGGTTTTAAGTTTTTAAAGGATGAGCCTCAAACTTTTAAAAGAAAAGATTTAGATAAAGCTGTGACACGTTTGTTTTGTAAAGAATGTGGAACAGCTATTGGAACTAAGAGCCCTGCAAGACCTAATTCTATAATTTTAAAGGTAGGAACCTTTGATGATCCTTCAATTTTTACAGCTAGTGCTGCCATTTTTACTATAGATAAACAAAAATTTCATTATATAGATAAAAATATTAAAGAATTTGATAGAAGACCCTAGTAGATTAATTAGTAGATATAATGACATTTCATAATGAATTAGGAACTGTTTCTGTTGTTATACCAACTTTAAATAGATGTTCTCTTTTACAAAGAGCAATACAATCAGTTTTAAATCAAAGTTATAATCCACATGAAATTATCGTAATTGATAATGGTTCGTCTGATGATACTAAAAAAACTATTCAAACATTATATCCTAACATAAGGTATTTAACTGAAAATAAAATTGGTGTAAGCGCGGCTAGAAATAAAGGTATAAAAAATGCTAGATTTGAATGGATAGCTTTTTTAGATTCAGATGATGTTTGGAAACCTGAAAAGTTAGAAAAACAATTAATTTTAAATTATGAATTTAAAAATAAATATAGATTTATTCATACAAATGAAATTTGGTTTAGGAATGGAGTTTTTTTAAATCAAATGAAAAAACATGAAAAATCAGGTGGAAACCTTTTTAACAAATGTCTAAAATTATGTAGTATCTCTCCAAGTTCTTCTCTAATTAAGAAAAAAATTTTTGATGAACATGGTTTTTTTGATGAAGATTTAAAAGTTTGTGAAGATTATGATATGTGGTTACGTTTAACTTCAAAAGAGAACGTTGGATATGTATCTCAACCTTTGGTTGTTAAATACGGAGGTCACTCAGATCAACTGTCTCAAAAATATTGGGGGATGGATAGATTTAGAATTCAATCTATTGAAAAAAATATTAAAAACAATTGCTTTAGCAAAGATCAAAATAAATTGGCTTACGAAATGTTAATAAAAAAATTAAAAGTTGTTATTACAGGGGCGAACAAAAGAAGCAATAACGAAGTTTTTGAGATATATTCAAATAAATTAAGTTCATGGTTATCTGTCTCAGATAGTTTTTTATATGATTGAAGATATAACTAAGGAAGAAAAATTCTCTATTAGGTGGGTGATCGCACTTAAAGATGAAGCTGAAATTATCATTCAACAATATAGAATGAAATTATTATCAGAAAAGAGTGTTTTTCCAATTTTTAAAAATTCAGAAGAAACTCATTGGTTGATATTATCAGGTATTGGAAGGCATAACGCATCAGCAGCAACCTTATACCTTTATGAGAAAAGCAAAGCGCCAAAATGGACAGCTTGGATTAATATAGGAATTGCGGGATGTGGTGTAGGTCATTTTGGAGATTTATGTTTAGTTGATAAAATTATTAATAACTCTGACGGTAAAGTAAGTTTTCCAAGCGCAATGAAAAACTCTCCATTTCCGAGAATGGAACTTTTAACGACAGACATTCCTATCATTGATTATACTTCAAAAAAATTAATTGATATGGAAGCATGTGCTTTTTATGATGCAACAAGTAAATTCTCATCGAGAGAGTTGATATCTATTGTGAAAGTGATTTCAGATGGTCCCTCAAATAATATTAAAAATTTAAATAGATCCATTATTTCAAAACTAATAACAACTAATATTTCTAACATTATTAAGATTGTTTTATATTATGAAAGTTTATCTTTAGATGAGTACAAAAGATTAAAGAAACCTGAGATATTTTATAAAATATGTAATCAATGGCATTTTACTGTTTCTCAGCAACATCAATTAGAACGTGTATTAAGAAGGATAGCTACTTCAAATATTAAAGAAAATATTCTAAACTTATTAAAAGATTGTAGAAACTCTAAATCTGTGATGAATATCCTGAATAAGCAAATGGAATCTTATGAGGTTGACTGGAGAAATGCTTGATAGAGACAATTTATATTGAAAAAAAAATTAAAGATCATCCAAGAACAATCTCTATACTTTCTAAGTTCAAAAAAGCAAGACATATTGAAATTGATAAATATGGAGAAGTTTTTAACAAACATAATCAAAATTTTCGAATTCAAAAAAATAATCCTGCATTGATATTAGCATATAAAAAAGAAGGTTATGTATTACCTGCTCCTGAAGGTTTTGGGATAGGATCATCTAAAAATTATTATTTTTCTCATATGTATAACTGTATCTATGATTGCAGGTATTGTTTTCTTCAAGGAATGTATTCTTCTGCTAACTATGTTGTTTTTGTAAACTTTGAAGATTTTGATGATGAAATAAAAAAAATAATACAGAAACATCCAGAAGATAGTTTAACTTTTTTTTCGGGATATGATTGTGACTCTCTTGCCCTAGAAAAAGTAACGGGTTTTGCAAAACATATAATTCCTTTTTTTCAAAAACATCCTAATGTTGATGTTGAATTTAGAACAAAAAGCATCCAGATTGAACCTTTTTCTTTAATTAAACCTATGGATAATCTTGTTATTGCTTATAGTTTAATGCCAGATTTAATTTCAAAATCACTTGATAATAAAACACCGTCAATTTTAAAAAGAATTAATGCTATGTCGGTATTAGCTTCTAAAGGTTGGAAAATTGGATTGAGGTTTGATCCATTAATTCATGGAAAAGACTGGAAAGATCTTTATACAAAAATGATAATAATGGTTTTTAATTCTATTCCAGTAAGTTCTATTCACTCAGTAAGTTTTGGTCCGTTAAGATTCCCTAAACAAATGTTTAAAGATATTTTTAAACTATATCCCAATGAACCTTTATTTTTAGGTCCTTTGTTGCAAAATAAAGGTATAATCTCATATAGTAATGAAATTGAACAAGAGATGACATTTTTTTGTAAAGAATTAACAGCAAAATATATAAATGAAAGTCAAATATTTAAATGCTCTGCCTAATCAGAAATTTGGAAATTATGTTATGAAAGACAAATGTATCTTAGTAACAGGTAGTTCAAGTGGTATTGGTCGTTCTATAACAGAAAGGCTTTTAAATTCTGGAGCTAAAGTAATAGGTTTAGCCAGAGACCATAGTAAATTTACAAATGGTCATCAAAATTATCTAACATATCAAGCTGATTTAAACGATTTATCTAATTTAAAATTAATAATTAATAAAATTATTAAAGATAATGATGAAATTAATGGTTTAATTAGTAATGCAGGTTATGGAGCTTTTGGCCCTTTAGAAAATTTTTCAATTGAACAAATTAACTCTTTTATTACTTTAAACTTAACTGCCCACATAGTTGTTAGTAAATTATTAATTCCTCATTTTAAACGTAAAAAAATAGGAAATATAATTTTTATGGGTTCTGAAGCTGGGTTAATAGGTGCTAAAAATGGAAGTCTATATTGTAGTGCAAAATTTGGTCTAAGAGGCTTTTCCCAGTCAATTAGAAATGATATTTCTAGTAGTAATATTCGTGTGTGCATTATAAATCCTGGAATGGTGAGAACTGAATTTTTTGAAAACTTAAGTTTTTCTCCTGGAAATGATGTTGCTAATGCTATAAACCCTGATGAAATAGCTAAAACAGTTATGAATGTTTTAGCCATGGAAGAAAGCACAGTTGTAGAAGAAATTAACCTTTCTCCATTAAAGAAAGTTGTTAATTTTTTATAGATAATTATTTTGAATTTTATAGAAAGAATTTAAATGAATAATGTTTTTAAATTTATTATTATCAGTATTTTCTGTTGTAAACAGTTATTTGCGGATGTCGTGGTTGTAAATAATGATCAGATTAAAGAGTTATTAAAATCAAGTGTTTCAATAATTGATATTAGAACACCAGGCGAATGGAAGGATACTGGGGTAATTCCTAAAAGTAATTTATTAATGTTTTTTGACAATAGTGGAAATTATAATTTTAATAAATGGCAGAAAGAGTTAAAAAAAATCGTATCTAATAATGATCCATTTGTTCTTATATGTCGAAGTGGAAGAAGAAGCGGGATTGTAGCGAATATGATAAGCAAAGAAACTAATGCTATTATTTATGATGCAAATGGCGGAATTAACTCTTGGATAAATGCTAATCTTAAAGTTATTAAGCCCTAAATAATTTATCTTTAATTAATTCTAATCAATTTTAACAAATATTTTTGCTGATTAAGAATTTAATTACTTACATAACTCATTCATAGCTAATAAAAATTGTGAAACTTCCTCAATAGAGTTATAATGGCATAATGAAACCCTAATGCAACTGTCTTGATTCAGAGGGGTTAATATATTTCCAGAATAATGATCGGCTTTACGAAGATGTGTCCTTATACCTTGAGAGTTTAGTATTTCAACAACTTTAGAAGAAGATATCCCATCTACATAAATTGATACTAACCCTTCTCTAGATGGATTGATTAATCCACCGATTATATTTACTTTTCCCATTTGAGATAATCCTGGAATATTTCCTATTCCAAATATCATTGTGTCTGTTAAGTTTTTTTCATGATCATGAATAACTTTACCTGCAGTAATAAATTTATTTCGTCTATCTTTGAGGTGGTCCTGTTTGTTTGGACAGTTTGGCAGCGAAGTTAAGGTGTATCCTGTTTCATGTTATGCTGCCATTTCTTGTGTTTTATGACATGGGATTAATCCCATGTCATAAAATTGTTTTCTTGATTGCCAGTAAGCCTCATGCGGAGCGCTTCCGTCAAGGGAAGAATGAGGCCGGATCGTATTATAAAATTCTATCCAGTCCATGATAACCTGTCGTGCTTTAAATCCATCACTCATTTCAGCAAGATAGATGGCTTCATATTTAAGGCTGCGCCAGAGACGCTCAATGAAGATGTTATCCAAATACCGTCCGCGCCCATCCATAGATATTCTAATATCTGCATCTTGCAAGACACCTATGAATGCTTGACTGGTGAACTGACTGCCCTGATCCGTGTTGAATATTTTTGGTGGGCCGTACCGATCGACAGCCTCTTTTAGAGCTTCGACGCAAAAGTCGACATCCATCGTGTTTGATAGCCGCCAGCTCAGCACATGGCGAGTAGCCCAATCCATCACTGCCACCAGATACAGAAAACCCTTTTGCATCGGGACATATGTAATATCTGCACACCACACATGGTTGGCCTCAGTGATTGGTAATTTACGCAGGAGGTAAGGATATATCTTATGTTGGGGGTGAGGATCACTAGTTCGCGGCTTGCGATAAATCGCCTGTAGACCCATGAGCCGCATTAACCGCCGGACACGATGCCTGCCGATAGATATGTCTTCTCGCTGCAAGACAATTGTCATCTGGCGGCTACCAAAGAAAGGATAAAGCATAAAAAGTTCATCCATACGATTCATGATTGCCAGTGTTTCTTCGGATGTTGCCTTGTGCTGATAATAAAAGCTACTACGGCTGATCCTGATAACCTTACACTGCTTGGCGATGCTGAGGCCACCCTGGTCACAGTTCACCATAGCTTTGCGTTCGCTATGGCTCATTTCTTGAGCCCGCTTTCCAAAAAACTGTTGACCATAGTCAACTCCCCAATCTTGGCGTGGAGGTCCTTAACCTCTGAATCAACATCACGGGCTCGGTTGGCCTTCTTGTTGTCAAAGGTCTCGTCAAGACCATCAATTGCCTGTTTCTTCCATGTGCTAATTTGGTTGGGGTGAACCTGATAATGCGCTGCTAGATCTTGAATAGTTTGATCACCGCGCAAAGCGGCAAGGGCGACTTTCTTCTTAAAAGCAGTCGTAAGCGTGCGTCTTTTCGTCATTTTAATGTCTCCGATTCATTGTTCGGATACACCTTAACAGACTGTACAGTTTTTTAGGACCACCTCACTTTGCTACTACTAAATTGGTCACCTAGCCATTCAAAGTATGAAACTACTTCTGATAAAGCAGCATAAGCTCCTGTGTCTCTGGTTCCAAGTTCCCATGTATCGCTTGGGCCATCCATCAAGCCATCATGGGGGAGCTTTGTTAATCTATCTGATATCCATGCTAATCCATATCCATGTCTAGAAAACATTTTATATGGTGATATTACGTAACCATCGATATCATAACTTTTAATATCTATTTGACCATGTGCTGCATGTTGAATACCATCGACTATAATAAAGCAGTTTGGTACAATTGATCTTATTTCCTTTGAAATTTTAGCAACATCCATACTCATTCCAGTAACTGGAGAAGTATGTAATATGGTGGCTACTTTGGTGTCTTTAGTAATGTATTGTTTGTAATCTTCATTGGTAACTAATCCTTTTTCATCATTGTGAGGGACTAATATATGTTCTTTCCCAGAAATTTTAGACCATCTTGAACATGCGCTTCGCGTTGCAGGATGTTCAACAGTAGATCCTAAAACTTGACCATTAGATTCTGTTCCTAAACAAGCATTCATTATAAGGCGAAATATTAATTCTGTTCCACTTTCGCCAACAAAAAATTGCCCCGAAGGAGCGTTCATAAATAATCTCATATCATCTTTTGCTTTGTTTATTGTTTTTACAAGCTCATAAGATCCTTGGTTGTCTCTTCCTTGGTTGTCTGGAATAGCAGCATATTTTTTTGAGCATTCAACAACTGACTTAAGGGTTAAGGCTCCACCTGCGTTTTCAAAAAAAATACGTTTGCCTTGAATCGGACATGTATCAATTTGAGAAAATTTATTTCGAATGTTATTTAAGATTTCAGAAGAAATATTTTGCATTATTAGATACTCTATTAAATATAATTTTAGTGATGTAATAAAATATAATATCTAACAATTTAAATTTTTATTTTCTATTATTATTTTTAATAACTTCACTTCATAAATAAACGTTTCAATAGAAATAATCTATTTGTTAATAATAGATTTCATTAATTTACAAATAAATTTAAATTATATTATTGATGTTTTTCTTTAAAATTAATTAATGATAGTAACTGCTCTTCTATTTTTTGACCAAGCCATACTGTTAGAACCAACAACAGCTGGCTTTTCTTTTCCATAAGAAATTACTTTAATTCTGTCAGGATCTATACCTTGTATAACCAAATAGTCTCTAACGGCTGTTGCTCTTTGCTCACCTAAAGCAAGGTTATACTCACGAGTGCCTCTTTCATCAGCATGACCTTCAATAACAAAATTTAAATCATTGTTAACTCTTAAAAATCTTGATTGAGCATCAATAAGTATTTTAGAACTCTCATCTAATTTAGCAGAGTCATAACCAAACAAAACTCTATCACCAACAGCTATTAATTTATCAGCGGCAGTTTCTTTAACCTTACCAAATAAGCTGCTTTTATTTGCGGCACTTTCTTTTGATGAACTTACTTTTGATGAACTTACTTTTGATGAACTAGCAGAACTTCCATTAGCACTAGAAGTAGCAGAGCCACCAACTACTTTTTGTGATGCC
>JAQBXK010000071.1 GCA_027625145.1 Pseudomonadota bacterium
ATCAACAAGCTGTTGAGCGGATAAAAGCTGAACGGATAAGAAAAAAATAAGTAACAGTCTCATAAAATAAATTAAAGTCAAAAATATGAATAATAACGCTTGATACTAATTATTATTTTAAATTTTTAAAGGGCCAACTTAAGAAAGTTATTTTAAAATAAAATCTATCAAATAATCTAAATTTGAAAAAGTAATCGCAAAGTTATAAGAAAACCACTCAGTGGGTTTTTAATTAAAGTGAAGTCCACTGATTAGATACACTTTCTTTTTTTTGCCATTAGTATTATTCTTTTTTAAGGCTTTTAGACCATGGCGGATCTAATTCTGTTTTAATAAATGATGGTGAAGTAAGATTCTCCATAGAATCTTTTTCTGATGAAATTAGTTCTGGACTTGATCTTCCCAAATTAGAGGATTCAGATTTTCTAGAAATAGGAAAGAATGCAAGAGAATGAGTAATTAGATCATTATACCTTATCCAGATTTTGCCATTATCACCCCATTCTTCTCCATAACTATTTAGAATCTGAAAAGCACCTCCATACATATTATCATTATAAGCTATAATTACCATTGCATGACCCATTGAACTTTCTTCATTATTTTTATGCTGATAACAATATGCAGAATATTTTACTTTTCTTGTGCATTGATCTCCTGATTGAGTTACACCCATACATTGGACGCTTTGTTCTGGAGTCCATAATTTATACCCATTTGAAGCCCATAAAGATGAAGGAAAAGGATCCATCGCAAAGAAAATAGGATTTCCTGAAGAAATCTCACTTTTAAGTGCTACTATTTTCTTAGAAATTGAAAGATCATCGCTAACATATCTAGGCTCATCAATTTTATAGTTCTTGGCATTATTCTTATCTGTACGGTAAGTTGGTGGATAATAAGTACATAATTGTTTATTAGTGAATGGCCAATAGTCTGGATACTCAACATCATATAACTGTGCAATACCTTCATCTCTTAATGAAATAAGAGCATCAATTGGGTCAAGTCCAAATTGACATTTTGCATCATTATCTTCTTTTGAATGATAATAACTAAAAAATGGAGAAAAACTAATAAGATTTATATCCTCTTTGTCTGTTATTCGTTTGTTTTTTGCGTAAATAATAGTTCGGCAATTTGCTAATGCATAAGCAACACACATACCTGTTTCGGCCTGATGATGAACGTAAGGAGCGTAACGTTCTAATGAATAGCTACTGGGATAAACAGACCTTGTTAATGTAACAATTTCTTCTATAAAAGATTTTTGTTTTTGTTTAATTTCCTCATTCCATATAAATCCTTGTGAAAATGTAAGAAGAGAAATGCTAATAGCAACTAGTGAACAAAATATTTTTTTCATCGCTTTAGTTTTTAGTTAAGTGATTTCGGTATTCAACTAGTTTAATATTATTATTTGTTTCAATAAACAAATCTAGATAATAAGAAGCATTTGCCAGCAACCCACTTAATCTTAATGACTCGATAAATACTATTTGATAAATAAATTCATTTGTTTTACTCTCGAGCATAGCTTTATCTTTTAGTTGATCGAGCAACTTCTTTTCATCTGACTGAAATGTCTTTGATTTAATTTTTCCTTTAATCTTTCGTGAGGAACTTATATCATTAATTTCTAGTTCCCATTCTAGAACCAAAAACTTTTTAATATTTTCAGTTTCTAAAGAAAAATATGTTTCACTAATTATTGAGCTGAATATTTCTTGATTATTATATTTCGTTTTAATCAATACCTGAAACTTTTTATTTTGCTTGTTTTTACTATCAATAAAGCTGCCAAAATCAATTTTAAAAGGATAACCATCTACTATCATAATTTGTTCTATAGAAATAATATTAGTATCATTAAAACTTCTTGACACACCAGATTTATCAGCAACTTGCATATCCCCTATTTTTGCGCCATTATCATGTGAGATGTGAAAAAATGAAAACCATTTGTCTAAAAATCCTTCTTCTTTTTTATGAGCATCTTGCTTTGGAGTTATTAAATCTATCAAAGGATATTTATGTTTATTTTTTGAAAAAGTTAATAAATCCAGTTTGTCGCCTATTCTAATAAATAATTGTGCTTTTTTGTCTTTTAATACAAATACACCTGATCTGTCAGAGAAAGTTGAGAAGTTTTTTACAATTGTTCTTTTTTTACCTACAACAAATTCAACCTTACCAACTACCTGTTTTACAACAACCTCTTGTGCAAACAAAGTATGCATGGAAAATAACAATATAATACAACTAATAAATATCCTCATAATTTCTTTTTATTAAACTTATTTTTAACTGCTGGAATAAACTTACTCTCAACTAAGTGTATCAAATGATCAATTGCACCAATAAATTCAACTGAAAAGAAGGTTATTATTCCAAGAACTGTTAAATCAAGATATATATTAAACCTGTGCACAATAAATATTGAACAAAAAACAAAAAAGGTAACAAGACCAAATTGAGTGAAAATTATAGTAGCAGTAAATACATTATGAGATTTTCCTAAAAAATGGATTAGACATAGATAAACTACTAATGATAAAATGAGATTAATCCAAAATGATAATCCCTTAAAATATGTTATAAAGCTATTTTTATTTATATTAGATATTATTGTGGCTAAAACCTCTCCACCATACATATTAGGTGGGGATTTGCCTAAATAAAATTTATTTGAAGCCGTATAATGTAAATCCTCATTGTACAATGGATTACCTTTCTTATTCTTTGAAAATAGTCCTACAATTACAATTTTATCTTTTAATTTAAAGTAGTTGTTAGTATCACCTATTGAAATTGCATCATGATATTTGTATTTAAAATTAATCATCACTTTGTTATTATCTTTTAATAAAGATTTATCAATATTAACTCCAGATTTTTTAGATGTAACAACAGAGAAATGCTTCAAAGTATCGTTATTTTGCAAAATAGAGGGTTGAAAAAACCTTTCAACACCAAATTCAACTCCAGAATTAGCAATTAAATTATTTGTAAAGCCATCTTTTACAATATTATAATTAATCGGTAATTCTGATTTATCCTCTATCCACTGGCCCTTAATATTTTTTAAATCGTAACTCAAAATAATATTATCATTATTTAGAGAGCTTATTAATTTTTCATTAACAGTATCTGAAACAGCAGTATCTATCTTAAAATCTACATCAATTGCAATAACTTTAGGTTTGTAATTTTTATTTACATTATTAATAAATTCTGCAATCTCTAATCTTGTAGTATTTTTATCTTTTACGCCAACATCTACAAAGTAAATATTATCATCTAAAATCCTTTTTTGAAAATGTCCAAAATAAATATCAGTAAATTTAAAATCTGCTACCTCCCTCATTAAAGGGGTTAAGGAATGAAAATGATGCAAAAGTTGATACGCTGGATATCCTAAAATTACAATTACAACTATGTGTTTTAAAAATTTCTTTAATAAATTCATATTATAAGTTCCTTTCTTTTGAATCCTGCTGATGTAGATTAATAGCCTTCTTTGAATAATATATTGCCACAACTAATGCGATAATTGAAAAAATAAAACCTTGACCTAAAAATATAAAGTAATTATACAATCCATGAACAAGAGTTGCTATAAAAAGACCTTTATAGAGTAAAGGCTTACTATTATCTGAAAATTTAGCTAAACCAACAAAGTATCCTAATAAAACACCACATACAGCATGTAAAGGAATTGCCGTAAACATTCTAATTACAGCAGTAAAAAATTCTTCTCCTTCATTATTAAAGACATAAGCAATATTTTCTACAGTAGCAAAACCAAGACTGATCATAACAGCATAAACGATACCATCCATAGGTTCATTAAAGTCTGTCTTGTTAAATAAATATTTCTTTAAAAAGAAATATTTAACCCCTTCTTCAACTAAAGCAATACCAAAGAAAACAAAAAGAAATAAGTTAGTAAATATAGCCTGTGCAAAGATTTCTAAAAAAATAGCAGGGATGATTGCTAGGCAACCAAAAAGAAAACTTTTGATAATTAATTTTTTTGGCTCTACATCATATTTATCTTTTTTGTAAATATAATATGCTATTAAAAGTGGAGGAAGTATAGCTAGTATTAAATTCATAACTATTTACAAAGTAATATGATTAATATTTTTTTCATAAAGCAAACTTACAAAAATTATCCAAATTTTAAAAAATAGAGTTAGAAAGCTCTAAACTT
>JAQBXK010000028.1 GCA_027625145.1 Pseudomonadota bacterium
TAATAAAATAAAAATTTATAAAATATTTAAAAACGGTAAATCTCTATATCAAGTCAAAGCAGGCCCTTTTCTAAATGTTAATAAAGTTGATAATATTTTATCTTCTTTATCAACAAATGGTATGCAAGGTGCCAAAATTATTATTGAATAAATTTTTAAAGGAGTTATTTTTTGTTTAGTTACAAGTGTTTTTATAAAATGCCATATATTTTGTCTTTTTTATTTCTTATATTTTCTGCAAATCAGTCTTTTTCAAAATCATTAGATATTACATCCATAGCTAAGCAAGTTGTTATTTATGATCATCAAGCAGATCAAATTTTATTTGAAAAAAATAGTGATGACATAATGAAACCAGCATCAATGGCTAAAGTGATGACCTCATATATTGTTTTCGATAAAATAAAAGATGGTGTTTTAAAATTTAATGATACATTTAATGTTTCTAAAAAGGCATGGAAAATGGGTGGCTCAAGATCCTTTCTTGAGCTTAATAGTGATGTGTCTGTTTCAGACTTGCTTATGGGATTAATAGTACAATCAGGTAATGATGCCGCTGTTGTTATTGCTGAAGGTATTTCAGGTGATGAAGAAGCTTTTGCTAGAGAAATGAATAGATATTCAAAACTATTAGGTATGAATAATACATATTTTACAAATTCAACAGGCTGGCCACATCCTGAATTAAAAACAACAACAAATGATTTAATGATTTTAACTAAAAACTTAATAGAAAACTTTCCTAAATTATATTCTTTATTTAAAGAAAAAACTTTTACTTATAACAATATAAAACAATCAAATAGAAACCCTTTATTATATTCTCTATCTGGTGCAGATGGTGTTAAAACAGGTCATACAAATGAATCTGGTTATGGTTTAATAGGATCTGTATTAAGAGACAATAGGAGAGTGACAATAATAATTAATGGAATAAATAGTAAAAAAGAAAGAACATTTGAGAGTAAAAGACTGTTAAATATAATTTTTAGAGAGACAGTATTATTATCTTTGTTTGATAGAAAGAATAGCTTGGCTAAAAGTAATGTATGGCTTGGAAAGTTACCTGTTATAGATTTGGTTGCAAAAAAATCTTTTAAAGAGATTGTTTCTCCATTTGAATTTAATAAAACAAAAATTAAATTAAGGTGGAATAATCCAATACCTGCACCAATAACGAAAGGAGATAAAGTTGGAGAGATTTTTATTGAGATACCTGGGAGGAAAACTATTGTAGAAGACTTAGTTTCTTTAGTAAGTGTAGAAAAATTATCTCCTTTTTTGCGGGCTAAACCAATTTTAAAATTTTTGTTATACGGAGACTTGGTTAATGAATAATAATAAATCATACCAAGTTAAAGTTAACAGGGGTTTGTTTGTAACTTTTGAAGGTGGAGAAGGTTCTGGTAAGTCAACACAAATAGACTTTTTAAAAAAATATCTTTTAAATAATAATTGTAACGTTATTTGCACTAGAGAGCCAGGAGGAACACCTGAAGGTGAAGTAATAAGGAAAACATTGGTGTCAGGTGACAGCGGTTCTTGGGACCCTTTATCGGAAGCGTTGATTTTCAATGGATTAAGAAGGCAACATATAAACAAAATAATTTCTCCATCTTTAATTGATGGCAATATTGTTTTATGTGATCGTTTTATTGATTCTACAATTGTTTATCAAGGTTTTGCTGGCTCTGTAAATCAATCTTTATTAATAGAGTTGCACAAAAAATTTTGTTATAATTTGTATCCAGATTTAACTTTCTTTTTTGACCTAGATCCTAAATTAGGTTTGCAAAGAACAAAAAAAAGATCAATTAATATTAAAGAAGATAGGTTTGAAAAGTTCGGTATAGATTATCATCATAAAATATTAAAAGGTTATCATCAATTAACACATAATTATAAAGATAGATTTGTAAAAATAGATGGCAGTCAATCAATTGAAAAAATATCAAAAGATATAATTTTTTACTTAAATATCAAATTAAATCAAAATGCATAACTTGCCTTTAGATATAGATTTTTATGGAAATAAAGATTTAATAAAAAACATCGGTTTGTGTATTTCTTCTAATTCCATTAATTCTTTTCTTATAGGAGGAGATATAGGGTTAGGTAAACTAAACTTAATAATGAAACTATCTAAGTTTCTTTTATGTCACTATGAAAACTTTAAAAATTCAGATTTAAAAGAAATAATTTTTAATGATGATAATTTTTTTAAAAAAATAAAATCAAATAAATCATCTTATTTATTTGATAATAATGTGCACCCAGATTTCTTTTATTTATCTTTAAATAAAAAACTAGACGAAAAAATAATTCCTATTGATAATGTTAGAAAATTAAATATTTTTTTTCATAAAACTTTTTCAGTATCAAAAATAAAAATTGCGGTTATAAACTCAATTGATAATTTGAGTATTAATTCATTAAATTCACTATTAAAAATAATTGAAGAACCACCAGAAAATTCTTTAATTTTCCTTATTTCTCATAAACCAATGAATATATTAAAAACAATTACATCTAGGTGTAGTGTATTTAATTTAAAGCCATTAGATAAAGAAACTTTTGATATTTTCTTGCTTAATCATATTAAATCCAGTTCGGAAGACGAATTATTATTTATAAAAGATATTTCAAATAGATCTCCTGGGCTTGCACTGAAAATAAATGATAAAGAAATTTTTAAAAGCTATTTAAATCTTTTAGATGATCTTATGTGTTCAAATAAATATTTAAACATTAGAAATTCGTTGATGAAATTATATTTTATAAAAAATAATGATGAAGTTTTTTTATTATTTGTTCTCAGATTAATGATTGTTAATTTAATTAAAAAAGTGGTTTTTTATCAATTTGAAAATAATTTTTTAAAATCAACTTTAACTAAGGAACAAGATTTTATTAACTTTATTGTTAAAAAAAATAGTAAACTAAATCTTTTGAAATTATATTCAAAGTTTGATAAAGATATGAACTCGGCACTTTTATTAAATGTAAACAAATCAGATGTTACCATGAATTTTTTAAAAGATTTATGTTTGACATAGTTTTTAACCATGTGAGTTAAATGAACAATAATTTTTACGTTACAACACCAATTTATTATGTGAATGATATTCCTCATATTGGCCATGCTTACACTACTTTAGCTTGTGATATTATTGCTAGATTTAAGCGACTGGATGGATTTAATGTATTTTTTTTAACAGGAACGGATGAACATGGTCAAAAAGTTGAGTTGGCTGCTAAAAATAAAAAAGTTAAACCTATTGAATTTGTAAATGAAGTTTCACTTAATTTTAAAGATTTGCTAAAATGTATGCAATTTTCTAATGATGATTTCATTAGAACTACTGATGAGAGGCATATTGAATCTTGTCAAAAGCTATGGAACAAGCTTTTAGAAAATGGTCATATTTATTTAGGAAAATATTCCGGTTGGTATTCAGTAAGAGATGAAGCTTTCTTTTCTGAGTCAGAGATTGTTGATGGAAAGGCACCATCCGGTGCCCCAGTAGAATGGGTAGAAGAACCATCTTATTTTTTTAATTTAAAGAAATGGGAAAGTAAATTAATTGATTTTTATGAAAAAAATCCAAATTTTATATGTCCTGCATCAAGAAGAAATGAGGTTGTAAGCTTCGTAAAAGGGGGGTTATTAGATCTCTCAGTAAGTAGAACTAGTTTTTCATGGGGAATAAAAGTTCCAAATGATAATAATCATATTATGTATGTTTGGTTAGATGCTCTTACAAACTATATTTCAGCTGCTAACTATACAGACAAGGTCGATGGAAGGGCGTTTTTAGAAACATGGCCGGCTGATTTACATATGGTTGGTAAAGATATAATTAGGTTTCACGCTGTATATTGGCCAGCATTTTTAATGGCAGCTGACTTGCCTTTGCCAAAAAAAATATTTGCTCATGGTTGGTGGACTAATGAAGGTCAGAAAATATCCAAATCCTTAGGAAACGTAATTGATCCTTTTGATATAGTAGAAAAATTTGGTTTAGATCAGGTTAGATATTTCTTAATGAGAGAAGTTCCTTTTGGGAATGATGGTGACTTTTCTATTTCTCAATTAATTAATAGAGTTAATAGTGATCTCTCTAATAGTTTTGGCAACCTTTTTCAAAGAGTTGTTTCAATGGTAGTTAAGAACTGTAACGGCAAAGTTCCAGAAAAACCTAATTCTTTTTTAGACGAAGACCTTAAGTTAATTAATTCAATAAAAAATTCATTAAATGAATATAGAGAACTAATAGACTTACAAAGATTTGATCAAGTCTTAAAACATATATGGTTAGTTATTGGTAATGCCAATAAATATGTAGATAATCAAGCACCCTGGTCTTTAAAAAAAAATGATTTTAAAAGAATGGAGGTTGTACTCTTTACATTGCTTGAAACCTTGAAGCAGATAGCTATAATACTTCAGCCGTTTATTCCAAGTACTTCAGAGTATATTTTAAATCATTTATCTATTCCAAATGATTTTAGACAATTAAAATCTATAAATATTATGATCAGTGGTGATAATAATATCTCAGTTCCTTCTATTTTATTTCCTAGAATTTAAATTCTATTTATTCGAGTTTTACATATGAGTTTTTTAATTGATACACATGCACATCTTGATTTCCCAGAGTTGTTTTCTAGATTGGATGAAGTTCTAAAAAACGCAGAAGAGTATAATGTATTAAAAATTATATCTATTTCAACTAATTTAAATAGAATTCAAAATATTATAAATATATCTAAAATGTATCCTGAAATTTTCTTTTCAGTAGGGGTTCATCCAAATGAAGTATTAAAAGATGATAATTTTTGTAATTATGAACTTATGCTTAAGCTTTCTAAAGATTTAAAATGTGTGGCGATAGGTGAGTGTGGTTTAGATTATCATTTTGGAAATGAAGATAAAATTAAACAAAAAAAATCATTTATTTCTCAAATTAATGTTTCTAGAGATACAGGTTTACCATTAGTCATTCACTCAAGAGATGCTGATGATGATATGATTGAAATTTTACAGAGTGAATATAAAAATGGACATTTTAAAGCTGTTCTTCATTGCTTTAGTTCTGGAATAAATTTAGCTACATGTGGGCTTGATTTAGGTTTTTTTATTTCGTTTTCTGGTATAGTTACTTTTAAATCAGCAAAGTTAATTCAAGAAATTGCTTCCTTTGTACCTAAGGATCAAATTTTAGTGGAGACTGATTCACCTTATTTATCTCCTGTTCCTTTAAGAGGAAAGGTTAATGAGCCTAAAAATTGTTATTATACAGCTAAATTTATTGCTGAAATTAGAAATGTGAATTTTGATGAATTTATATTACAATTATATAACAATTCTTTAAAAATGTTTAATAAGTTATTAAAATGACCCAAAAATTAAAAATTACTGTTTTAGGAACAGGTACATCAGTCGGAATTCCAGCGCTTGGGAGCTTGGGGTGGGGCAAATGTGATCCTAATAATAAAAAAAACAAACGACAAAGGTGTGCTATTTTAGTTCAATCTGACGATATTAATATTTTAATTGATGCAGGCCCTGACATTAAAAACCAACTCATCGAACATAATATTAAAAAGATAGATGCTGTGCTTATCACTCATCAACATTCAGATCATATTTCTGGATTAGATGAATTAAGGTCTTTTTATTTTTATAATAAAGTAAAACTAAAGATTTATACACATTTTGAAACTGCTAAATTTTTAATTAATAGATTTGATTATTTATTTAATAAGTCGTCAACATCTCAATCTTACTTTCATCCTCCATTAGAATTAATAAACATTGATTATTTTCAAGATATTAAAATTGGTAATATTAATATAAAATCTATTCAACAAAAACATGGAGCTATAGATACTTTAGGTTTTGTTTTTAACAACTTATTTGGATATTGCACAGATGTTGTTGATTTTCCTCCTGAAAGTTTTAATTTATTATATAATCTTGATGTTTTAATTGTTACAGGTTTAAGAGAGAAACCACATATTGCACATGCTCATTTTGATCTTTCTTTTAAATGGATTAAAGAGTTAAGTCCTAAATCTGCATATTTAACTCATTTAAGCCCTGAATCAGATCACGATGCTGTTCTTTCTATTTGTCCTAAAGACGTTGAGCCTGCGTATGATGGTTTAGTTATAAATATTTAACCATCATTTATATACATAATATATATTATGCGACAAATATTAAGTTATAATCAGTATAAAATGTTGATTTAAAATATTAATATATCTACCCTACTAATTGATATTAAGGAAAAATAAAATAAATAATAAAAGAAAAAAATTGTTTAACAGCTTTTTTTAAAGTAATTAAATATAAAATTAAAACCAAGAAAAAGGATTCTATTAAATTTAATATTGATTATAATTTATAAAATAAATATTAAATTAAAATAAAAAATCATAATTACTGATACAAAATATTATTTTTTATAATTTAATATTTAAAATTTTACGGTCTATATTTATAATATTAGATTAAATTGGGAAAATGATTATGAATATTAAGCCATACGGAAACACAGCAACAAGAATTCATGGTGAGCCTGGTTTTAAAGTTAGACCCTCTTCAAAAACAATTGATGCACATTGTCATCTTCATGTGCAAGAAGCTGCAGATATAGTTGAAGGTTTATTTGATCCATTTGATATACCTGCTTTTAGACACAGTAATTCAGTAACTACAGATCAAAATGTAATGCAAATTAAGGATAGGTTTCTTGATCTTACTAATGTCGACCATAGATTAAATAAAATGGACTCACAAGGTATTGACATGCAAGTTTTAATCCCTGTCCCTTTTCAACATTATTGTAATATAAAAAGTGATGTTGCTTTTAAAGCTATTCAAATAATTAATAATAAATTATCTGAAACAGCGGTTTCTAGACCCGACAGATTTGTAGCTTTAGGGCATTTGCCTATGCAAAATGGCAACTTAGCTGCAAAGGAAATGGAAAGATGTGTTAGAGAATTAGATTTAAGAGGTTTTCAGATAATAACATTCCAAGATGGTAAAGAATTATCACACCCTTCATATGATCCTGTATGGGAAATGGCTACTAAATTAGATGTTCCAATTTTTCTTCATCCAAATGGTTACCCTGAAGGTGAAAGATTAAAAAATCATTATTTTATTAATATTATTGGAAATCCTATGGATACCACGGTTGCTCTTCATCATTTAATTTTTGATGGAACAATGGAAAAATTCCCTGCTTTAAAAATATTTGTTGCACATGGTGGCGGTTATCTCCCTGCTTACTCAGGTCGTATTGACCATGCTTGGGGAGCAAGGCCTGATTGTAGAGGCCTAAATTTAAAGTTTAAACCTTCAGATTACTTAAAAAGAATGTTTTTTGACACTGTTGTTTTTTCTTTTGATCAATTAAAGTATCTTGTAGATAAATTTGGATCTGACCATATTATAATGGGAACTGATTATCCTTATGATATGGCTGAGGATGATCCAATTGAACATGTGTTTGGTACTGAAGGCTTGTCTAAAATTGATATAGAACTTATTACTGGAGGGAATGCTTGCGCTTTATTTAAAATTAAATAATTAAAGGTACGCTTAGAGAAGTAGCCATTTCATTTAACCTTAGAATTGTACTTTTATTAATTTCAATGCCTTCTTTTATATTCTCTTCATATAAAAAATGTCTGTTTTCTCCAGGTAATCTAATATCACTGTAACCATCCATTTTTCTTGATGATTTAATGACATTCCAAATATTATCGATTTCATTAGTAAATGTTTCAAAAGGCATAAAGGCTTCTATATCAAGTGCTATTAAAACATGACCGGTGTTTGTAGTTGTTTTAAAGTCACTATTAAAATCAATTACATCTTTTCCAAAAGCTGCTCCGTTAATCGTGCCTGCTAGTATTCCAATCATTAGAGCTAAACCATACCCCTTTGGGCCTCCTATAGGTATTAAAAAACCTTTATCAGCATCTTTTGGATTTGTAATTGGATTTCCTTCTTTATCTTGCATCCAGCCTATAGGCATGGCTTTATTGTTTGAAGCAGCAAGTTTAACTTTTCCATAAGATGTATTTGTTGTAGCCATATCCAATATTATAGGTGGTCTTGATTTAGCAGGTATAGCTATAGCAATAGGATTAGTTGATAGTAACATATCAATACCACCCCAAGGCGGTAAATGATTTGCGCTTCCTACAGCTAAATAAATGCCAACCATATTTTTTTTTAATGACATCATCGCATATGTAGCACCTGCCCCCGCATGGTTACTATTTTTAACTCCTACCCATGCAACACCTGTTTTAGCAGCTTTTTTTACGGCTAATTTTGCTGCTTTATGCATAATGATATGCCCTATTCCATTGTCACCATCTAGTAAAGCTGTTGATTTTCGTTCTTTAATAACTTTAATGTTAGGATTCATATTCATCCCACCTTCAGTTATTCTTTTTACATAATTAGGTAACCTAAATATCCCGTGTGTATCAACTCCATAAAGGTCTGATTGAATAATTAATTTTGCTACTTTTAAAGCTTCTTTATTATCCATTTTAAGTTTTGTTAAAACATTTTTAATAAATATTTCTAATGTTTTATGATTGTATTTTTTCATATTAATGGTAAGGCATTATTTTATCTGCAAATTTTTGAAGATGGCTTAAGCCACCACCTGCATCAACTAGTAAAATATAACCTATTCCAATTTTTTTGAATTCGTTTAATCTATTATGTATTTCATCTTCTGTGCCTATTAATGCTCCATTTAAGGCTTCGTCCGGTCCTTTAAAAGACATAATACTTGATTTATTTTTTCCATCAGGTCTTTCTGATAATTTGTCAACTGTGGATCTGGCTTCCATTCTTTTGTCTATTATATCCATCTTTTCTTGATTATTTTTTGCTATAAACAAAGCTCTTGCTAGTGCAATTCTATTATTTGTATTGCTTTTATGGCCAGCCTCCTCAATCGTATTTTTATAAACAAGCACCCTTTTCTCAACTTCACTTAATGGTGAAAATTGATCTAATAATAAGTTAGCATTTCTTTTAGCTACTTTTTGAATTGATTCATGATTGCCCGCAGCCATCCATAAAGTAGGATGCGGTTTTTGATTACATAAAGGTTCTACTATTATGTCTTTATAGCTCCAAAATTTACCTTCATAACTCCATCTTTCTCTATTAGTCCATGATTTAATTATAATATCAATGGACTCTTCAAATCTATCAGAAGCTTCTTCCATATCAATATTAAAGCCCTTAAATTCATTATATCGATATCCTTTACCTACACCAAGCTCAATTCTTCCACCAGATAAGAGGTCCATAGTTGCGATTTGTTCTGCAACTAAAACAGGGTTATGCCAAGGTAATGTCAAAACAGCTGTACCTAATTTAATTTTAGATGTTTTTGCCGCGAGGTATGTTAGTAAGTTTAATGAAGCTGAAACTTGTCCTAAACCAGTAAAATGATGTTCAACAGTAAAAGTACTAGTGTAACCAAGCTGCTCTGCTTCGATGTTATAATTGATCCAATCATTATAGCCTAGTGAACTGTCAATATCATTGCTAACTTTTGTAAGTTTAGCACTACCAAAAAGACCGAATTTCATATTTTATTTCTCTTTAAAAAATTAATAAGATTATTATTATATGTTTTTTATTAATTAAATTCACATCAATTTATTTGATGCAGAATATTTTTTTTTATAATTTTAATTTTATAAATAATTAATCTAATTTTAAAAAAGTAATTTTATTTGGAGAAAAAATTGGAACTTAAACCTTACGGAGACACTGCTGCTAGAAAGCCTTTTGAAAAAAAAGAAAGATATAGTTCTAGTAAAACAATAGACGCTCATTGTCACTTACATGTTCAAGAAGCTGCTGATTTAGTCACAGGTATTTATGATCCAGGTTTTGTTCCAGCTACAAAATTTACTAATGAAATATCTTCAGCTCAAAATAAAAAACAAAATCAAGATAGAGCGCTTCATTTAACAGATTTAGATCAAAGATTGAGAGACATGGATCGTCAGGGCATCGATATGCAATTACTAATCCCAGTACCTTTCCAAGGCTATTATTCTATAAGAAATCGTGTTGGTCATAAAGCAATTGAAATTATTAATAACACATTAGCTGATGTGGCTAATAAAAGGCCTGATCGTTTTATTTCCTTAGGACATTTGCCTTTACAAGATGGAGATGCCGCTGTTAAGGAATTAGAAAGAGGTGTTAAAGAGCTAGGTCTCAAAGGATTTCAAATTTTATGCAATGTTGATGGACATGAATTATCTGATCCTGTGTTAGACGATTTTTGGGCATCAGCTGAAAAGCATCAAACCCTGATATTCCTTCATCCGAATGGTTATCCTCAAGGAGAGAGACTTAAAAATCATTATTTTAATAACATTATTGGAAACCCATTAGATACAACTGTTGCTCTTCATCATTTAATTTTTGACGGGACACTTGAAAAATTTCCTAATTTAAAAATTCTTGTATCTCATGGTGGTGGATATTTGCCAGCTTATGCAGGTCGTATAGATCATGCATGGGGAGCAAGGCCAGATTGTAGATTAAAAATAAAGTCTCTGCCTTCTAGTTATCTAAAAAAACTTCATTTAGACACTATAGTCTTTACATACGAACAATTAAGATATCTAGTTGATGTCTTTGGAGTAGATAAACTTGTTATGGGAACTGATTATCCATATGACATGGCTGAAGATGATCCAGTTGGTCATGTTTTAGGAACTCCAAATTTGTCATTGGATGATATTAAAAAAATTACTGGAGAAAATGCAGCAAGACTTTTAGGTCTCGAAATATAAAAATCTAATTTTATCTGGGGGGGTAATTTTGTTAAAACAAATTAATGTTGGTATTATAGGTACTGGTTGGTGTGGAGGCATTAGAGCTAATGCATGTGATGCAAGTCCATTAGTTGATAAATTATATATAGCTGAACAAAATCCTGAAAGATTAAAAGAGCTATCTTCTCGACTTAAATTAGAAGGATTTACTGATGATTGGTTAAAATTAATTCATAATCCAGATATTGATACGATTATAATATCGGCAACTCCTGAAACCACCCATTATCCTATGGCATTAAAGGCGCTTGAGGCAGGTAAAAACGTTTTTTTAGAAAAACCTATTGCAACGACTTTAATTGAAGCTGACCATTTAATTGAAACATCAATTAAAAATAATGTAAAATTTACTATTGGTTACTCTCAAAGATTTAATGCAAAATATGCCTATGTTAAAAAATCATTAGAAGAAAACTTGATTGGAGAACCAGTCACTTGTCTTGTTAGCCGTCATATTACTCGTGAATTAGGAGAAAAAATATCTGCTAGAACGGCTTTGTCTCCAGCAGCTATGGAAGCAACCCATGATTTAGATTTTCTTCTTTGGTGCCTTCAACCAAGAAAACCTGTAAAAGTTTATAGTCAGACATCTGGAAAATTATTTTCAAGAAACAGCAACACTCCTGATCATCAATGGATTATGGTAACATTAGATGACGGCATGACGATAACAATTGGTGCAGGATGGATATTGCCATTAGGATATCCAAATTTTTCTAACACTTGGATTGAAGTAATAGGAACAGATGGATCTTTATTTATTGATGACACACACAAAGATATACAATTAAACACAGTTAAAAATGGAATGCGGTATCCATTATCATCAATGCCTGGTGAGTCAGTTAATCATGCTTTTTCAGGACCAATGCATAATGAAACTATTCACTTTCTTGAAGCTATTGCTTTAAATAAGCCTGTTTTAGTGAAGCCAGAAGAAGCAAGGCTTGTTATGGATTTATATATAGCGGCTGATATATCTGCTGAAACTGGAGAGCCTGTTACATTACCAAGAAATGATAGAGGATAAATGAAAAATAATTTTCTATCACCTAATTCAGTCACTGGTTTTTTAAGTGTAATTTTAGGTTTTACAATTATTTATTTATTACCTACTCAATTAGAAAAACCAGTCTTAATTTTTGGTCAATCTTCAGCAGAAATTGATCCCGAACTTTTTCCTTCTTTTGTAGCAATTTTATTAATTATTTTTGGTCTCTATACAATCTTATTTGATAGGAAGTCTTTAACTTTGAATTCTTGGCCTCAATTTACAAAAGAGAAATTAAAAAATATATTTATTACAATTCTTTGTCTTATATTTTTTTCTATTATATTTGAAAAATTGGGATTTGTTATATCTAGTTTTTTGCTTATATTTTTTTTAGGTTATTATTTAGGAAATGTTAAAATTTTTCCTTTATCTTTAATATCTATTATTTTCCCTTTATCGGTTTTTTCACTATTTGTTAACATTATGCATGTTTTTTTACCTGCTTTTCCTTATTTTGAGTTTAGGATTGGTAATTTTTTAATAATGTGATTTTAAGTTAGGATTAATTATTGTTTGATAGTTTTTTAAATTCTTTCCCTTTATTGTTTGCTGGAGGTAGTTTTTTATCAATTATTACTGCTATAATTTTAGGTCTTTTAATCGGACTTTTTGTGGGTGCATTACCTGGCTTAACTACACTTATGGCTATGGCAATAGTTTTGCCTATTTCTTTTTTTCTTGATCCACTTATAGGTATACCTTTTTTAATTGGTGTATATAAAGGAGGAATTTTTGGTGGGTCGATTCCTGCTATTTTAGTTGGATTACCTGGAACAGGGGCGTCTGTTGCCACAACTTTTGACGGCCCTGCATTAACAAGGTTAGGTAAAGGAAGAAAAGCTCTAGAAACCGCTCTTTATTCTTCCGTCATTGGAGACTTATCAAGTGATGTAGTTACTATTTTGCTTATAGGGCCAATTGCATTAATTGCTCTTTTAATAGGTCCACCTGAACTAGCCGCAATATTGTTTTTAAGTGTTTTAATAATATCTTCTACTTCAAATGGATCTGTTGGAAAAAACATGATTATGCTTGCAGTTGGTTTGCTTTTAGCATTAATAGGGCAAGACCCAATTGGAGCTCTATCTCGGTTTACATTTGATATTTTTGAATTAAGAGCTGGGATACCTTTATTACCAATGTTAATTGGGTTATTTGCAATACCTGAAATTTTATTAAATATAGAAAATAAATCAAAAGATTTTATCAAAACTAAATTAAATTTAAAAAAAGAAGAAAAACTAACATGGAATGAATTTAAAAAATTAAGAAGAACCATTTTTAGAAGCACTGTTATTGGAACAACAATAGGAATGATACCTGGTGTTGGACAAGTAGTGGCTGCATTTGTTGGTTATGCTGCTGCAAAAAATGCTTCTAAAAATCCTGAAAGATTTGGCAAAGGTGAACTCGAAGGCATAGCTGCCCCTGAGGCTGCAAATAATGCTGTAAATGGACCAACGTTAGTCCCTCTTCTTACTTTGGGAATTCCTGGAGATAATATTACAGCAATTCTATTGGGAGCGTTTGTTGCTCATGGATTGAGACCTGGTCCCCAATTAATGACGGAACAGGGAAGTTTAATTTTTGCAATAATGCTGTGTATGGTTATTGCTAATGTACTATTCCTAATCATTGGTTATATTACCATACCAATTTTTTCTAAAGTCGTAAGTATAAAAAAATCCTATTTACTACCATTAACTATAGTTTTTGCATTTGCGGGATCTTTTGTATTTAGACATAATCCAGTTGATCTTTATTTTTTAGTTGGCTTTGGAGTTTTTGGATATATTTTAAAAAAACTAAGTTTTGATGTTACACCTCTTGTTATGGCTTTTATTCTAGCTCCTCCACTTGAGTATGCCTTTGGTCAAACTATGAGTTTAGGAGATGAAAATGTTTTAAAGTATTTGCTACTTGAAAGGCCAATTGCGACCTTTATTATATGCATAACACCATTGTTAACATGGAAGCTATGGCAAAGAAGCAAACAGCTGCGTCAAGTTGCAGCAGAAACTACCGAAGAGCAAGAAAAAAAGACTTAAATATTCAATATGAGGAGAAAAAAATGAATAATTTAATAAAATTTTTACTAATAAGCGTTGCAGCTTTTTTTGGTTTAGTTACCCAATCTCAAGCTGAATATCCAGAAAAACCTATAACCATGGTAATACCTTTAGGACCTGGTGGGTCACATGATTTAAATGCTAGAGTGTTTACAAGTATTGTTCCACAATATTTAGGTAACGCAATAATTGTTAAATTGGTTCCCGGTGCAAGTGGTCAAACAGGGACTTCAATGGTAGCACAAGCTAAACCTGACGGCTATACCCTGCTTTTTACACACAATTATTTTGATCAATTACAAAGTCATATTAAAAAATTACCATATAATCCTTTAAAAGATTTTAAAGCAGTTGCTAGAATAAACTATTCAGCAGCATGCATGATTGTTAGGTCTGATTCAAAATATAAAACATTGCAAGATCTTTTTGATGCAGCAAAAGCTAGTAATGGAAAAATAAAGATGGGTCATTCTGGTATGTGGGGAGCTACTATGGTGCCTTTAGCACAAATTTTATCATGGGCAAACGTCAATGCTAGTCTAACGCCATACAAAGGTGGAGGCCCTACTATGCAAGCGCTTCTTGCTGGTGATGTTGAAGCAATTTTACAATTCCCATCCGGCGTTAATGCCCAGGGGAATAAAGTAAGAACTTTAGCATGTGGTGCAAAAGAAAAAAGTCTTGGAAATCCTCCTGTTCTCAGTGATTTAGGTTTTCCTGGGCAAATTTATATGGATCGAATAATACTAGCTCCTGCAGGCACTCCTAATGATAGAATTGCTAAGCTTCAATCTGCACTTGTTAAGTTAAAAGATGATAAAACTTTTAAAAACCTTATGAAGAGATTAGGTGAAAATACAGCTTATATGAATGGTCCTGATTATGAAAAAGTAAGAGTGGAAAATTCTGAAAAATATAAAGATCTAGTTAAAAAAATGACTAAAGGTTAAATAATACACGTAACGTAAACAATTCATTTGTTTACGTTACGTTATTAAGAGTTTTTATGTATTCTCAAGTAGCATCTATTTCAGCTCCAGTGTTTATCTTGGTCATTATTGGTTTCATTATTGCTAAATTTAATATTGAACTTCCCCAAAAGACACTTGGATTTCTTCTTACACACATTGGTTCCCCATGTTTAATTTTTTATATTTTAGCTTCTACAAAGCCTAATATTAATATTTTAATAGAAATTGGTATAGCTGCTATATTGGTTACTTTTTTAGCGTCTGTAATTTCTTTTATATTATTGAAAATAAGAAAAGAAAAGATAAGTCCATATTTTAGTTGTTTAATACATCCTAACTCAGCAAATTTAGCTCTTCCGTTATCAATTTTAACATATGGAGAAAAAGGTTTATTGTATGCTATTCCTTACTACGTATTTATAGCTTTTTCACAAAACACTATAGGCTATGCTGTTATTTTGGGATCATTGAATTTATACACATTTCTTTATCATCCGGTATTTATAATGTCTATTTTAGGTTGTTTAGTCATGTTTATGGATATATCTATATATAAATCAATATTAACTACTACAAAATTCTTAGGTGATATAGTTATTCCACTATCATTACTATTACTTGGTTATTCTCTTTCAAACGTAAATATTGGAAATTTAAAAAAAGCATGTTTTTATTCTTTAGCTAGAATAATAATTGGAACAATTAGTGGTTTATTAACTATATATTTGTTGAATTTAAGTAATGCTAAAGCTGGTGTTGTTATGATAATGGCTATTATGCCAGTTGCCATATTAAATTATATTTTTTCTGTCCAAACTAATAAAGATCCTGAAACAGTTGGGGGCCTTGTAGTAGTTTCTACAATAATGACATTATTAATTTTGCCAATAATTTTAGGGTTAATTTTAAATTTTTATCCTTTATCATAGTATCTTTAGAAAATTAAAGTTTAATTATTAAATACTGCTACAGCTCTTATAGGGCTGCCTGTCCCGCCTCTGATTTTCAATGGAAATCCTATGAATTGAAACCTACCTTTATTTACTAATTTTTCTAAATTGATTAAACCTTCAATATGAGTAAATTT
Source organism: Pseudomonadota bacterium (assembly GCA_027625145.1). Lineage (GTDB taxonomy): Bacteria > Pseudomonadota > Alphaproteobacteria > Puniceispirillales > Marisalimonadaceae > CAJJBL01. Next base: position 16,093 of record JAQBXK010000028.1, read on the forward strand.
CATCCTTTTACAAACTAAATGAACCTCAAAATTATTTTTTCCAGGTGTCCCTGGACTTACAGCCTCAACGCCAAAACTAACTATACCTTTATTACCTAACCATTCAGCAGAATCTTTAACTAATCCAGGAAAGTCAGTTAAGAAGGCGGGAGTATTTTTAGTTCTTTCATAATGTCTCATATGAAGCAAAACTGTGTCACCTGACATTACTTTTTCACCTGACGCTTTTTCAGCTTCAATTAAATCTTCAATAGTAATGTTACTTTTCAATGGTTTATGTGATAAATCTAAACAGATACCTGATGTATAAAAATTTTCTAAGGGAACCATATCAATTGAAAAAGCATCTTTATCAGGATCAAAGTGTGAAGGTGCATCAACGTGCGTAGCAGTATGCTCACCCATTGACAGATACATAGAAGAGCATGAAAATTTAACTCCCTCAGATTCTCTTATAGTGTCATGAGATTGAAATTCCGTTATTACCATATGAGGATGATTTGGAAGTGTTGGACAGTTCTGATATATTTCAGATGATAAATCTACTAATGTTTGTCCCATAAAATACTCCTTTAATTACTAAATGACTAAAATTAATATAACTTGCCGAAAAAGGGTTAGTATTTAAAGAAAATTATTGATAACCCAAGATTAATTAATAAAAAAAATATAAACATATTTCCTTAAAATATAAAAAATTAACTATAATTTTTTATAAAATAATTAAAAATAAGCTTCACCTGTATTTATTGTTGGAGTCCATTCACAATCAGAAAATGGACCTTCTCCTTTATTAGCTACATAAGCGATTCTATCTTCGTTAGTTTTACCTTTTACTAAAGCTCTTTGAAGCCAATCCATTATATAATGATGACAATCCAGTTTACCAAGGTTTGGTATATTCCAAAGTGGATGGAATTGATCTTCAATAACCCATAATTCTCTTCTGGCTTTTAAGTCATTAAAAACTTCAATGGCATCTTCTAATGGGCATAAAGGGTCAAATTCACCTGTTGCTAATAACGTTGGGCATTTAATTTTTTCAATATAACCTTTAACAGTCATTTTGTTTGCCATTTTATCAAATTCATCTTCGTCGTCAATGCCAGACATATACATAAACATTTGCTTAAATCTAGGTGACGAAACAGAAAAAATAGTATTGTTTGGGTTAAAGCAAGCCACACCACTAGCAACTGCAGCCGGTCGATGATCATAACTCGCAAGCCTTAAAGACCAATAACTACCCATACTAACGCCATAAATACCAATTTTTGTTGAATCTACTTCTTTTCTTGTCATGAGATAATCAATTACAGCAGCGCCTGCTCTTTCGTAATTATCGCCAACAGCTCTAATTTTTTGAATGTTAGAGTTCCCTTGACCTGGGCCATCCATAGTAATGACATGCATTCCTCTATTAATTCCTAAATTATTCATAACTTTTGGGAAATACTCTTTTGATTGATCCATGCCTGGAACGTAAATAACACAAGGAGCCTTTCTTCTATCAGGCAGCAAATGAAGTAAACAAGATATTGTCTTGCCATCGTCAAATGGAATTTCAACGCGTTCAATTGGATATGGAGAAAGTGCAGATCTTCTATCAACCATTTCATTTAATTTATTATGTAAGTATATTTTAACAGGGTTATCATCGTAAAATATTGGATGTTGAGCCATTCTATATGCTTCTACTGCATTTTCATAATGCTCAAGTGCTGTCATTAAAAAACCTTGTTTTTCAGATTGCTTAGCTAAAGATTCATCATGTTCAGCTTTTTTGCGCCACATTTTGGGAAGCATTCTGTAATTATGGGCTCTACTAGGTGTTTCCCATTCATCTCTTTCAAAGTTTTGAACTCTTCCTCTCATGTTTAATGCTAAATCAAGCATCCACTGTTGATTGTCTCTTTTAGTTCTCATTATTCCCTCCCCCTTATTTTCAATAATAATCAAGTTTTTATGTTAATTAATGGTTCTAGCGCATTACTTAATGTTGCATGAAGATAACATGTCTTTTCAGATAAGTTTATCAAGGTCTCATTTTCTTCTTCAGAGGCAGTTCCGTTCATAAATAAATGTGTATCCAATGGTTTCATAATAATGGAATTATCTTTTCTATTTTGATTAAAACTCATGAATTGAGTCATCCTCAAACCTTCTATTTTAAATTTTTTATTGTGAATATATCTATGAGTTTGTGTTAGATAACAAAAAGATATAGCTGCTCCCATTATATTTATTGGTGATGGAGCATATTCTCCAAAAAGATCCATTGAAATAGAGAAATGTGTCATTCCTGGAATTCCTAGCACAGTATCAACTTCGACTACTTTGCTATTTTTTTTTGTTACACTTGAACCTGAAACTATTCTAATAATTCTAGTAGCAGTTCCACTTGGAGCCTTTTCAACAGTTCCATCAGAAACTTCGCCAGTTTTATAAATTATTGTTTTACAGTAATCATTGCTATTGTGAGGTTTAGGTTTAGATTTATATATATTAAATGGATCTTCAACATCATTAAAATTACTTATTTTAATTGTTTCAATATTTTTTTTGCGGCCGTTTGCAGTTAAAGAAAAAGTGTTTTCAAGAGGTTGTCTAAGAGCAGCAATAATAGGTGAAGATTTAATTGCTAAGTCAACTATCTCTCTAATTATCTTTTTTTCAGCATTACTTTCTATTCTAATATTTATCTCTGATGGTTCTGCATGCCCTTTTCCATCACCTTTTACAAATGATCCTGTGAGAAAATAAAAATTTTTAACATCACAGAAAACTTTTTCAATATTTATAGATTTTATATTAGCAAAATAAAAAATTCTTCCAACAATATCTCCATGAATTGAAGCATTAAAGAAACCTAATGGAAATGGAGCATAATCAGTTCCATCCAGATGTTTTCCTTCATCAGAAGATATTCTCCAAGAATTACCATTTTCCCCTTCATACCCAATGACTTCTTTTTGCATTAAAGCCATTTGTCTTGCGTGAATAATAAATTTTTTATCCGTAAGTCCATCAATAAAATCTATTGAATTACCTTTGTCAATTAAGAAACTTAAAGGATAGTTATCTTCACAAATATCATTATATAACATAAAAGAAATCCTATTAATAAATTTAATTTTCTTATATATTAAGACATAATAAATAAATAAATGATAAAATTTAATATTAAAAATAAATAAAAATGATATAGGTTTTTTACTTATTGGATAGGCCTTAGAAAATCGAAATCAACACCTTTGTCGGCCTGCAAAACATTTTCATGAAATATTTTATTATAACCACGTCTTTTAATTTTTGGTGGCATTATTTTATTTTTCTTCCTTAATTCAATTTCTTCCTCTGATATCATTAATTCAAGAGATCTATTTTTAACATCAAGTTTTATTGTATCACCACTTTCAACAATATTTAAGGTACCACCTGCAGCTGCTTCAGGGCAAACATGAAGTACTATGGTACCTGAAGCAGTTCCACTCATTCTTCCATCAGAAATTCTGACCATATCTTTTACGCCTTGTTTAGCAAGCTTTTTAGGTATTGGTATTAATCCTGCTTCAGGCATGCCTGGTGCACCAATAGGACCTATATTTCTTAAAAGTAAAATGCTATCTTTAGTGACATTTAAATCATCACTATCTATTCTTTCAGCGAGATCTTCAAGGTTATCAAAGACTTCAACAATACCTTCATGATAAAGTAAATGTTCGCTTGCTGCAGATTGTTTGATTATAGCTGATCCTGGGGCAAGGTTACCAGTCAGAACAGCTATGCTTCCTTTCTCAAAAATTGGATTATCAGTTTTTCTTATAATTTCCTGTTTCCAGTTATATTTTGATTTTTCTATTAACTCATTTAAAGTCTGACCTGTTACTGTCTGAGTATCTAAATGAAGGTAATTTTTAAGTTCAACTAAAATTCTTGGAAGTCCGCCTGATCTAAATAAATCTTCCATATACCCTGCACCTGATGGCTTTAAATCAACAATCATAGGAGTATCTTTGGTCATCAAATCAAAATCATTCAAGTTTAAATCAAAACCTAATCGACCTGCTATTGCAGTTAAATGAATTATACCATTAGTTGATCCCCCAATAGCAGAAAGGACAGTTAATGCATTTTCGAAGTTTTTTATAGTTAAAAATTTACTAGGTTTTAAATCTTTAGATGCTATTTCAACGGCAACTCTTCCTGTTTCTTCTGCAATTCTTTTTCTTTCTGCTGAAACAGCTGGTGCGCATGCCCCATTAGGCAGCATAATACCCAGTGCCTCAGTTATTAATGCCATAGTGCTTGCTGTACCCATTACACCACACGTACCAACAGTAGGAACTAATTGGTTGTTAACTTCATTAATTTCTTCTTCATCAATTTCTTCAGCTCTATATTTAGCCCAATATCTTCTGCAATCAGTACAAGCACCTACTCTTTCTCCTCTATGAGACCCTGTAAGCATAGGTCCAGTTACTAATTGGATAACTGGAATATCAGTACTAAAAGCTCCCATAAGCTGAGCAGGAACAGTTTTATCACATCCTCCAATAAGAACACATGCATCCATTGGCTGGGCTCTCAACATTTCTTCTGTATCAATAGACATAAGGTTTCTTAGATACATGGATGTTGGGTGAGCAAAAGATTCGTGAACAGTTATAGTAGGAAATTCAAGAGGAATAGCTCCAGAAGCAAGTATTCCAGATTTAACACTTTTAATAAGCTCAGGTACATTACCATGACAAGGGTTGTAATCACTGTAAGTATTAGTAATTCCAACTATAGGTTTGTCTAACATTTCATCAGTATAGCCAAGCCCCTTAATAAAAGCCTTTCTTAAAAAGATAGAAAAGCCATTGTCACCATAGCTAGTAAGATTTTTATACATTCCACGTTTTTTATTAGTCATACTATATCCTAAATAATATAATGTCTAACCACGGCCTACAAAAGGCATATTTGAAGCCATAATTGTTATATTTAATATATTAGTACCTTTTGGTAAATTAGCAATATAAGCAACTGCTTTACCACAATCAATTGATTCAAAAACAGGTTCAACCATCATTTCACCATTTGCTTGTGGAACTCCAGATTTAAAGCGACTGCCAATAGCTGTATCTGCGTTACCAATATCAATTTGAGAACATGTTATATCAAACTTTCTTCCATCAAGAGCTAAAGATTTTGTTAACCCAGTAATTGCATGTTTTGTTGCAGTGTAAGCTATAGTATCAGGACGCGGTGAATGAGCTGAAATTGAACCATTATTTATAATTCTGCCGCCTTTCGGATTTTGTTCTTTCATCAGTTTGACAGCTTGTTGAGCACATAAAAAAGAACCTGTTAAGTTTACGTCAACAGTTTTTCTCCAATCTTCTTCTTTCAATTCTTCAATAGGAACTCTAGGAGCACCCATTCCTGCATTGTTAAACAAAACATCAATTCTGCCAAAATCATTTTTAATTTTATTAAAAAGAGATTTTACTTCATTTGAATTAGTAATGTCTGCAGGAAACGCAATTATTTTAGGGTCGTTAATATCAGACATTTTTATAGTTTTTTTCAGTTCTTCTTCACGTCTTCCAACTATATAAACAGTAAAGCCGCTTTTTTGTAGTTCAAAAGCAGCAGATTGACCTATACCTGAACCTCCGCCAGTAACAACAGCTACTTTATTCATAAAAACTCCTGGCTTGTAATTTATATTAAAACTTAAAAATTATAAAATTTATGTGGGTTAGTTACCATGATTTTTTTTCTTAATACATCATCTTCTACCCATTCACCAAAAGCGTTTACTAAATCACCATCATTTGGATTGACTTCATATTTATTTGGATGTGGCCAATCTGTACCCCACATTATATTATTTTCATTGGCTTCAATCAAAGATCTAGCCATTGGTTTAACATCATCATAAGGTGGAAGATCAGTTTGACTAACTCTGTTAGCACCAGAAATTTTTACCCAAGTATTACCATCTTTTACAAGCCTTAATAAGCATTTAAACCCATCTGAATTGATGCCATTTACAGCAGGTTGGTAAGCAAAGTGACCTATTGAAACAGGGACTGTTGAAGCGCTAAAAATTGGCTCTAAATCAATAATATCTTTTCCAGGAAATAGGTATTCAATATGCCAGCCAAACGGCTTTATTTTAGCTTCAAGCAATGGAATTTCACTAAGTTCCATTGGCATCCCACCTTTATTGTCCATATTAAGTCTAACGCCGCATATGCCTTGATTATTCAAATTCTCTATTTCACTATCACTTGTTTCAAGAGTTATAGCGCACACACCTTTTGCAGTGCCAAGCTTTTCATCATTAAGAACTCTAATACCTTTTAAAATAGCTGAATTATCTATCCCATATGGTGAAGGTTGTGTGAAAACAACTCTAGAAACACCTAGAGTTTTATGTAAATGTTTAAGATCATCCAGGGTTGATTCAGGCGGGTTATATCCACGTCCTTCATACAGAGAATACTCTTTTTCAAATATATGCACATGTGTATCAATTGCACCATCAGGAAGGATAATGTTAGGAACTTTAGGATTCCTATCTGGAGCTATACAGTCTTTAATTGTCATTTCAACCTCTATAAAATAAATATTATTTAAACCATTAAAGCATATAAATTAAAATATTAAATGATAAAAACAAATAATTTAAATCAACAAAATTGATATAAAGAAATTATATTTTAATAAATCAGAAATTAAAAAAACATCAATCATATAACCTGATTTAAATTATTCATTTATATCATTTTAGGTTTTAGAAATTATATTTTACAAATTAAAAACAATTTAATAAAAAAGTTTGGATTTTATACTGCTAATGCTTGATCAAATATTAAACAATTTATTTAATGTTCTACCAAACCTCTCATATTTACAATTTGCATTAACGATATTAGTGGCATTTGCTGGCGGATTAATTAGAGGATATACTGGTTTTGCAGGAGCTTTGTTACTACTTCCAGGATTTGTTTTTATTATGGGTCCTCTGCCGGCGTTAAACGTTGTAGTAATTTCTGGCATGATTGGGCAATTACTTATTTTACCAAACGCAGTTAAGAATGCTCAAAAAGCAATTGTTTTATATTATGGAATAGGAATTTTTGTAGGTGTTTATATGGGATTATACTTTTTGTTTCAAAGAGAAATCCCAGACATTACATTTTTTATGGGAATTTTTATTATTATAGCTACTTTAATATTGTTAAGTGGATGGAAATATAAAGGCAAATCTTCTCCTGTAATTTCAACATCTATTGGAGGAGGAATTGGTTTTTTTGCAGGTTTCTTCGGTGTTCCTACTGGGCCTTTAACAGGTTTGTTTTTTCTTTCTAAAAATGATCCCACTAAAATTATTTATGCTAACATTCAATGCACAGTTATTTTAACAGTTTGTGCTTTTTTTTCTTATTTCTTTTTTATCGAGGGTTATGAACATGATTATCTTTTATTAGGTATATTTATGTCTATTCCTTTAGCTATTGGCCTTAAATGTGGTCAGTTACTTTTTAAAGTGCTACCTGAAAGTATTTTTAGACCCATTACTTATATTTGCCTTATCATATTAGGAGCAACTTTGTCATTCAATGCGTATAGTTAAATATTAAACAATAGAGAATTCTATGAAAAAAATATTAAAAACAAATAAAATTGATCACATAGCTATCGTTGTCCCAGATTTACGTTTAGCTTTGAAACATTATGAATCAATTTTTGGATTAAAGGCATCTGAAGTCATAATATCAACAAGTCAAAAAGTTAAAATTAGTTATTTAAATTTTAGTAATATTCAGCTGGAAATAATACAACCACTTGATTCAGATAGTCCTATTAATAAATTTTTGATAAAGAATCCTTCAGGAGGATTGCATCATATAGGTCTTGAGGTTGATGATATTAATGAAAGTTATAAAGTTTCTGAGGGTTTAAATCTTAACCCAATTGAAAAGCCTATTAATGGGCACCATGGAAAACCATTATTTTTTTTGAATCCAAAAAAAATGATGAATTTATTATTTGAAATATTATCTAAAAAATAAAGGAGATAAAAATGAAAACTGATTATAAAGAAATAATTGTAGAAAAAAAAGAGAATGCAGCTTGGATAACTATTAATAGACCAGAAGTTAGAAATGCATTTAGAGAGCAAACTTTGGATGAGATGAGAGAAGCTGTTCTTGAAACAAGAAATGATTCTACTATAACTTGTATAGTTTTTTCTGGCGCTGGAAATGAAGCTTTTTCAGCTGGAGGTGATTTTTATGCCATGAAAAGGTTAAATTGGTCTAACGCAGCCCATTGGAATGATAGAATGCTTGGATTAGCAATGGCAATTAGAGGGGCCCCTATCCCAGTTATAGCTATGGTAAATGGTTTTTGTATGGGTGGTGGGCATGAGCTTGCTCTTTGGTGTGATTTAGTTATTTGCTCAGAAACAGCTGTTTTAGGTCAAACCGGTGCTAAAGTTGGAGCCTGCCCTACTGTTGGAGCAACACAATATCTTCCAAGAATTGTTGGAGAAAGGATAGCAAGAGAGATGATTTTTCTTTGTAGAACTTTTACTGGCAAAGAAGCTGTCGAAGTAGGTCTTGCAAACAAATGCGTTAGTCAAGATCAGCTTTTAAATGAAACACTGAAATGGGTAAGGCAAATAAAAACTTATAGTGGACAGACAATAAGGCAAACTAAAGTATCTTTAAATGCTGAGTCTGATGAGCTTTATGCATCATGGCAACATGGAATGGAACTTTTAGCTCATGTATGGGGGTCTGATGAATGTATGGAAGGTATGAATGCCTTTATTGAAAAAAGAAAGCCAGACTTTTTTCAGTTTAGAGAAAAAAATGCTGAAATAGTCAAGGATTATCTTATAGGTTTGGAAAATAATGACAATGTTAAACCAAGTTAAATTTTATTATGAATAAAAAAAATCCTAGCCCTCTTAATGGAATTAAAGTCCTTGATCTTACAAGAGTTCTTGCAGGTCCCCTATGTACGCAATATTTAGGGGATCTGGGGGCTGAGATTATTAAAGTAGAAAATCCATTTGGAGGTGATGACACTAGGGCTTGGGGGCCTCCTTTTGACAAAGAAGTTTCTGCATATTTTTTAGGAGTAAATAGAAATAAAAAAAGTTTAGCTTTAGACTTTAAAAAAGATAAAGGTTTATCAATTTTAAAAAAACTTATTAAAAAATCTGATGTTGTAATTGATAATTTTAAACCAGGTTTTTGGGATAAAATTGGCATGAATGATGACTGGTTTAATAATAATGCTAAGACAATCGTCAGAAACTCAATATCAGGATATGGAGATATAGGGCCTCAAGGCGGACTTCCAGGATATGACTTCTTGTTACAAGCTGAATCAGGATTAATGAAAATCACTGGTGAGAAAGATGGTCAGCCTATGAAGTTAGGTGTTGCTATAGTTGATATAGTTACAGGGATGAACGCAGTTATTTCAGTGTTGGCTGGTTTAATTTTAAAAAATAAAAATTTAGATAATAGTATTTTAACTGAAGTTAATTTATATAATACTGGTATTTTTCTTTTAGCTAATGTTGCTTCTAATAATTTAATTTCATCTAGCGAAGCTGGAAGGTATGGAAACGGCCATCCTAATATTGTTCCATATAATTTATTTGAAACTAAAAATGGTGAAATCGCTATAAGTGTAGGAAACGACAATCAGTTTAAAGTTTTTTCTAAATTAATAGAGAGATTAGATTGGATTAACGATGAACGTTTTAAGACAAATGAAAACAGAGTAATAAATAGAATTGAATTAGAAAAGTTAATAAAAAATGCTCTTGAAACTAATGACGCACAGTATTGGTACAATGCTTTCTTGAAAGCAAAAATTCCGTGTGCAATTGTTAGAAGTGTCAATGAAGCTCTTAATCACCAGCAAACTATTGATAATGAAATGGTTAAAGAAATACCACACCCAAAAGGAGGTACTTTTAAAACCTTGAATACACCTATAACTATTAATAAGCAAAGAGGCTTA
>JAQBXK010000072.1 GCA_027625145.1 Pseudomonadota bacterium
ATGTCTATGAAAACCAACACCATAAGCACTTAAAGATTCATAAAGATTTTTATCTTTATATTTTTTATGCACACCTCTGCCAGCGCCTGAATAACCAGATTTAGAATCTATAATAATATTATCTACTTTAATGAGATTATTCTTAATTAATGGAATAAGAGGTAAAAGCACTGATGTTGGATAACAACCAGGACAGCCAATAATATTAAAATTTTTAATTTTATTACCCATAATTTCAGGCAAAGAATAAATGGATTTTTTTATATTAGAAATTGATTTATGTTTTTGCTTGTACCATTTTAAATATGAGGAAGCATTATTCAGTCTAAAATCAGCAGCTAAATCAATTAATACGTTATGTTTTAATAAATCATTAGAAATAGTTTGCGCCTCACCATTAGGTAATGCTGTAAAAACTAAATCTACATTTTTTAAAAATGATTTATTATATTTAACTATTTTGGGTAATTTCTTTGAGTTTAATGATTTTTCATAAGTGGTAATATTTTTACCAACAGAAGAACTGCCACAAAGATATTCAATATTAACATTATCATGTTTGATAAGTAATTTTATTAATTGGATACCGATGTAACCTGTGGATCCAGCAACTAATACATTAAGCTTGGGCATTGTTTATTATAACCGTTTTGAAATAAAAAAGAATTATCTTTTGGAGAATTGGAAGCTTCTTCTAGCTTTTTTACGACCTGGCTTTTTTCTCTCAACAGATCTTGAGTCTCTAGTGTTAAGTTTTTCCGTCTTAAGGACTGCTCTATTTTCTGAATCAAATAAAATTAAAGCCTTGGCAATACCATGTACCATTGCACCTGCTTGACCTGTGTGACCACCACCAGCAACGCTACATCTAACATCATATTCTGTAGCTTGGTTTATAATCTCAAAAGGTCTTGTGATTTGCATTTTATGGCTACCACTTGTGAAGTACTCATCCATAGTTCTACCATTAACGTAAATTTTGCCAGTACCTTTTTTTAACCAAATTTTAGCAATAGATTTTTTTCTTCTACCTGTTGCATATTTGCTATCTTTAAAATCTAATTTAATTTTAGGTTTTTTTGTAGTTATTTGAGCTGTAGCTTCCATATTAATTTCTTATTAAATTTTTACTGTTTAGTTTAGCTAGGTCTAAAAGTTTGGGGTTTTGAGCAGCATGCGGATGGTCTTCACCAGCATATATTTTAACTTTAGTTAATTGCTTTCTACCTAACACTCCACCAGGTAACATTCTTTTAATAGCTAATTTTAAAGTCTCACCAGGTTTATTTTTTTCTAATAATTTCTCTGGTGTTATCTCTTTAATTCCTCCTGGGTGGCCAGTATGTCTGTAGTATTTTTTATCTTTAAATTTTTTCCCTGTGAATTTTGCTTGTTCAACATTTTTAACCACAACAAAGTCTCCGTCATCCATGTGAGGTGTATATGTGGTTTTATTTTTTCCTCTAACAATCATTGCAATAATAGATGCTAGTCTTCCAACTACAGCATTTTTTGCATCTATTTCAAACCAGTTACTAGTTAATTCACTACTTTTTAGAAATTTTGTCATTGTGCGAGGATTAATACTATTAATAAATATAAAGTCAATTTTATATTTCTCTTGCAATACCAAGGTTTAATGGTAATTTAATAAAGCCGATTTGTTCCTATTGCAGGCTAATATTTGCTAAAAAGGATTTTTTACCCACATTATCGGTAGGTGCATTTGAACTGTATTGTACGCCTTGCATTAAGCAGAAGTACTAAAAAGGAGTATTAAGATGAGTACAAAAAGACAAAACCCTGAAACTATCGCCTTACATGGTGGTGATTATAGAAGCGATCCAACAACAAAAGCTGTAGCAGTTCCAATTTATCGAACAACATCCTATTTGTTTGATAGCACTGAGCATGCTGCAAACTTATTTGGATTAAAAGAGTTTGGTAATATCTACACAAGAATCATGAACCCCACTAATGATGTGCTTGAAAAAAGACTGGCTGCATTAGAAGGAGGATTAGCTAGCTTAACAGTATCGTCTGGGCAAACGGCTTCTACATTTGCAATTTTGAATGTTGCTCAAGCTGGAGATAATATCGTGAGTTCAACTGATCTTTATGGAGGAACTGTATCTTTATTTACCCACACTTTAAGTAAACTTGGAATTGAAGTAAGATACGCAGATCCAGCAGATCCAAAAAACTTTGAAAAAGCTATTGATGATAAAACAAGAGCTTTTTATGGAGAGACTTTACCAAATCCATATTTAAGAGTTTTTCCAATTAAAGAAGTTTCTGATATAGGAAGAAAATACAACATACCGTTAATAATTGATAATACAGCCTCCCCCATTATTTGTAAGCCCTTAGAGCATGGGGCCGCAGTAGTTGTTTATTCTCTTACAAAATATATTGGCGGCCATGGAACAGTTATAGGAGGGGCGCTAGTTGATGGTGGTAATTTTGATTGGACAGCAGATCCTAAAAGACAGCCATTATTTAATGAACCAGATGCTAGTTATGGTGGTGTAGTTTGGGGTAAGGCGGTTCCTGAATTAACGGGTGCAAATGTATCCTTCGTGGTTAAAGCAAGAGTTACTCTATTAAGAGATCTTGGTGCAGCCTTAGCTCCAGATAATGCATTTGCAATTATACAGGGGCTTGAAACCGTAACATTAAGAATGAAACAACATTGCTCTAATGCGGAAAAAACTGTTGAATATTTATCTAATCATAAAGATGTTGCTAGAGTAATCTATCCAACTAAATATGATGGAGAAATTGGAAATAGAGCAAAGAAATATCTTAAAGGTGGTAATGGTGGTTTAGTCGGAATAGAGCTAAAGGGCGGAATTGAGTCAGGCAAAAAATTCATAGAAGCTTTAAAAATGTTCTATCATGTAGCTAATATTGGTGACGCAAGAAGTTTGGCTATTCATCCAGCAACTACTACTCACAGTCAATTAAATGAAAAAGAGTTGTTAGCAGCGGGTGTTACACCAGGATATATAAGACTTAGCATTGGTATAGAGCACATAGATGATATCATCGAGGATCTTGAGCAAGCTTTAAAGGTTTCCTAAGGATTTTTATCAAATCTAAAAGGAATATTTGAAGTTTTATATAAAATTACAAGATACGATGTTAATACAAAAATAGAACCAAGCTGGTGTAGTGATGCATATTTAATCTCTACACCAGATATTAAAGTGATAACTCCTAAAAAAATTTGAATAAGTATAGCTAAATCAAAAAGCATAATATTTTTTATTCCAATTCTACTTTTAATAAATAAATAATTTAGAACTATAACAAATAACACAAGTACATAGGCTATAAATCTATGAAGAAATTGAATAATAGAGGTGTTGTAAAAAAATTCTGAGGTAAATAAATCTCTAAATAGGATATCACTAGGAAAAAAGGTTCCGTTCATATCTGGCCAGGTATTATAAATTAAACCTCCATCCAAACCTGATAGGAAAGCTCCAAGTATAATTTGTAAAATAATTAGTTTAATAATAATTAAAAGAAGTAAGTTTGGAATTTTAATATTAAATTTTTTAGTATTAAAACAATCTAAAATGTAACAAAAAATTAGACATAAAATAAATAGAGCCAATGACAAATGAAGGGCTAATCTAAAATGACTGACATCATTATTTTGGGTTAATCCGCTTGAAACCATAAACCACCCAATAAAACCTTGAAGGCATACTAAAAAAAAAATCCAAAAATATTTATTTGAATAGAATTTTGAATTCCTAAATTTAATCCAAAAAATGATAAGAGGTACAAATGTAAATAAACCAACTATTCTAGCTAATAATCTATGTGCATATTCCCAATAAAAAATTATTTTGAATTCTTGTAGGGACATACCAAAGTTAATATTTTTATATTCTGGTATTTTTTTATATTGCAAAAAATACAAGTTCCATTCGTTGGAATTGAGAGGCGGCAGTATACCAGTAAATAACTCCCAGGCTGTAATTGACAAACCTGAATCAGTTAATCTAGTTAGCCCACCCACTGCTATCATGAGTACAATTAACAAGAACAGTCCTATTAACCATATCTTTAAATATTTTATATAGTTGTCGCTATTTACAAACATAAATTATACTTATAATAATTATCTTAATAACCAATTGATTAAATGTCG
>JAQBXK010000029.1 GCA_027625145.1 Pseudomonadota bacterium
TTATTGGATATATTATTAGCAAACCATTTTTTCTATCTCTTAATTCTCTAACAGAAGTTCCATTTGGAATTTTAGGTTGTTCAGATGTTTTATTTTTATTAATTTGCCTGATTCTCCATGATCTAATTGTTTGAGCTAGAGCTTTATCATATTTATCATCATCCAAATCGAAAGATTCATCAATTGGATTAACTAGTACACCAATGGTAAGTTTATTTTTAGAAATTGAAGATGATCTTTTTGCACCTCCTATATCAAGATTCCAGAAATTATTACTGAAATCATTTTCACCATTTGGATCAATGCCAACAGAAGCAATTACAATATTCCAATCTAATAATTCATTCTTATTATTCTTGAGACGAATGTATGAGGATATTGCTTTAGGAGTTGCTTTTTCTGCATCTTCACGCGTAATATATCTTTCAAAAAACTTTAAAATATCCTCACCCTTGAATCCAGTCCACATCAAACTTCTAGATCTATGTTTTTTTTCAATATAATTCTTAAACCCTTTTTCTTCAATTAGCGCTTTAACAGCGGACAAATTTGAATCAAGAATATCGTTATCTATGTCAAAAAGAATGGTTTGCGTTATCTTATTAGAATAAGAAATTCGCTCAGTATCAGAAGCTCGCATTTTTGATTTTGAAGTAACTGTCAAGCCTGGATGCGACCTAATTTTTATTCCAAACTCAGAAGGTTTTGAGCCGATCTCAACCATATAATCAAAATCTTTTCTCAATTCATTAGTAGCGTTTGTAATTGCCTTAAAATTTCTATTTAAATCTTCAGATAAATACAGTCGACAAACATCTATATATTTTTCTTTATAACCAAACCATCTTCCCATCTGCATCAATGTGTCATACATACTTGATGTTCTTAGGAAATAGCTTATAGTTAAACCATGAAGTACTAAACCCCTAGATAATTTTTCACCACCAACAGCAATCACATTCCATCCTTGTGCCTCATTGTTTTTATACTCAAGTGCCTCTTTTGCTTTTCCATTAATTTCTCTTAGTTCAAGAGATCGTGCTGTTGATTTCAATTCACTTTGAATTTCAGTTCAAGAAGGTTTTCCTAAATTTAAATCATCAAAATAATCAATTGTATTTATAAAACTGTTTTTCCATATATTCTCTATTTCTAAATAAATACCTTCTCCAATCGAGCCATGACGAATTTCATTATCTATCTCTTTTAAATATTCTCTGACTTGATCCATTACACGATGCTGGAGATCTGCAAATCTTGTCACATGAATTAACATTGAATTAAAAATCGATTTTCCTTCCCTAATTCTCCGAATGGCAGTAGCCAAAACAAATTCTTTAATAGCTTTTTTTAAAGAAGGAGGCAGTTCAGGTTTTCCTTGATATAAAGGCACATGATCTTTGTTAACTTTTGGTGGCATCCAACCCAATAATTCATCATCAATATCTTCATCAAAACCAGGATCAATATAATCGTCCACCTCATTAATGATAGGTAATTCACTTTGGTATTCAATATTAGCAATATCATCTTTTCTTAAACCAAATACTTTTTCAGCTCCATAATAATTACTCTGGGTAGGTATGTTATAGATAAAACTTTTAGGAAATAAATCAGGGCCTAATTCATTTGTTCTTGAACCCTCATTAATAAGAATATTAGCAAAAGGTGTTGCTGTAAAACCAACATAAGCTGACTTTTCAAACATGTTTAAAATTTTTCTAATATAGTAGTTTATTGTTGAGGGGTCATGATCTTCTCTTGATTCACCATCTAAATCAAATTCTTGTTTTTTCGTATCAACACTAGCTTGATCGGATTCATCATCAATTATCAATAATGACTCATCTAAATAAAATTTTCTTTTAATATCTTTAACAAACTCTTCCTTAGGAGCAAAACTTTCAAACCAATTTGTTAAGTTTTCCAAAGGTATCTTATTTTTTTTAATGACAAGCACTTTAATGCCACCATTAGTTAAATTAATAACTTGGCCCCTAAAAGAAGCAGTTTTAAAATCTCCATTTTCACTTCTGTTTGTATAACAATCAGGATTAATTTTAATATTTGTACCAAAATCATAAACACCACATGGTTCTTTTGTTAGAGAATTGTGGCCAAGAAAACCTTCATCAATATCTAATTGTGTTTGTGCTCTGAGATTATTGTTAAGACCTGCCAAGATAATAAAAAATTTATATCCCGCATCTGCTGCTTTATTTATTAGGCCGGTATAAGTGCTAGTTTTACCAGATTGAACATTCCCAATAACTAAGCCTCTTCGATCCCAGGGCCCTTTTCTATTTGGATCCTCAATGCCTCCTAAAACTTTATCAGTAATATCATCAATAACATCAATTGCAGATTGATTAAAACCATTTTGGCTAGATTTGAATCTAATAAATCTGTCCCAGAAATTCCATTCAATCTCACCTCTTTTACTTTCTAGCCATGGCTCATGATCATCACCATCAATAAGTCCGGTAACCTCTTCATCGACAGTATGAGAAAAAAAAGACTCAAGCTCTTTTTTTACAAGCTCATGATTTATCTCTTTATCCGAAAAAACTGGAATAAATAAATCCATTTGTTCTGCAATAAAATCTTTAGATATACTGATGCCCTCTTTTTTTTGTGAGGTAAGAAGAGCTTGTACTACCTTAAAGAATTTTTCTTCGTCTTTATTAAGATCTTTAATCATTCAATACTCTCTCTACAAGGTCTGGATTACGATTGAAAGGCTCGATTTCCTTTATTAAATTAATTGCTTCTTCATTATTTTTTGATTTTATGAAAACTTCATATAATCTTTTAATCATGGGTATGAGATCATCTTTTAGTTCCTCAAATATGAACTCTAAATTATTTTCATCATTTTTATCAATCCAAATTTGGTCAATTGGAATACATTGCTCAACTAATCGAATAACTAACTTAAAGTCATCGTTCATAGGTCCAATTTTCTCTATAAAATTTTCAATTAGCGGATGTTTTAAATTAAGTTTGTAAGATATTTTTCCCCCAACTTCTGATCTTTTCCACAACCTAACATTGTCATAATATTCTCTTTTAGGTCTCGGCCCATATTTACCTCTTTGTACAAAAGAGTTTCTTGCTTGTGCTCTAACTTCTTCTGCCATTCTTGTTAATTTCTCTTTAAGTAGTTTTGGAGGTATCGTTACTTCTTTTTTTAAATCTAAAGACCAGTCTTTATCAAGTGCATTAGGAATATCAATACTTAATCTTGCAAGACGATATTGTTCCTCGTCTTGCCATTTTTTTCCGCCTCTACCTAAGCCAAGCCAATCACCAGGAACAATAATTCTGTCAGATCGATAGACAAAAAATCCTTGCTGTTTTAACCAACCTTCTCTACCTGCAGCATCATTAAATTCATCATCATCTAAATTATCTCTATGCGGTAATACATGTCCTCTGACTAAAATTTTACTATCTTTAAATTCAATCTTCTCTTCAGGCGTAACTGATGTTACAACTTTATCACTGGCAAAAAATGGATCCCAAGGCTCAATAACATTTCCATTAATTTCAATTTTTAATTTTCCTTCAAATTGGTTATATTTTGCTTTGCCCTCAATAAATCTATGAAAAATCATTCCCAAGTATTTTTCTAAATCATTAATAGTCTCAAAAAATTCAGCCTTGCTTATATGATCCTGACCAACCGTAATATGATCATAGACAAGCTTTAAAATATGCCACTCAATAAGAGTTCCCGATTCTAAAGACTCCAGACTAGCTAGCTCTTTTGAATTTTCTAAATCTTTCTGAACAATCCACTTATCTTGCTTTTCAACTTCATCTATATCCCAACCTAAGGAATTAATATTTGAATTTTTATCTTTAGACCAAACATATAATTTATTAGCTTGTGACCATGAAGCAGTTTTAAGTCCCAAAGAAAACCTACCCAAATCACTTGGATCTCTAACATCATTCGGATTTTTTGAGCCTGGACGCATTGCAGCCTCAAGAACTTCATAATTCATTCCTACGCCATCATCTAATATAGATATGTAAGAGTCATTTTCTTTCCACACAAATTTAATCCATATATTTTTTGCTTTAGCTGTAATTGAATTATCAAGAATGTCAGCTATTGCCGTATTAACTGTATAACCAATTTCTCTTAAACCACTTATAGATGCGCTTGGTAAAGGCGGTAATTCAATAAATTTTGATTTTGTATTCATTATTAGATTACTTTCAACATCTTTTTAGATATATGCCTAATAACATTAACAGGCACAGCATTTCCAAATTGCTTATATAACTGCGCATCAGAAATATTTGATTTTCTTGATGTCTTAATAATTTCATCAGGAAAGCCTTGAAGTCTTGCGGCTTCAAGTGGTGTTATCTTTCTTGGATTTTTGTTTTCTTGCTTTATTCTGAACCATCTTTATTATATCTAGCAGAGATTGTATTTACATAATCAGACGTTTGGTCAAACAGTGCATAGCCAAATCCAACCCCTCGCCTTTTATTTCTCTCTTTTCTTTCTTTATGTCCAGTCCATAGTCGATCCGAAATGGTATATTTTGGGTCTGGATTTTTTTCAAGAATACTTTTCAATTTTCTTGTGAGCTTTACTGGCTCTGGTAACTTAAAATTATCTTTAGCTTTTTTTGATTTAAAGCCAACTATATAAATTCTTTGACGTCGCTGGGGTAAATTAAAATCTTTAGCTGCCAATATTTTTGATACCACATGATAATTTAGAGCTTCTAGTTCTTCGTATATTTTATTTAATGTTTTTTTATTATCATGAATTGATAAACCTCTAACATTTTCAAGAAGGAAAGCTTTTGGTTTATGGTACGAAAGAATATCTTTAATCCTAAAAAACATTGCGCCTCTTTTATCTTGTAAACCTTTCTTTAAGCCAGCATGATTAAAAGATTGACATGGAAAGCCTGCAAGCAAAATATCAAACTTTGGTATGTCTTTTGGATTAATTAGATTTATATCACCACTTGGTGCTTCATTAAAAAAAGACTCATATGTTATTCGAGCATACTTATCAATTTCTGATGAAAATACGCACTTCACCCCATGTTTTTCAAATGGAATCCTCATGCCTCCAATTCCAGCAAATAAATCAATAAACCTTAATGTGCACATAAATGTAATTTACCAAATTAATTGTCAAAATGGTTTTTCATATTGTTGCCTATTTGTTGTCTTATTTTTTTAGGTAGAAATAAAAAAATCTTATATGAACTGTAAGCTTTGTATTTATTGGTGGGCCCACCTGGACTCGAACCAGGGACCAAAGGATTATGAGGATCAATGTCTTTGTTGCAAACCAAGCATTTATCTGATCCAGATATTGCATTTAGTCCGCCACAGCTACCTTTAATATTTTTCCCCATTAAAATAACGCCTAATGACATTATTAAAACTATAATGATAAGACAGACAAATGTAATTAAAAATGTTTCCATTATTTTTTTTAATATAAAATTAATATTTATTCAATTTTTACTTTTTTTAAATTTTTAAATTTAGTAGTTTTTATTTTAATCAATTTATTATTGATTTTATCAATAAAGAGTGCTGCTATATTTTTTTCTTCAGCTAACTTTAGTCCTTTTTGTGAGCCCATTGCTAAAAATGCAGTTGCCCATCCATCTGCTTCCATAGCGGTGTTATGAATTATAGTAACTGATTTGGTGGAATGTTTTATTGGTTTCCCAGATTTGGGATTAAGTATATGTGAGTACTGAATACCTTTTTCTATATAATAATTTTTATAGTCTCCTGAAGTTGCTATACTTTTATTGCTAATGTTTACAATTTCTTTTATTAGCTTTTCCTTTAAATCAGGGTTTTCAATTCCAATTATCCATTCATCATTTTTACTATTTAGACCTTTAGTTAAAATGTCGCCCCCTATATCAATTAAAAAATTTTTAATACCAATAGCTTCTAGTTTTTTTCCAATCATATCAATGCCATAACCTTTAGCAATTGAAGATAAGTTCATCGAAACTTCTACATTTAATTTTGTAATAAGTTTATTTTTAACATCTAATTTCAATAACTTTTCTTGATTTACAAATTTTAATGTCTTTTGAATGTTCCTATCAGAAGGGATTTTTTTAATTTTATTATTGTATCCAAATCCCCAAAGATCAATTAACGGATCTAATGTGATATCTAAAAAACCTTTGCTTTCTCTGTGAATTTTGTTTGCTGCATTTATTAATGATGTTAGGTCATCCGATATTTTTATGGGAGCAAGGCTTTTACGGCTATTGAGAAGACTTATTTCAGATTGTTTGTCCCAATTAGACATTTTTTGATTAACATTTATTAAAACGTCTTCAATTTCTTTCTTTAATCTATCTTTAGTAATGTTAAGGGGAGGATTTACTATATTTACTATGAAGTAAGTCCCCATCGTATTACCATTAATCGTGATAAGATCTTGCTGTTGTTTTATGCAAGACGTAAATAGAAAAATTAATGAGATATAAGTAAAAAATTTGAAATATTTCATAACAGTAAATTTTTAAAAGGTAATTATTATAAAGTAAGATTAGGTATTTTAATAAGTATTTAAAGAAATAGTTATATTAAAACAACTTAACAATTTAACATTCTAATTAAAAAAATACTATTTATTTTTTGATTTAATTAAAAAGAATTCATTTAGAAAAATAAATGTTAATTTATCTATATATACACTTGTTTTTTTTTCAATTTATTATATACGTTTTGATATATTAATTTTAAAAATTTTCTTATTAAACGTTAACTGATTGTTGGTTGATTTATAAAAATTATTCTAAGGTTTTATTTTCTTGTATATGACAAATTTTATTTTAAAGCGTGGATTAGATATACCTATTTCAGGTATTCCTGAACAAAAAATATATGACGGAAAAGTTCCTAAAACCTTAGCTGTTATGGGGCCTGATTTTAATGGTTTAAAGCCAAAGATGTTAGTTAACGAAGGTGACAAAGTTAAAAGGGGAACTCCATTATTTTGTCACAAAGATTTTCCTGAGATACATTATGTTTCACCTTGCAAAGGTTTTGTGAAAGCTATAAATAGAGGGCATAGACGTGTTCTTCTTAGTGTTGTGATAGAAATTGAAAGTTTAAGTGACAAGGGGATACTCTTTTTTAAAAAGGATCATAAAGACAACTCTAAATCTGATTATATTAAAAAATGTTTACTTGAAAGTGGTTTGTGGACTTCGTTTTTAACTAGGCCTTATTCTAAAGTTCCCTCAGCAGAATCCATTCCTTCATCTATCTTCATTACTGCTATGGATACAGAGCCATTATGTCCTGATGCAGATTTGATAATTAACCAAGATATTGATGCATTTAAAGAAGGTACTAAAAGAATATCTACTTTAACTGAAGGAAATGTTTTTATTTGTAAAAAAACTGAAAGTAAAATTGAAGTAAAAAACTTTAATTCTTATGGCTTTTCTGGGCCTCATCCTGCGGGTTTACCGGGTACTCATATGCATTTTTTGGACGCACCTTCTTCATCTAAAACAGTTTGGTCTATAAATTATCAAGATGTAATACTTATTGGTAAATTATTCTTAACTGGTTATATAGATATCAATAGAATTATATCAATTGGAGGGCCTCTAGCAAGAAAGCCAAGGTTGATTAAAACTGTTACTGGAGCATGTTTGTCAGATGTCTTGAAGGAAGAAATTATTAATTCAAATACTTGCAGGGTTATTTCAGGCTCAGTTTTATCAGGTCATCATGCTGAAGGAGCATTATCGTTTTTAGGAAGGTATTCTCGTCAAGTTACTCTTATTAAAGAAGATAAAGAAAAAATACCTTTTGGTTGGATTAAGCCTCAGTCTAATAAATTCTCTGTAATGCCTGTTTTGGCTTCAGCATTTAAACTTTTTAAACTTTTTAATTTAACTTCTAATTTAAACGGTGGAAGAAGAGCTATGGTTCCAACGGGTGTTTTTGAAACATTAATGCCTCAAGATTTTTTGCCAACTCAATTGCTAAGATCATTAATCGTTATGGATACAGATGTAGCTCAATCTCTTGGCGCATTAGAGTTAGATGAAGAAGATCTTGCATTATGTACTTTTGCTTGCCCAGCTAAATACGAATATGGTTCTGCTTTGAGAGATAGTCTTGAAAAAATTGAGAAGGAAGGTTAGTAAATGGCATTTCGTAATTTTTTTAATTCAATAGAGCCACATTTTGAAAAAGGTGGAAAGTACGAAAAGTATTATCCAGTTTATGAAATGGTAGAATCTATTTTTTACACTAGTAGCGCGGTTACTAAAGTTGCTCCTCATGCTCGTAGCTTCGTCGATATGAAAAGAATAATGACATATGTTGTTATTTCAACTATTCCATGTGTGTTTTGGGCATTATATAATACTGGCTTACAAACTAACATGGGGCTATCTAATATAGCTTCTTCCGATCTAGAAGGTTGGAGAATTTTTATTTTGCAAGCTATAGGTATTGGAATTAATCCAAATAATTTTTTTGCTAATATAGCTCATGGGTTTTTATATTTTATGCCAATTTACCTAGTTACTTTACTTGCAGGTGGGTTATGGGAAGTTTTGTTTGCCACAGTTAGAGGTCATGAGGTAAATGAAGGTTTTTTAGTTTCTTCTATGTTGTTTGCTTTAACTTTGCCTGCTTCAGCTCCATTGTGGCAAGTGGCATTGGGTATTTCTTTTGGTGTTGTTATAGGAAAAGAAGTTTTTGGAGGTACTGGTAAAAACTTCTTAAACCCAGCGTTAACAGGAAGGGCATTTTTATACTTTGCTTATCCTGCAAACATGTCTGGTGATGCTATTTGGACTCCAGTTGACGGGTTTTCAGGAGCCACATCTTTAGGCATTTCTGCTTCAGAGGGTTTTGAAACACTTAAAAATTATGGAATAACTTGGTCAGATGCTTTTTTGGGAACAATTCAAGGTTCTCTCGGTGAAACTTCAACATTGGCATGCTTGATTGGTCTATGCTTTTTATTAATTACTAAAATAGCAAATTATAGAATGATAGTAGGATGTTTAATTGGAATGATTGGATTCTCATCTTTATTAAACTTTATTGGATCTGACACAAACCCAATGTTCAGTATGCCTTGGTATTGGCACTTAGTAGTAGGCAGTTATGCTTTTGGGTTGGTTTTTATGGTAACTGAGCCAGTTTCAGCTAGTCATACTAATTTAGGTCGTTATATATACGGAGCATTAATAGGCTTTATGGTTGTTATGATAAGAGTGTTAAATCCAGCTTTTCCTGAGGGTATGATGTTAGCAATACTTTTTGGCAATATATTTGCTCCCTTAATAGATCATTTTGTTGTTATGGCTAATATAAAAAGAAGGGCAAAATCCAGTGTCTGAGTTAAAAAAGGAAAATATTTTTATTAAAATTAAGAATATGCCTGTCGATAGCATTCCAAAAACTTTATTAGTTGCAGTTGCTCTATGTTTATTATGTTCAATGATAGTTTCTTTTGCGGCTGTTAATTTGAAATCTGTACAGGATATAAATAAAATACGTGATAAACAAAAGAACGTCCTCCAAGTTGCGGGTATTTATTACAAAGGAATAGACATTGAAAAGTCTTTTGCCTCTTTTCAACCTATGGTTGTAGACATGGAAAAAGGTGTTTATTCAAACAAATTTGATCCTAAAGTATTTGATGATAAAAAAGCTGCTTCTGATCCCACTTTAAGTGTTTTACTTAAGGATGACCCCGCTTCAATTGGTAGGAGATCAAATTTTACTACTATTTATTTATTAAAAAATAAAGATGGATCATTAGATAAGATAATTTTACCTATTTATGGTTACGGCCTTTGGTCAACTTTATATGGCTTTATAGCATTAGAAGAAAATTGTAATGATATATTTGGTCTTCAATTTTATCAGCATGCAGAAACACCTGGTTTAGGTGCAGAAGTGGATAACCCAAAATGGAAGGCTCAATGGAAAGGTAAGAAATTAAATAACCAGAATGGTGAATTAATGATACAAGTAGCAAAAACTAGTGGCCTAAAAAAAGAGTATCATATAGATGCAATTGCTGGAGCAACTCTTACTTCAAATGGAGTTGACAATTTAGTGAAGTTTTGGATGGGTAAAGCTGGGTTTAAAAAATTTCTTGAGAACTTAAAAAATGGAGAGGTGTAATGTCCCAAACTAGAAAACAACTCCTTATCGATCCTTTAGTAGATAATAATCCTATTACACTTCAAGTGTTAGGCATTTGCTCAGCCTTGGCTGTTACATCATCGCTCAATGTAGCTTTTGTAATGTCTCTTGCAGTTATTGCTGTAACAGCTTTTTCTTCGTTTTTTATTTCTATGCTTAGGAACTATATTCCTAGCTCTATAAGAATTATTGTGCAAATGGTCATTATTGCTTCGCTAGTTATTCTTGTAGATCAAATTATTAAAGCTTACGCTTATGAAATATCAAAAACACTTTCTGTTTTTGTAGGTTTAATTATTACTAACTGCATAGTGATGGGTAGAGCAGAAGCATTTGCTATGAAAAATACACCAATTGATTCTTTTGTGGATGGTGTAGGCAATGGCTTAGGTTATGGTCTACTTTTAATGTGTGTTGGTTTTTTTCGTGAGTTATTTGGAGCCGGGTCGCTTTTTGGAATAATGATACTTAATCCAGTTAATAATGGTGGTTGGTACGTACCTAATGGATTGTTGTTACTTCCTCCTTCAGCTTTTTTTATAATAGGTCTATTAATTTGGGGAATAAGAACTTGGAAAAAGTCTCAAGTTGAAGTCCGAGAATACAAAATTCAAACTCTAGAGGTTCATTAATGGAAGGTCTTATTTCATTAGCTGTAAAAGCTATTTTTGTAGAAAATTTAGCTTTATCTTTTTTCTTAGGCATGTGTACTTTTATAGCCGTATCAAAGAAAATTTCTACAGCTATTGGATTAGGTATTTCTGTAATGATTGTTCAAGCTATTACTGTTCCTGCAAATAATTTAATACTTACTTATTTATTAAAACCAGGTGCTTTAGAATGGGCTGGCTTTCCAGATGTTGACTTAACATTCCTTGGCTTGATATCTTATATTGGAGTTATAGCTGCATTAGTCCAAATCCTAGAAATGATACTAGATAAATATTTTCCACCTTTGTACAATGCACTTGGTATTTTCCTGCCGCTTATAACAG
Organism: Pseudomonadota bacterium; assembly: GCA_027625145.1. Taxonomy (GTDB): domain Bacteria; phylum Pseudomonadota; class Alphaproteobacteria; order Puniceispirillales; family Marisalimonadaceae; genus CAJJBL01. The sequence continues at coordinate 11,202 of JAQBXK010000029.1, forward strand.
TTAATTGTGCTATTTTAGGTGGATCTTTATTTATGGTAGAAAGAGATTATAACTTTTCTGAAGCTACTACATATGGAATTGCTTCAGGTTTTGGTTGGGCTTTAGCTATCGCTACAATGGCCGGGGTTAGAGAGAAATTAAAATATAGTGATATACCGGATGGTCTGCAAGGCTTGGGTATAACCTTTATCACTGCTGGCTTAATGGCAATGGCTTTTATGTGTTTTTCTGGTGTTAAATTATAAGGATTTATTATGGACATTTTTGTATTAGGTGTAACTTTATTCACAATGATTGTGTTATCTTTAGTGACTGTGATTATTTTAGCAAGGAGCAAATTAGTTTCCTCAGGTGATGTAAACATTACTATAAATGGAGAAAAAACGATAACTGTTCCAGCTGGCGGTAAACTCTTGCAAACCTTGGCTGCTGAAAAATTATTTGTTCCATCCGCATGTGGTGGAGGTGGGACATGTGCTCAATGTAGAGTTAAAATTCATTCAGGAGGAGGGTCTATTCTTCCAACTGAAGAAGGACATATTAATAAGAGAGAAGCTTTATGTGGTGATAGATTATCATGTCAAGTTGCGGTAAAACAAGATATGAATATTGAGGTGCCAGAAGAAGTTTTTGGTGTTAAAAAATGGCGATGTAAAGTTAAAAGTAACGATAATGTTGCTACATTTATAAAAGAACTGATATTAGAACTTCCTGAAGGTGAGGATGTGGACTTTAGAGCAGGTGGCTATATACAAATTGAAGCTCCTAAATATTCTCTTTCCTACAAAGAATTTGATGTTGCAAAAGAATATCATGAAGATTGGGATAGATTCAAAATATGGGATGTAAATGCAGAAGTAACTGAGCCGATTGAAAGAGCTTATTCAATGGCTAATTGTCCTGCTGAAAAAGGTATTGTAATGTTGAATGTTAGGATTGCTTCTCCTCCGCCAGGTTCTAAAGGAATTCCTGCAGGTAAAATGTCCTCTTATTTATTTAACCTTAAAAAGGATGACGAGGTTGTTATTTCTGGTCCTTTTGGAGAATTTTATGCAAGAGAAACTAGTAAAGAAATGGTTTTTGTTGGAGGAGGAGCGGGAATGGCTCCGATGAGAAGTCATTTATTTGATCAATTAAATAGAATAAAAACTGACAGAAAAATTACTTTTTGGTATGGAGCACGATCTAAAAAAGAAATGTTTTATGTTGAAGATTTTAATAAGCTACAAGAAGAAAATGATAATTTTGAATGGCATGTTGCACTTTCTGATTCGGTTCCTGAGGACAAATGGGAAGGTCAAAAAGGATTTATTCATAATGTTTTATTTGAACAATATTTAAAAAATCATCCAGCTCCTGAGGATTGTGAATACTATATGTGTGGGCCACCAATTATGAACCAATCTGTCATTAATATGCTAATTGATTTAGGTGTTGATAGAGAAGATATTATGTTAGATGATTTTGGTGGATAGTTATAAATAATTTTAAATTATTATCTTTAATTCTTTCTTATAAATAAGTAATTAGTGAGAAAATAAATGGTTAATATTAATTTAAATGTTATGAATTCTTGTGCTAGTACAAATGAAATAGCTTTTAATGCAGCATTAAATGGTGCTAATGAGGGTAACTCATATCTTTCTTATAATCAAACTAAAGGTAGAGGAAGAAATAGTAACCAATGGATTTCAATTAAAGGTAACTTATTTTTATCAACAATTATTCGGCCGAATAAAAAGAAATCTTATTGGAATCAGTTATCTATAATAGTTGGTTTCTCAGCTTTAGAAGTTTTTTGTGAATTAGGCGTTGATAAAAATATTATAGAAATGAAATGGCCAAATGATATATTAGTTGATAAAAAGAAAATATCTGGAATTTTATTAGAATCATCTGATAATTTTATTGTTGCTGGAATTGGAGCTAATATTTTAAAAAATCCAACTAAAGAAAAAAAATGGGATACTGCTAAACTTATTGATTATACAAATTTTACAGTTTCAATAGAAGATATTGGATTAAAAATATTGGATAAGGTGTTTAAAAATTATATTGTTTGGGAAAATTTTGGTTTAAAAGCTTTTATTAATAAAGTTAATCCGTTTATTAAAAATATTAATAGTATGATATGTGTAAAACTTTCATCTCAATCTGATTATATTAACGGAATATTTTTAGGTTTAGGTGATAATGGCGGTTTAAAAATTAAACAAAATGAAGAGGTTCTTGAATTTTTTTCAATTGATAATTTTTATTTTCCTGAAAGAAACTCTATATGATTTTAGTTATTGATTGCGGAAATACAAATACAGTTTTTGCTTTATATTCTTATAAAAAATCTATTAAGCAAGAAGGTTGTTGGAGAATTAGTAATAGCCCTAAAAGAACAGACGACAGCTACTACTCTTGGCTTTTTCAAATGTTAAGTTTATCTCATTTTAAAATGGATGATATTTCAGGAGTTTCAATTGCATCTGTTGTTCCTGAAACATTGTTTAATATAAAATCTTTCGTTAAAAAATACATTAATTCCAAACCTCTTATAGTTGGTGAAAAAGATGTAACCCTAGAAATCGAAGTGAATATTGATAATCCAATTGAAGCTGGTGCGGATAGATTAGTAAATTCTTATGCTGTTAAATGTCTGAATATTGCTCCAGCAATAGTTATAGATTTTGGGACAGCTACAACTTTTGACGTTGTAGGAGAAAATGGTAGTTACAATGGAGGAATAATCGCTCCAGGTATTAACTTATCACTTGAGGCTCTTTATTTAGCCACTGCTAGGTTACCAAGAATTTCCATAAAGACTTTGTATGGGAACAGCTCTTTAATTGGAAAAAATACTATTAATGCCATGGAGTCAGGTATTTTTTGGGGTTATGTATCTATGATTGAAGGACTGGTTAATAAAATTAAATTGATTGATGAATATTGTAATTTTAAAGTTGTTGCAACTGGAGGCTTGAGTTCTTTATTTAAGGAATCTTTGCAATGCATTGATATTATTGAAAATAACTTAACTTTAATTGGTTTGGTAAACATATTCTTAAATAATAAAAAAATACTATGATTGTTGAGAGTTAATATGAATTGGATAAAATCTGACTTGCTTTTTTTACCTGTTGGAGGCTCTGAGCAAATTGGCATGAATGCTAATTTATATCATTATAATGATAAATGGATACTTGTTGATTTAGGCATTTCTTTCCCTGATGAAACTGATTTAGGTATAGATATTTTGCTTCCTGATTTTAATTTTATTAGATCCTTAGAAGACAAGCTTTTGGGAATATTCCTAACTCATGGACATGAAGATCACATAGGAGCAATCCCATATTTTGCTAACGAAATTAATTGCCCTGTATGGGGCACACCTTTTACGATTGCTTTACTTAAACGCAAATTAAATGAAAGTAATAAAAATAATAAGGTTATCTTGAATAACATACTTGTTAATGATGAAATTAATATTGGTGATTTTTCTGTTAAAGCTATTCAAACATCTCATTCCATTCCAGACCCAGTTTCATTTTTAATTTCAACAAAAGAAGGTAATATTTTTCATTCTGGTGACTGGAAACTTGAAAAATCTTATAACTTAGAAGAAAATTATGATAATCAAAATTTTTTATCAGTAGGTAAAAAAAATGTTTTGGCAATGATTTGTGATTCTACTAATGCACAGGTTTTAGGTAGAACTCCATCAGAAAAATTTGCTTATAATGGACTTTTTGAAACCATTGAAAATGCTAAGAAGTTAGTGGTAGTAACGTGTTTCTCATCAAATATTAGTAGAATTAAGTCAATATTAGATATTGCATCAAAAACACAAAGATCTGTTTTGGTTGTTGGCAGGGCTCTTTTAAGAGCAATTGATGCAGCTCAAGAAGTAGGTTATTTAGATAATTTACCAGAGTTTGTTAGCCTCAAAGACATAGGGTTAATTCCTCGTCTAAATATGCTAATAATTTGTACAGGTTCTCAAGGTGAGCCAACGTCTGCTCTTTCTAGAATTTCTAAAGGTAATGATAAATATATTTCTTTAATAGATGGAGATACAGTTATTTTTTCTAGTAGACAAATACCTGGAAATCAAAATGCTATATCAAAGGTACAAAATCGTTTTTTTGATAAAAATATTAATGTCATCACTGATGAAAACAAAGATATTCATGTATCAGGTCACCCATCCCGTGATGAATTAATAGAAATGTATTCTTTTATTAACCCTAAAATATCGATTCCTGTTCATGGAACTAGAGAGCATATTGATGCACATGCGACTTTAGCCTTAGAATGTCAGGTTCCTAATGTTATTAAACCCAAAAATGGTGATATTATAAAATTAAATGGAAACAAACCAAAAGTGATAGCTAGAAATTTATTTACTAGCAATGTTTTTGATGCTGGAGAGATTGTATCAATCGATGATGAGAGATTTACATCAAGAAGGCATGCCTTATGGAATGGTTATGTATCTATTTCTATAGTGTTAACCAAAGATTGTTTTTTAGCATGCCCTCCTAAGATTGATCAAGTTGGTGTCTCTAATAATTTACTTATGGACGAATTTCTAATAAATTGTTCTCTGATCATTGAGGATTATATAGAGAATAATAGTCATCAATCAAATTTGAATGATGAAGAATTAATTAATAAAATTTCAAGGTTAATGAGAAAAGAGTTTAAATCAACTTTCTTAAAAAGACCTAACTTTAGTGCTCACATTAATAGAATTTAAGAGGATAATAATGACACTTGTTTCTATTGTTTTAGTATATTTAATGCTTTGGATGGTTGTGTTTTTTATTTCCTTGCCATTTGGAATTAACATTCCAGATCATCCTGATGAAGGTAATGCTAGTTCTGCACCTATAAAAACAAATTTAAAAGTAAAAGTTTTTTTATCTACTTTAATAACATTACCTTTAACTTACTTGGTTGTTTCAATGGTTGAAAACGGCTTTATAAATATCTTGATTGATAGGTTTAACATTTAATTAGCTTTTATATTACTTAATTTACAAATTGAATTAGAATTTATTTTAATGTAATTAAGAGCATATTATTAAGTTTAAAATTGATGGTTTTAATTTATGAATAAAAAAATATTCCTTTCATCTGATCATGGTGGCTTTGAACTTAAAACATCAGTTATGAATTTTTTAAAAGAAGATAATTATGATGTTGAAGATCTTGGTTGTTTCTCTTTGGAATCTGTTGATTATCCTGATTACGCAAACTTGATGGCTAAAAGTATTAAAAATAATATTAACTCTTATGGTATTTTATTTTGTGGTACAGGTATAGGTGTTTCTATTGCCGCAAACAGACACTCACATATTAGAGCTGCTTTATGTACAAGTGTAGAAATGGCCTCTAAAAGCAGAAAGCATAATGACGCTAACGTGCTTGCTTTAGGTGGAAGAATTTTAAATAATCTTATTATTAAAGATATTGTTTTTCAATTCTTAAACACTGATTTTGAAGAAGGTAGACATCGATTAAGAGTTAATAAATTATAATCAAAGTGAGTTTTTAAATATGCCAGAAGAAAAAAATATATTTTATAAAAAAGGTTTTTTTTCATCTAATATAGATGAGTATGATCCTCAATTATCAAAAATGATTGATGCAGAATTATTTAGACAACAAAATCAAATTGAATTGATAGCTTCTGAAAACATAGTTTCTAAAGCTGTTTTGCAAGCTCAAGGATCAGTTCTTACTAATAAATATGCTGAAGGGTATCCTGGAAAAAGATATTATGGAGGTTGTGAGCATGTTGACGAAGTTGAGCAGTTAGCAATAGATAGAGCTAAATTGTTGTTTGGTGCGGATTATGTAAATGTCCAGCCACATTCTGGATCACAAGCTAATCAAGCAGTTTTTTTAAGTATTTTAAGTCCAGGTGATACTATTTTAGGTATGAGTTTAGCGTCTGGAGGTCATTTAACTCATGGAGCTAAACCAAACTTGTCAGGCAAGTGGTTTAATGCGATCCAATATGGAGTAAGAAAACAAGATAACTTAATAGATTTCGAAGAAATTTTAAATTTATCTTTAACTCATAAACCAAAATTAATAATTGCTGGAGGATCTGCTTATCCAAGAATTATTGATTTTAAAAAATTTAGAGAAATTGCTGATAAGGTAGGTGCTTATCTTTTAGTTGATATGGCTCATTTTTCTGGTTTAGTAGCTGGCGGTGCCCATCCTAACCCTATGGATTATGCGGATATAGTAACAACAACTACACACAAAACATTAAGGTCTGGAAGAGGAGGGATGATATTAACAAATAACGAAAATCTTTCTAAAAAAATAAATTCTGCTATTTTCCCTGGGTTACAAGGTGGCCCCTTGATGCATGTTATAGCCGGTAAAGCTGCTGGCTTTGGAGAAGCGTTAACTTCTGAATTTAAGGTATATGCTAAAAATATTGTTTTAAATGCAAAATGCCTTGCAAATACTTTAATAGAGAGAGGTTATAATATAGTTTCTGGTGGAACTGATAATCATATTGTTTTATTAAGCCTTATAGACAAGAATATTACAGGCGTTACTGCTGAAGCAGCTCTTGAAAGGTCTGGTTTGACATGTAATAAAAATGGAGTTCCATTTGATCCTTTGCCTCCGTCTATTACTTCAGGTGTTAGGTTTGGGTCTTCTGCAGCTACTACTAGAGGTTTTTGCGTTGAGGAGTTTAAAGCTGTGGGTAATTTAATTGCCGATGTTTTAGATGGATTTGATAATAATGTTTCGAATAATGAGACTGAATCTGTTGTAAAACAAAAAGTTTTAAATCTATGTCTACAACACCCAATTTACTAATTTTAAGGGGTTAATTATGAGATGTCCTTTTTGTGGAGAAGAAGATACACAAGTAAAAGATTCCAGGGCTAGTGATGATGGAGCATCTATTAGAAGAAGAAGGTTGTGTACTAGTTGTGGCTCTAGGTTTACTACTTTTGAAAGGATACAGTTAAGGGATCTAGTTGTATTAAAGAGAAATGGTAAAAAAACAGCTTTTGATAGAGATAAGTTATCTAAGTCAATGCTTATGGCACTAAGAAAAAGACAAACTGATGAAGATTCAATAGAGCGTGCTCTTAACGGAATTGTAAGGCAATTAGAAGCAATAGGAGATAATGAAATATCATCAAAGTTAATAGGTGAATTAGTGATGAATGCTTTGGCTCAAATTGATAATGTTGCATATATAAGATATGCATCAGTTTATAGAAATTTTAGAGAAGCAGGTGACTTTGGTAAATTTGTTGAAAAAGAAATTAAAGATTAAATTTTATTTGTATATTAAATGCTAAACAGTAACAATAAATGGATGAATCTGGCTATTTTAGAAGCTTTTAGAGCTAAAGGAGCTTCTGGAAAGAACCCTCCGGTTGGGTGTATTATAGTTAAAGATAACCAGATTATTTCAAGAGGTAGGACTTCATTATCTGGTAGGCCACACGCTGAACAAAATGCAATTAATAAAATTAAAGATAAAAAAAAATTATTAAATTCTTTTATGTTTATTACTTTGGAGCCATGTGCGCATAAAAACATTTCTGGAATTTCTTGTGCAGAACTCATTTCTAAAACAGGCATATCTAAAGTTTTTATTAGCTGTGAAGATTTAGATCCAAGAACGTCAGGTAAAGGTATAACAATTTTAAAAAATAATAATATTGAGGTTTTTGAAAACTTTATGAATCTTAATTCTATTTTTTTATATGAAGGTTTCTTTTCTAAAGTTATAAACAAAAAGCCATACATTACTCTTAAAATAGCTTGTTCTTTAGATGGAAAAATAGCTTTAAATAATAATGTTTCAAAATGGATAACTAATGATTTAAGTCGGTCATATAGTCACTTTATTAGATCTCAAAACGATGCTATTTTAACTACAAGCTCTACGGTTCTTGCGGACAATCCTGAGCTTACATGCAGATTAAATGGCATGGAAGATAGAAGTCCAACAAAAGTATTATTGGATAGATACTTAAAAGTCTCTAAAAACCATAAAATATTTGATTGCAATTATAATCAAGAATTAATTATATATTTTTTGTATGAAAAATTGAAACCTATTGATGACCAAAACTTAGAGAAGGTTTCATATGTAGGTATAAATTCTAATTTTGATAATAATTTAAAATATTTCAACTTTATATTTAATGATTTAGCATTAAGAGGTATTAATAATTTACTAATTGAATGTGGATCTGTTATGAACTCTTTTTTACTATCATTAAATTTAATTGATCAATTGATTATATTTAGATCCAGTAAAATTATTGGGAATGATGGAATGCCTTTTGTTAACAGCTTAGGTTTTCAAAATATTAATGAATTAATTAACTATAAATTAATATCAATGCGCGCATTTGAAGATGATGTTTTGGAAGTAAGAAAGTTAAATTAATAAGGAATTAAGATGTTTACTGGAATTATTTCTCATGTTGGAAAAATAGAAAGCATTACTCAAATAAAAGATTGGGAAATTTCAATTTCTATTATTGATTATGATAGTTCAAGTATTGCTTCTTCATTTCATTCTCTAATTCTCGGTGCTTCAGTTGCTTGTTCAGGTATTTGTTTAACTCTTAAAAAAATTGAAAATAATTTTTTCTTTTTTGATGTAAGTCATGAAACGGCAAATAAAACAAATTTCTTATCATGGAAAGTTGGATATTTAATAAATATAGAAAGATCATTAAAAGTTGGAGATGAAATTGGAGGACATTTTGTTTATGGGCACGTAGATACTACTGCTATAGTCAAGTCCATAGATGAAATAAAAGGTTCTTATAAAATAAGATTTTTAATGAATGGTAATTTTAGAAAGTTCATCGCCCAAAAAGGATCTGTTACAATTGACGGTGTGTCTCTAACTGTTAATAAAACTAAACAAAATATATTTTGTGTTAATATTATTCCTTTTACTTGGTCTCATACTTGTTTTAGATCTTATAAAAAGGGGTCAATAGTTAATATTGAAATTGACGTTTTAGCTAGATATTTAGAAAAATTGCAAAAAATATCTTTAGATAATTAATTGATTAAAAATACTTTAATTTTGGAGTTGAAATGAGTTTATCTAGTATTGAAGAAGTTATCAAAGATGCTTCTAAAGGTAAAATTTTTATTTTGGTTGATGATGAAGATAGAGAAAATGAGGGTGATTTATGTGTCTTAGGTAAATTTGCTTCTCCTGAAGCCATTAATTTTATGGCAAAGTATGGTCGTGGTTTAATTTGTCTATCACTTACAAGAATTCATGCAGAAAAATTAGGATTGTCTCTGATGGAAAGAAGAAATGAAGGAAGGTTTGAAACTGCTTTTACTGTTTCTATAGAAGCAAGAGATGGTGTTACAACAGGTATATCTGCATCAGATAGATCTTTAACAATTAAAACTGCTATTAACGAAAATGCTACAAGCAATGATATAACCACACCAGGTCATGTGTTTCCATTAATTGCTAAAGATGGAGGGACCCTTATTAGAGCAGGGCATACAGAGGCCGTAATAGATATAGCTAAGCTAGCAAATATTAACCCTTCTGGTGTAATTTGTGAAATTATGAAAGATAATGGAGAAATGGCCAGATTACCTGATCTTTTCAAATTTTCAAAAAAACATAATATTAAAATCGGTTCTATTTCAGATTTGATATCATATAGGAGAAAAAATGAAGCTATTGTAAAAAGAGTATCTGAATCTGTGCTAGATAGTAAGTTTGGTGGTGCTTGGAGAATTATAATCTTTAAAAATCTTATTGATGAATCTGAGCATATGGCACTTGTTAAAGGTGAAATTGAGACTAGTAAACCAACTTTAGTTAGAGTTCATGCATTAGATTTATTATCTGATGTACTAGGCGACCAATCAAGTGATAGAAGTGGCTCAGAGTTATCTAAAGCTATGGAAATAATTGCTTTAAATAAAAATGGTATAATTATTCTTATTAGGGATACAGCGCCAGAATCACTTTCGAAAAAAATAGCTAAAAGTATTTATCACTCAAAAATTGATAATTATAATCTTCGAAATTATGGTGTGGGAGCACAAATGTTAAATGATTTAGGTGTAAAAGAGATGGTCATTTTGTCAAACTCTAAAAAAATGGCACTTGGTTTAAATGGATTTGGTTTAACTATTAAAAGCTGGAAAAAGTTAGGTTAATTTAATTTATGAGTAAAAAAATAAATATTTTATTAGTTTGTTCACCTTATTACAAATTAATAAGTGAAAATCTGATAAAAGGTGCCTCAGAAATATTGAATGAAAAATCTATTAATTATGATGTTTTGTTCGTACCAGGTGCTTTAGAAATACCTCCAGCAATTAAACTTGTGTCTTCAAATTTAAATAAATCAAATTTTTTTGATGGTTATATAGCTTTAGGTTGCGTTATAAGAGGTGAAACTTATCATTTTGAAATAGTTGCTACTGAATCTGCTAGAAGTTTATCCAATCTTAGTGTTTTGTCTTCATTACCTATAGGCAATGGTATACTCACTGTTGAGAATATGGAGCAAGCTATTTTAAGATCAGATCCTAAAAAATTAAATAAAGGTGCAGGCGCGGCTTTAGCCTGTCTATCCTTAATAGAGATCAAAAATAACCTATGGGTTGAATAATTTATTGTGAAATTAGAAATTTTAAATAAAGAAAATATCAGGCAACCGTCAGTTAGAAAAAAAACGGCTTCCAGAATTTGTGCTGTTCAAGTGCTTTATGAGTTTTCTTTTTTATTAAAAAATATAGAATTAATTATTAATTCTTATTTTGAAAATTATTTAAACTCAATTTTATTAGAATTAAATATTAAAGATATTGATAGGCAACTTTTTAATTCTATTATAGCTGGTGTAAATGAAAATATTATTGAAATTGATTTAATCATAACTAAAAACATTGCACAAAATTGGTCTTTTGAAAGACTTAGTAAGACAGAAATTTCTGTCTTTAGATTAGCTGTTTTTGAATTATCATTTGTTAAAAATTTTAGTGCAAAAACTATTATAAATGAATATATCAGTATTTTTGAATCTTTTGGAGGAAATGCAAATTTTGCAAATGGAATACTAGAAAATATTTCTAAAAATATAAAATGTAAGTAATTATAAAAACATGGATGAATTTGATTACATTAAAAATTATTTTAAACCTTTAACTAACTCAGCAGCCAGAGAACTTAAGGATGATGCGGCTGTCTATAAACCTTCACTAAATAAAGATATAGTTATTACTACTGATAGTATAGTTGAAGGAATTCACTTTTTTGGTTTTGAAGATCCAAAACTTATTGCTCAAAAAGCTTTAAGGGTAAATTTATCAGATATAGCTTCAATGGGTGCAAAGCCACTATTTTATAATCTTGCTTTAAATATCCCTAAAAGCAAAGTTAAAAAGTTTATTCCAAAGTTTGTTGAAGGTCTTAAACATGATCAACTGAAATATAATATAAGTTTAATTGGAGGTGATTTAACTTCATCATTAAAACATATAAATATTACAATTACAATGTTTGGACATTTGCCAACTGGAGGTGCCATTCCTAGAGACAATGTTAAAAACGGTGACAATTTGTATGTAACTGGTGAATTAGGATTATCTAAAATAGGATTAGAGAATTTTAATTCTAAATCTCATTTATTTTTAGAAGCTAAAAAAAAATACCTTTTACCAGAACCAAGAGTTGAATTAGGAATGTTACTTAGAAAATTTGTCAATTCAATGATAGATGTCTCGGACGGGTTAGTTCAAGATGCATCTCATTTGGCTTTTAATTCAGATTTGTCCTTAGAGCTTGACATAAATTCATTACCAATACCAATTTTTTCAAATTTAATAACTAAATATATTATAGATTGTGCATTATATGGAGGTGATGATTATGAACTTTTATTTTCGTGTGATCCTATTAATGAAGAGTTATTAAAAAAAATATCATCAAAAAAAAATATTAAAATTACAAAAATTGGATTTTTTTATGAGTCTGATGACAAAAAAATTACATTTAAAAACATAAACAAGAAACCTAAAAAAATATCTTTCAAGCATTTTTAATTTTTTAAATTATTTCTTTTAAGATTATCTATTATTTGTTTAAAAAATTCACCCTGATTATTTTTATTCGTAGTATTCTCCATTGAAACATTCACATTTTTAGCATTTTTTTCTGAGTATTTATTAATACTTTTGACTATATTTTTATTATTAAAAGTAATTTCTAAAACAACTAATTCTTTAGTTTCTCTTGGATTGAAGTTTAGATAAGAAGATTTGTGAGATAAATAATAAATAACGTTTTTATTGAAAACACTTTCGAAAATTGGAGGCCCATATTTAATGTAAATTTGATTTTTTGTAACTTCTCCTATTTTTATATCCATTTGATTTATTTGTAATAAAGACAGACCATTTGTATGAATTTTTTCAGAACAAGAGGAAATAAATAGTATAAAAAATATAATAAAAAATTTAAAATTGGTCATAATTAATTCCTGTTGAATTTAATTGTTGAAAATTTAAAATTAACAATATAATTACTATAGTAGTTAACTTATTTTGTATAAAGAACAATGTTTTTAAAATCTTATCTTATATCTAATAACTATAAAAAAAAAGTAATTGATAATCTTTATTATAATATTGTTCAAGTATCTCGTAAAAAATTTTTTTATCAAAAATTAGAAGTTCCTGATACTTTTGATGGAAGATTTGACATGTTGGTTTTATTTTCTGTTGTATTATTTCATGCTTTGTCACGTTTTAACCCTAATGGGCCTGTTATTTCACAGTCTTTATTTGATAAAATTTTTCTAGATCTTGACTTTAGTCTTCGAGAATTAGGAGCAGGCGATGCTGGAGTAAACATTAAAATTAAAAGCATGGTTAATTCTTTTATGGGACGGCAAAATATTTATTGCAAATCTTTTCAAAGCAATAATTTTGTTCAATTAGAAAAATCCATAATTAAAAATGTGTATCGAAACGTTCAATTTTTAAAAATTTCTCCTAATCATTTAACTAATTATTGTAAAAAAATACTTTTTATTTTTAGTAAAGAAGAAGAAAGTTTTTTTGTAAAAAAACATATTATTTTTCCTGATTTTTAAAATTTACTATATTTTTTAATTATTAACTTTTAATAATTAAAATTTAT
>JAQBXK010000030.1 GCA_027625145.1 Pseudomonadota bacterium
CCATTGTCCAATATTCCCCACTGCTGCCTCCCGTAGGAGTCTGGGCCGTGTCTCAGTCCCAGTGTGGCTGATCATCCTCTCAGACCAGCTACTGATCGTAGCCTTGGTAAGCCATTACCTTACCAACAAGCTAATCAGACGCGGGCCCCTCTTTTAGCGGCTGACCTTTCCCCCGGAGGGCGTATACGGTATTAGCGTTCGTTTCCAAACGTTGTCCCGTACTAAAAGGTAGGTTCCCACGCGTTACTCACCCGTGCGCCACTAGATCCGAAGATCTCGTTCGACTTGCATGTGTTAGGCATGCCGCCAGCGTTCATTCTGAGCCAGGATCAAACTCTTAGGTTTGATGGGTAAGAATTTAAATAATTAAATTCCACCGAAAAGGTCGTCTTACCTTTTCACTCAAGTTACTGACTAATAGATTAAATCTTAATCTATTATTTTTTATTATGGTAAATTGCGCGATTCAATAGACGACCATGTATTTTATTGTATAAAACAAAAAAACCGCCGTCTGTGAATCTCTTCTTTATATTAACAATTTCAAACAGATACTTTATAAATAAAGTCACTCAATAAAAACATTCAAGTGGAAAGGCGTTATAATCAGGATCCTCACGCATGTCAAACACTAAAGTTACATTTTTATTAAATAAATAATATTTTTTTTATTTCTTTAAATTTTATTTAAAAAAAACCTTATTTTTTAAGTTGAAAGTTGACTTGACATTAATAAAGTTAAAAGTCAGTATCTTTTTTATTATGAAAAAACTGTTTAAAATGAATGCGTTATATTCTTTTCTTGTTATACTATATATATCTATTTTTAGCTTTATTGGTATTTTAATTATAAACACTAAAATTGCATTCTCATATAGCACTTCCTCAAGTCAAAAAACCTTTCCTAAAGAACGACCACATAATTTAAAAAAGTTAGAAGAATCAGTTAATACTATTTTTAATATGGTTCATAAGGAAGGAGGAAAGACTGTAGGTAATATTAAACAAACGAAGTTAATGAAAAATGAAACTCTTCATACCATGCTCTTAAGAATAAATTTTGATAATGATAATATTATTAAAATAATTTCATCTATTCAAATGTTATCTAATTCAAAAGACATACTTAAAGCCTTGCCAACGGGAATGAGAGTAAGTTACTCAAACAACTCTAAAATAATTGGAGGCGCTCTAAAGTTAAGTTATAATAAAACTAAGGACTTATTTATATGGCAAAATAATGATAATAATTATAATGCAAGAATTGTTTTTCGACCAACAAGGTTAAAAAAAACATATACAACCGGCGCTATTAAATCTAGCTTTTATAATTCAGCAATTGAAGCTGGCATTCCAGAGAATACATTGTTTGAAATGGTCAAACTATTAGGGTTCTCAGTTGATTTTCAAAGGGATATACGTGAAGGAGACACATTTGAAGTGTTGTTTAGTAAACAAATCGATGTATTAGATGATAAAGTTATTGATACTATGCCAATACGTTATTTAAGTATTACCCTTTCTGGAAATAAAGAAAAGTTTTTTGAGTTCAAAGATAAAGACGGATACATTAGATACTATGACGAACAAGGCAAGTCATCTAGAAGAACACTAATGAAAACACCTATTAATGGAGCAAGATTATCTAGTCGGTACGGAAATAGAAAGCACCCTATTCTCGACTACAATAAAATGCATAGAGGAGTAGACTTTTCAGCTCCAGTCGGAACTCCTATTTTTGCTTCCGGTGATGGCATTATTGAAAAAGCTGGATGGAATGGTTCATATGGCCGTTATATCAGAATAAGGCATAATGGAGCATATAAAACAGCGTATGCTCATTTATCTGGTTTCAATAAGAATATTAAAGTTGGGCAAAGGATTTCACAAGGAAAAGTAATTGGATATGTTGGTAGCTCAGGCAGGTCTACTGGCCCTCATCTCCACTATGAAGTATTGTTAAACAACCAACAAATAAACCCAATGAAAGTGAAGCTGCCATCTGGCAAGAATATTTCAAAAAATGATTTAAATAATTTTAAAACTCATATCAATAAAATTATTAGCGATAAGATTGTTCTTGCAAAAAAAAACCTCACAAAGACTTTTGCAGATCAAAAAATATCTCATAATAATATTAAAAGTTATTTAAATTAAATAGCTAATTGATTTCAATAGCGATTAACTCTTCATTAGTAGACAACTTAATAACACTACCTTCATCTATCTCGTTATTTACTATCATTTCACTTATTTTGTCTTCAACTATATTGCGTATTTCTCTTTTTATCGGCCTTGCGCCATATTCAGGATTATAGCCTCTTAAAGCGATAAGATTTGCTACATCCGTGCTCCACTCAAGCTTAATGTCCATTGAATGCAATCTTTTTTTAAGTTGATTTAATTGTATTTCAACAATCTGACTAATATGTGATTTTCCAAGTCTAGAGAAAAATAAAATTTCATCTAATCTATTTATAAACTCTGGACGCAAGGCTGATTTAACTGCCTTCATAATTTCCATTTTTAATAACTTAGATTTTTCACTTCTGTTATTGATATTTAGATTACTTTCAAACAAATCTGAACCCAGATTACTTGTCATCACAATAATTACATTATTGAAATTAACTAACCTTCCTTGACTATCTGTTAAACGACCATCATCCATAATTTGAAGTAATATATTAAGTACATCAGGGTGAGCTTTTTCTATTTCATCAAACAAAATTACCTTATAAGGCCGCCTTCTTATTAGCTCTGTTAATGTACCTCCTTTTTCATAACCAACATAACCTGGTGGAGCTCCAATTAACCTTGATACAGAATGTTTTTCCATATACTCAGACATATCAAACCTTACTAAAGAATTAGTCTCATTAAATAAATACTCGGCTAATGTTTTTGCTGTTTCAGTTTTGCCTACTCCTGTTGGACCAAGAAATAAAAATGAACCCAAAGGACTTCCTGGATCACTTAACCCTGCCCTTGAGCGAATTATAGTTTTAGCAACAGAGGCCAAGGCTTCATCTTGTCCAACAATTTTTTTTCTTAATTCATCATTAATTAGCAATAATTTTGTTCTTTCAAATTCAACCATTTTATCTACAGGAATACCTGTCCACTTAGAAACGATTGAGGCAACATCATCATAGGAAACATTTGCATTAATAAATGAACCATCAGAGATATTATTTAAATTATTATAATTTGCTGCTTCTAAGTTAGGGATTATTTGATAGGAAAGCTCTCCAGCTCTATCCCAATTTCCATTCCTCTTTGAGATTTCTAATTCATTTCTTGCATTTTCTAGTTCAATTTTTTTTTGTTGTTCCTTTTCAATTAATCCTTTATTCAACTTCCATTTTTCAGTTTGTTGTGAAGAGATAATTTCTATGTCTTTTAATTCATCTTCTACTTTTTTTAATCTTTCTGTTGAAGACTTATCTTTTTCCTTTGTAAGGGCTTCTTTTTCTATTTTTAACTGAATAATTCTTCTATCTATTTCATCTAAAGATTCAGGCTTAGAATCTATTTCCATTCTTTTTCGACTTGCAGCTTCATCTATTAAATCAATAGCCTTATCAGGTAAAAACCTATCAGTTATATATCTTGCAGAAAGCTTAACTGAAGCTATCAGCGCCTTATCTGCAATAGATATTCCATGATACAATTCATATTTTTCTTTTATACCTCTCATCATAGCAATACTTGTTTCAATATCAGGTTCATTTATAAATACCGTTTGAAACCTTCTGGCTAAAGCTTTATCTTTTTCTATATACTTTCTGTATTCATCAAGCGTTGTCGCACCAACACAGTGAAGCTCTCCTCTTGCAAGAGCCGGTTTAAACATATTCGAGGCGTCCATAGATCCATCTGCACCGCCAGCTCCTACTAATGTATGAAGCTCATCAATAAAAAGAATGACTTGATCTTTCTTTTTATCAACTTCAGTTAATAGAGCTTTAAGTCTTTCTTCAAAATCACCTCTATATTTAGCTCCAGCTAATAAGCCTGCTAAATCTAATGATAAAATTTTTTTGTTTTTTAATTTTTCTGGAACATCTTGATTCGTAATTCTTATAGCCAAACCTTCTGCTATTGCCGTTTTACCAACTCCTGGTTCACCAATTAAAACTGGATTATTTTTTGTTCTTCTTGATAAAACTTGAATAACTCTTCTTATTTCTTCATCTCTTCCAATGACAGGATCAAGAAGTCCTGAAGAAGCCTTAATGGTTAAATCAATAGTAAATCTATTAAGAGCATCAAAACTTGATTCAGCGGACGTATTCATTGCCTTCTCTCCTTTTCTAAACCTTTGAATTTCATCATTAAGTTTCTCAAAAGTTATGCCTTCACTATATAAAATATCTTTAGTATTAATATCCTCACTAGCTAAAGATAATAATAAAATTTCTAGAGTAACCACTTTATCTTTATTCTTATTCATTAAGAATTTAGAAATATTTACTAATTTAATTATACTATCATCTATTTTATTATCTTGTTTTATCGGTAAAATTTTAATTAATTGAGATAAATGAATATGTATTTTTTTTTTCAAAATATTTGGGTTTGAACAAACATTTTTTAAAATATCAAAAATATACTTCTCTGAACTATGGATCAGTATATATAAAATATGATGTGCCGTTAACACATTATTTTCTTTAAAAGCTAAATCATTAGCCAAACTAAAAACTTGCTTTGATCTATCGGAAAATTGGTCGACCATTTTAATTTAATTTAAAAACCTTATAACAAATAAAAATTATTATTAAATACAACATTACTTATTTGAAATGGATATTTAATAAATTAGTTACAATAGCTGTATATTAAATTTTTATATTAAATGTAAATAATGAAAATTTACTTAATGTCTAGTTGAGGCTCTGTTTCAACTTGGTTTAAATCATTTTCTTCTGCTCTTAATTCTGTATTATTATTTTTAGTTAACAATTCTTTTTTTCTTGCTTGGAAAGGTCTTTGACGTTTAGGAGGTATATTAGCAGATGCTTAATCAACTATGGACTCCGGTAAATCATTAGTTTTATTATTATTTTCAACTTGCTTTATATTGTTTTCTTCTACTTTCAATTCTACATTCTGATCTTTAGGTGACAATTCCTTTTCTCTTGCTTGGAAACCTCTCTGACGTCTAGGAGGCCTATTAGTAGAATTTTGATCAACTGTGGGCTCAGGTAAATTATTAGTTTTATTTTCATTTACTTCTTTTTCAGCATTTACACGACTTTCACGCGCCTCACTAATCAACTCAATTTCTTTATTTAAACGATAATAATGATCTGAAAATTGACGATAAGATTCAGCTAATATTCTGTCATCTGATGCAGTTGCATCTGATGCTAAACTTGAATATTTTTCATGCAATTGGACCGCGGTTCCTCTTTGACGTGAATCGGGCCCTGCGCTATCTATTACACTATTTTTATTGATATTCCCAGTACCGTAACTTCGACGGACTGGCCCACGACTTTGACGGCGACGGCCGTTATTTTGTTGTCTCATGATTTTCCTGATTATAATTGAAGTTTATTATTTTAGATAGAATACAAAACTTTATATAATAATATAGTTAAATAGGAGCCTTAATTTCAACCTACAGGCTCAATTAAAATAAAATTTAAGGTTATTAAATATTAAGCATTAAACTTAATTTATATACACATATATATAAAACTTTTTTACATTAGCCAAGAAGAAAAAAAATTATTTCAATCCATACACTAATACTCTAGTAATATCAGATAAATCCTTATTTGATTCTTTAAAAATTAAATGACCAGAATTTGCAATTTTATTAATATCATTTTTTTGATTAATTCCAATTTCAATGAAAGCATTCCCTTCTGACGATAATAAATTTGCTAACTTAGGCAAAATACATCTATAGGAAGTCATTCCATCTTCACCCCCATCTAATGCCATAGCTGGTTCATATGTTTTAACTTCTATTTGTAATTCTTGTATTTGACTTGAAGGAATATACGGAGGGTTTGATATGATTATATCAAACAAATTACCTTTTACTATATCATGCAATTCTTTATCCCACATTTCATTATTCCAATTCAAGCAAACAAATTCTGATCTTTTATCCATTTTATATTTTAAGGCATTATATTTTGCTATTTTTAATGATTCTAAGGAACTATCTAAAAAAAATGCTTTTGATTTATTGTATTCGTATAAAATTGACAACCCTAAACAGCCTGATCCTGACCCTAAGTCTAAAACACGTAAAATTTTAGATTTATCAGGGTAAAACTTCATAATAGTTTCTATAATAACTTCTGAGTCAGGTCTTGGATCTAATGTAGCTTTAGAAATTTTAAAATTCATTTTCCAAAAATTTTTAAAACCTAAAATTCTAGAAACCGGTTTTCCTTTTATTCTGTTTTGAATACATTTTTTAAAAATATTGATTTGATTTTCTGTTATATTAATTTTTTCATGAGGGTATATTGCTCGATCTAAACCCATAGCAAATCCAAGCAGTATTCTGCTATCTAAGTTTGGCGTCTGATTATGATGATTGTTTAAATCTTGAATAGCTTCTTTTGTTATTAAATAAGCCTCAATATTTATAGTTTTATGATCCATTTAAAGCTAGTTTTAACATTCTATCTTCTACAATTAAACCATCTATCAATTCATCTAAAGCCTCACCTTGTAAGACTTTTTCTAATTTATGCAGTGTTAAATTAATTCGATGGTCCGATACTCTTCCTTGAGGAAAATTATAAGTACGAATTCTTTCCGATCTATCTCCAGAGCCAACCTGATCCTTTCTTGCAGAAGATCTTTCATCTTGTTGTTTTTGACGTTCAGATTCATATAAACGAGCAAGAAGTATTTTCATTGCTTTTGCTCTATTCTTATGTTGAGACTTTTCATCTTGTTGACTTACAACTATACCAGATGGTATATGAGTAATTCTAACTGCGGAATCAGTTGTGTTTACAGATTGACCGCCGGGGCCACTAGATCTAAAAACATCAATCCTTAAATCTTTTTCTTCTATTGAAACTTCAACATCTTCAGCCTCCGGCAAAACAGCTACTGTAGCAGCAGATGTATGTATTCTTCCACTAGTTTCTGTTGAAGGTACCCTTTGAACTCTATGCACACCAGACTCAAATTTAAGTCTTCCAAAAACACCTTTTCCTATTATGTTAGCTTGAGCTTCCTTATATCCACCAACATTACTTTCTGAAACTGTCATTACTTCAAATTTCCATTTGTGTTTTAAAGATAATTTTTGATACATGGCAAAAAGATCTGCTGCAAATAAACCTGCTTCATCTCCACCTGTTCCAGCTCTAACCTCAAGTATAACATTTCTAGAATCATCTTTATCTATTGGCAATAATGCAATTTGAAGGTTTTTATCAAGGTTTACAATTTCTTCTTTCAGAACACTCATTTCTGTATTAGCCATTTTTCTTATTTCATCATCAGCGCTATTATCATTTAAAATTTCTTCTAAATCTAAAGTTTCTGAGACTACTAATTCTTTCTTTCTTGCTAAATCAGTTATTGGTTTGATTTCAAATAACTCTCTAGATAAGTCAGCTAATTCAGATGATTTTAATTCAGAAGACTTAGAAAGTAATTTCTCAATATCCAACTCTCTTTGAAAGAATTTATTAATATTATTTTCTAAAGTCAAAATTTACTCCGAGTTGATATTTAATAAACTTTTAATTTCATTAATCGCATCGCCTAATTTCATTACTTGTTGAAATCCTGTCTTTAAATTTTTTAAATTTACAATATTTTGAGAGATTTCATCTTCTCCTATTATTATTGCAAATTGAGCATTAATTTTATTAGCTCTTTTTAATTTCTTTGATACATTTCCTGTATAAAGAATTTCTGTTTTTATTCCATCTTTTATTAATCTATCTATCATTTGTAATAAATCTAAATTAAACTTTTCTGACAAACCTATTAAAACTAAATCTGGATTATTTTTATAATTAGCATTAATCATTAAGGCTAATCTTTCAATCCCTGCTGCCCATCCAACTCCAGGCATTTGTATACCTCCAAGCATTTCAGACAATCCATCATAACGACCACCAGCTAAAACTGTTCCTTGAGCGCCTAGTTGATCTGTAATAAACTCAAATGCCGTATGACAATAATAGTCCAGACCTCTGACAAGATTTTTATCAATTTTGTAATCAATATTCAGAGAATCAAGACCATCACATACTTCTTCAAACCTATCTTTTGAAAATTCATTTAAATAATTTAAAACATCAGGTGCTTTAATTAATATAGCTTGATCACTTGGGTTTTTTGAATCTAGTATTCTAAGGGGGTTTTCTTTTAAGCGCTTAATACTATCTTCTGATAATTCTTTTTTAAAATCATTGAGATAATCGACTAAAATTTTTCTATAATTTAATCTACTATCCGTATCACCTAAAGAGTTTATTTTAAGCTCTATTTTATTATCTAATTTTAATGATTTTAAAAAATTATTTGCTAATGAAATTACCTCTAAATCACCCATCGAACTAGATATTCCTAATAACTCAACACCAAATTGATGAAATTGTCTTAATCTACCTTTTTGTGGTCTTTCATACCTAAACATCGGCCCAAAATATGAAAAACGCTGAGGAATATCTTGAGTTAACCCTGCATTCAAAAAAGCTCTTACAACACCTGAGGTACCCTCAGGTCTTAGCATTAATAAATCACCACTTCTATCTTCAAAGGTATAATTTTCCTTTGTAACAATGTCGCTAGTTTTACCTAATGGTTTTGTAAAAATTTCGGAAAATTCAAAAATAGGTGTATCAATTTGAGAATAACAATATTTCTTAGAAATATTTAAACCTTTGTTTATTACAAAGTTATGATTATTTAGATTTTCAGCTAATAAATCATTAACACCTCTTACTGTTCTAAGCTTATCCATTATAAGTCCATGATATTAATAAATAAAAAATTATACATTTTAATTTTAACTTATATTTCTTTGTGAGATCTTATCTTGTACAAAATTGACTATATAATCTGCAACATTTTCATTTCTGATTATATGATCTGTAATACCATTTACATATATTTGATGAGAACCTTTTCCACCTCCTGTTAATCCTATGTCTGTTTCTCTTGCTTCACCAGGTCCATTAACAATACAACCAATAATTGAAACTGTTATTGATTCAGTTATATGCTCAAGCCTTTCTTCTACTTCTTGAACAGTCCTAATCACGTCAAATTGTTGCCTAGCACATGATGGACAAGAAATAACAGTTACACCTCTTCTTCGTAACCCTAAAGATTTTAGAATTTCGTATCCAGCTTTCACTTCCTCATAAGGTTCTGCAGACAAAGAGACTCTTATTGTATCTCCTATTCCAGCCCATAATAAATTTCCTAATCCAATTGCTGACTTAACTGTCCCAGATCTAAGGCTTCCAGCTTCTGTAATACCAATATGCAATGGGCAATCAACAATATCCGCTAGTTGAGTATATGCTGCTACTGCTAAAAAAACGTCTGAAGCCTTTACGCTAATTTTATATTGATCAAAATCATGTTCCTTTAAAATTTGAATATGATTTAAGGCAGATTCAACAAGCGCCTCTGGCGTTGGCTCTCCATATTTTTCAAGAATTTGTTTTTCTAATGATCCAGCGTTTACACCTATTCTAATAGAAACATCATTAACTTTAGCCGCATTAATAACTTCTTTTACTTTATCTACATTACCTATATTACCTGGATTAATTCTCAAACATGCGGCTCCCGCATCCGCAGCCTCAACAGCTCTAAGATAATGATAATGAATATCAGCAATAATTGGAATAGGAGATAACTTAACTATTTGACGCAATGCAATGGTTGATTCCTTGTCTGGACAAGAAACTCTTATAATATCAGCCCCTGCCTCTGCTGATTTTTCAATTTGTTTAATCGTTCCATTTATATCTGTGGTAAGAGTATTAGTCATAGTCTGAACACTAATTGGAGCATCTCCTCCAACCAAAACATTGCCTACTTTAATTTTTCTTGATTTTCTTCGTTCTATATTTCTATATGGCCTAATGCTCATTAAATTTCCTTGAAACCAATCTATTTAATAAATAAGTTCTTACTTATTATTACAGTAAGTAATTAATTGATAATTTGTTTATCTTTAAAGGCTTCAATATTTAATGGACGAGCACTAATTATCTCTCCTACTTTACCCAAAGAAGGTATTGTAACATTACCATATGATAATGATAGACCTCCAGCGTTCCCCGTATTAAAAGTCAAGCCGTTCTTTTTAGGAACCACATAAGTTTCACCAGGCCTCATTAACCTTGTCATCACAATATTACCATCTATATCCTCAATTTCAATCCAACTATTGCCCAAGGCTTTAATTACCATTTCTGAACTTGGATCTCTTTCTGTAGCTATAGCAGATAATTCACTTGATAAATTTTTAGATGCATCAGTACCAGGCTTAATATCATCTTTTAAAACAATTTTTTCATTAACTTTTACATTAGAAATATCTGGACTTGTATCTCCTAAAACGTCTGTAAGATCTGTTTTTTTAACAGTTAATGAAACACCTTTAGATGAACTTAAAAATTTAATGTTTTCATCTTGATTATTATTAATTATAACATCTTCATATATTTTTTTATTTTTTTGTATTATTTCATATTTTTCAAATTCTTTCATAGCAATGTCAGTATTTTTAATTTCTCCTGTTTGAACTCGTTCAGAATAATACCACCCAGAATAAATAATTAATGCAACAAAAAAAGAAAGAAGCGCCCCCAAAGGTAAAAGTTTTTTTCTTTCAACTCTTGGAGTAAGAAAATTATATTCTTCTTTCATGCCACCCAGTTCTATACTAGACTTATATTCTTGAACTAAATAATCTCCATCTAAATCTAACAAACGAGCATAAGATCTCACAAAACCTACTTTATAAGTTAATCCTGGTAATTCAATTACATCACCGTTTTCAAAGTCTTTTATAATTTTAACTCTAAGTTTAAGAATTGAACTTGCTTGCTCTTGTGTTAAACTTTTTTTAACCCTAGCTTCTAAACAGATCTTACCAATGGTAGATAATTGAACAGAGTCAAATACCTCACTTATTCTATCTGATACAGATGTGTCAGCAATAGAAGAAGGATCTAACAAAGGTTTGTTTTCCTTGCTATTATCAGAATTCATGTCCGCTCCATAAACTTTTAATATTTTATATTGAGTTTGAGCTTAAATCAACCAATGATTTATTATCTATAGATTTAATGCAATATAAATTAGTCAAGTATTATTATTTATCTAAACCAAAGGCTGTGTGAAGAGATCTCATGGCTAATTCAGTGTACTCGGAAGATACAAGCACTGATATTTTAATTTCACTAGTTGAAATAACATGTATGTTTATTTGGTTATTAGCTAAAGTTGCAAACATAGTTTTTGCTATACCTGGTTGACTTCTCATAGCGTTACCTACTATAGAAATTTTAACAACGTTAATATCACTAGTAACTTGTGAAAATCCAATTTTATTTTGAATGTTTTTAATAATACCTTGGGCTAAAATTAAATCATTTTCTGGAATAGTAAAAGTTATATCAGTTGAACTGTTGTCAATTGTTGATGACTGAACAATCATATCTACATTTATTCCTTTGTCAGCTAAAGCTCCAAAAATTACCGCAGCTTGACCAGGTTTGTCAGGCACTCTAGAAATTGTTATTTTAGCTTCATGAAGGTTATGAGCTATCCCAATAATTTCAGATTTTTCCATATTATGCTCCTCATTAACAATAATAGTTCCTGGTAGGTTTTCAAAACTACTTAACACTCTAAGCTTAACTGAATATTTCATAGCCAAAGCAACAGATCTCGTATGAAGGACTTTAGCTCCTTGAGATGCAAGTTCTAACATTTCTTCATAGGTGATATAATCTAATTTTTTTGCACTTTTTACTATTCTTGGATCGGTTGTATAAACACCATCAACATCTGTATAGATATCACATCGATCAGCTGAGAATGCTGCCGCCAAAGCTACCGCAGATGTGTCTGATCCACCTCTGCCTAAAGTTGTGATTCTATTCTTGCTTGAAATTCCTTGAAAACCAGAAACAATAGCTACAAATCCTTTATCTAGAGACTTTAAAATATTTTCTTTCTTAATTTCTTTTATTCTAGCATTGCCATGAACGTCATCGGTAATAATTGGTATTTGCCAACCTAGCCATGAACGAGACTTTATTCCAAGAGATTCCAGAGCTATTGACAACAAGGCAGATGTGACTTGTTCTCCGGAAGACAAAGCCGCGTCATACTCAGATTGTTGATAAGTTTTAGAGGCTTCCTTTACAAGACGAAAAAGATCATTTGTTACACCTGACATAGCCGATACAACTACAATGATTTTATTTTTCTTTTCTACTTCTGACTTTATCTTTAATGCTACAGCTTTTATTCGATTAATATCAGCAACAGAAGTGCCACCAAATTTTAATACCAATAATTCCAAATTTCTGTTATCTTTCTCTATTAAAATTTATGTCTATCAATTTAAATTAAACAATTACAAATATTCAAAAAATGATTAATACAATAGACCGAAAAGAAATAGAACAATTTTCTGCAATAAGCAACAAATGGTGGGACAAATCAGGCCCATTTTCAGCGTTACATAAAATGTCTAGAGCAAGAATAAAGTTTATTTTAAAAAATTCTAGACGAGTTTCTTCAAAAAACAATTCTGAAGGCACCCCACTTAAAGGTTTAAAATGTTTAGATATTGGTTGTGGAGGAGGCATCTTATCAGAACCATTATGTAGGCTTGGGGCTAAAGTAACAGGCATAGATGCCTCTGATATGGCAATTAAATCAGCTATCTTGCACTCACAAAAAAGTAGATTAGAGATAGATTTTAAATGCATGGACACAGCTACATTAATTAAATCTAAAAATTTAAATCTAAATAATCAATTTGATATCGTTATTGCTTCAGAAGTTATTGAACATGTGAATAACAGAGATTTATTTTTATCAGACATCTCAAAGCTATCAAAACCAGGTGGCTTAGTGATTATTACTACAATAAATAAATCAATTTTAGGTGTTTTATTAGGAAAAATTTTAGCTGAAGAGGTATTAAGTATTCTTCCAAAAGGAACTCATGATCCTAAAAAATTTATTTCTCCTAATCAACTTATAGAAGAAGCAGCACAACATAAAATAATTTTAGATGACAAAACTGGATTTATTCCTACTTTTAAAATACATAATTTGATAAATAAAGAATTTGGTGAATTTAAGTTATCAAGAAATATCCAAGTAAATTATGGATTAGCAGGCATTAATATAAAATAAATAAAATGATTTAATGGTCATCAGGAACCCAGGGAATATTTAAGACATTAATGCCTTCGTCTTTTAACTCTTCAATTTCCTTACTTGTGCCATGACCATATATTGATCTTTCTTTGGTTTCACCTTCTTTAATTGAACGAGCTTCTTTTACAAAATTATTGCCTACATATTCTGAGTTCTTTTGAATTTCCTTCTTAATAGTTCTTAAAATTATTGAAGCTTTGTTCATTTTGTCTTTTACCTCAACTGAAGACGTAACTTCTTTATCTCCTCTGTCATCTTTCTTTATTTGAGAAGCAGACAATTGATTTTTAGATGAGCTTAAAGCAGGCGTTGACAAAGATTTTATAATGTCATCACTTCCACATAATGGACAAAGTATTAAACCTTTAGATTTTTGGTTTTCAAAAAATTCCATGTTTTGAAACCAACCATCAAAATTATTTTGATTTGAACAATATGTTGATTTACATTTAAGTGTATATTTAATCATTTTATTTATTAAATTTAAAACTTCCCATGACAATGCTTATATTTTTTACCTGAACCACATGGACAAATTGCATTTCTAGAAGTTTTACCATTGTTGATTACATCTTTGTTTTCATCAATTCGTGAATTAGAACCTGGCTCTTCTTTACTTATTTGAATATTAGACAAAACGGCTGTGATTGTTTTTCTTAGTTTTTCAAGCATATTTTCAAAAAGTTCAAACGCTTCTCTTTTATACTCATTTAATGGATCTTTTTGCGCATACGCTCTTAAGCCAATAGATTGTCTCATTTGATCTAACATTAATAAATGATCTTTCCAACATTGGTCTAACACTTGAAGCAATAAAGTTTTCTCTGCCTGCCTAAACAAATTAACACCAAAATTAACAGCTCTTTCAGCCATGAACTTATCTGACATATCAATTAAACGATTAATGATCTCTTGCTCTACGATTCCATCTTCTTTAATCCAATCTTTTACAGGAATATTTAGACCTAAGTGATTTGTTATATTTTCATTAAGCCCATCTGCATCCCATTGATCATGATAACTTTGACTAGGAATAAATTGCAAAACAATATTCTCAATAACTTCATGACGCATATCTGAAACCATTTCACTAATATCATCAGATCGCATAATTTCTTTTCTTTGATCAAATATAACTTTTCTCTGATCATTCATAACATCGTCAAACTTTAACAACTGCTTTCTAATTTCAAAATTATGAGCTTCAACCTTACCTTGTGCTTTTTCTACAGCTTTATTAATCCAAGGATGAACAATAGCCTCTCCTTTTTCAAGACCCAGCTTACTTAACATTGTTTCCAAACGATCAGATCCAAAAATTCTCATCAAGTCATCTTGTAAAGACAACAAAAACTTTGAGGCCCCTGGATCACCTTGTCTTCCAGTTCTTCCTCTTAACTGGTTGTCTATTCTTCTACTCTCATGTCGTTCTGTGCCAATAACGTATAAACCACCACCACCAAGAGCTATTTTTCTTTTTTCTTCAATATCTAACTTTAAATCTTGTAATTGCTGCTCATGTTTTTTAGATGATAAATCAATTTCTTTGGACTGCCTTATTTCTAAATTACCGCCTAATTGAATGTCAGTTCCTCTTCCTGCCATATTAGTAGCAATTGTGACTGCTCTAGGCATCCCAGCATACCCAATTATCTTAGCCTCTTGTTCATGAAACTTAGCGTTCAAAACTTCATGTGTAATTTTCTTTTGACTAAGTAATTTTGATAACACTTCAGATTTTTCTATAGAAACTGTTCCAACTAAAACTGGCTGGTTATTTTTTTGACATTCTACAATTAGTTTAATAACAGCATCATCTCTTTCTTCATTAGTTTTATAAATCTCATCATTATTGTCTACTCTAGCAACCTTTAAATTAGTGGGAACATCTATAACATCTAATTTATATATTTCCGAGAACTCACCTTCTTCTGTTAAAGCAGTTCCTGTCATTCCTGATAATTTTGGATACATCCTAAAATAATTTTGAAAAGTAACACTTGCTAATGTTTGGTTTTCAGGCTGAACAGTAACATTTTCTTTAGCTTCTATTGCCTGATGCTGCCCTTCTCCAAATCTACGACCTTCCATGGCTCGTCCAGTGAACTCATCAATTATAACAACATTATCATTTTTAACCATATAATGCGTATTCTTTTTAAATAACATATGAGCTCTTAGAGCTTGGTTTATATGATGTAAGAAAGAAACATTTTTTATATCATAGAGAGTACCATCTTCAATTAAACCAACTTTTTTTAAAGTTTCTTCAATACTCTCAATCCCTTTATCAGTTAAGTTGCAAGTTCTCTGCTTTTCATCTAATTCATAATCATCTTTATCAAGAGAAGGTATAAATTTATCTATTGATTTATATAATATAGAAGAATCTTCTGATTGACCTGAAATAATTAATGGTGTTCTAGCTTCATCAATTAAAATAGAATCAACTTCATCAACAATAGCAAAATTAAATGGCCTTTGAACCATTTCATCCAAACTATATTTCATATTATCTCTAAGATAATCAAAACCAAATTCATTGTTGGTTCCATAAGTTATATCTGCCTTATAAGCCAATCTTCTTTCTTGATCATCAATTTCAGAAACAACACAACCTACAGTCATACCCAAAAATTCATGAACTTTTCCCATCCATTCAGAATCTCTTTTTGCTAAATAATCATTAACTGTAACAACGTGAACCCCTTTTCCTTCTAATGCATTAAGATAACAGGCCAATGTAGCAACTAAAGTTTTACCTTCACCTGTCTTCATTTCAGCTATTTTTCCATTATGTAATACCAGACCACCTATTAACTGAACATCAAAATGTCTTTGATTTAAAGTTCTTTTAGCCGCCTCTCTAACTGTGGCAAAAGCTTCTGGAAGAATATCTTCTAAAGTTTCTCCTTTTGATAATCGGCTTCTAAATTCAATAGTTTTTAGTTTTAATTCTTTATCTTGTAATAAAGTTAATTGATTTTCAAACTTGTTAATCTTATCCACAATAGGTCTAAATTTATTAATTTGCCTATCATTGGATGAAGAAAAAAATTTGGACGATATTTTTTTGAACATTATAGAACTCCAATTATTGAAGAATATTTATTTTATATATTCTTTAAATAATATAAATAAAAATCATGATTTCTTGTATAGCATAGAAAAAAAATGTAAAAAATTATAAAAAACTTATAGTTGGAATATAATTAAATGTCTTGTTTAAAAAAAACTTTTATTACTATAAAATTACTTTTTATTTTATCATTTAATTCTGCTTTTGCTCAAGATCCAGACAAAGTCATTGCAGCTCAAGTCAATGATCACATTATTTCAGCAAAAGATGTTTTAATGGCTCTTGAAAAGTTGCCTTCAAAAATTAAAGAGCAATCTCTTCCTAGCTTATATCCAAACATAGTTAACGAACTAATCAATCAACATCTTATTGCTCAACAAGCGTATAAAGAAAACTTAGATAAAAACAAAAAAGTTGTTTCTGAAATTAACAAAAGTAAAGAACGAATAATGGCAAAGTATTGGCTTAACAGTTATCTAAGCCAACAATTAGATAAAAAAAACCTTGAAAATTTTTATAATAATTATTTAAAATCATTTAAATCTTCAAAAGAATATAATGCAAGCCACATTCTAGTAAAAGAAGAAAAAGAGGCTTTAAATATTATTAAAAAATTAAATAATAAAGCTATATTCTCTGACTTGGCAAAAAAATTCTCTGTTGGACCTTCTGGTAAGACTGGAGGTAAACTAGGTTGGTTTGGTTCTGGACAAATGGTTAAAGAATTTGAAAAGGCAGCATTTACGCTTAATAAAGGTGAAGTTACAAAGGCCCCTGTGAAAACTGAATTTGGGTTTCATATTATTAAATTAAATGACGTTAGAATATCTCAACCTAAAAATTTTAAAGAAATAGAAACAGAAATTACAAATATTATTAAAAAAAAATCATTGGTTAATTTAGAAAAAGAAATTAAAAAAAATCAAAAAATTATAATAAATAAATTTGAAGATGTAGCTAAAAAGGTAAACAATTAATTTTTAAAAAGAAATGCTATGAACAAGAACAAAAACAATGAAGTTGAAATTATAAATAATTTAGATGGTATTAAATTATCTACTATTTTTTCAGGTATTAAAAGACCATTTAAAAACAAAGATGATCTTCTGCTAATTCAACTTGATGAAGGCAGTGCTATTGCAGGAGTTTTCACTAAATCATTAACAGCCAGTGCTCCAGTCATTCACAGTAAAAATAATTTAATATCATTAGAAAATCCTTCAGTTAGAGCTATCATAGTTAATTCTGGAAATGCAAATGCGTTTACTGGCCATTTAGGCAAAAAAACTGTTGATATTGTTACTGATTTTTTATCTAAGAAAATAAACTGTAAACCTCACGAAGTATATACGGCTTCTACTGGAGTTATTGGTGAAATTTTAAATCCAGAACTTATTATTAATGGCCTAAAAGATATGAATTCTAATCATGAAACAAACTGGCTAAAAGCTGCAGATGCCATTAGAACCACTGATACTTTCTCAAAAATTTCATCACGAAAATGTTTAATTGATGATGTGGAAATTGATATAATTGGAATTGCTAAAGGATCAGGCATGATTGCACCTAATATGGCTACAATGTTAGGTTTTATTTTTACAAATGCCAATATTCCATCTGATATTCTCCAGCAATTACTCCAAAAAGCTAATGAGAAAAGTTTTAATTCAATTACGGTGGATAGCGACACTTCAACAAGTGATACTGTTTTATTTGCTTCAACAAGGAAAGCAAAACACCCTCAAATTAAAAATGTATCTGAAAAACGATTAAATAATTTTAAAGAAAATCTGAACAGTCTAATGCTAGACTTAGCAAAGTTAATAGTAAAAGATGGTGAAGGAGCATCAAAGTTTATAACAATTAATATAAGTGGGGCCAGTTCAAAAAAGGCGGCTCAAAAAATTGGTTTTTCTATCGCCAACTCTCCTTTAGTTAAGACCGCCATAGCTGGAGAAGATGCAAATTGGGGGAGAATTATAATGGCAATTGGAAAATCTGGTGAACGCGCAGATAGAGATAAAATTAAAATTTATATAGGTGATCAACTAGTTACAGACAATGGAATGAAGGCAGAAACTTATTCAGAAGCAATTGCAACCAAACATCTTCAAGAAAAAGAAATTACAATTTCTGCCGATGTCGGAGTAGGAAAATCATGTGCAACTGTTTACACTTGTGATTTAACTCATGAATATATTAGTATAAATGCAGATTACAGATCCTAAAAAGTTAATCATTGTTGCTGCTATTGCTTTAATAGATGCCGATGATCAAGTGTTAATAGCAAAACGACCAAAGAAAAAGCATTTGTCTGGATTATGGGAATTTCCTGGTGGAAAAGTAGAAAAGAACGAAAGCCCTGAAAATGCTCTTGTAAGAGAAATTAAAGAAGAGTTGAATATTAACATTAACAATAAGTGTATTGCACCTCTGACCTTTTCTGAATTTAAGTATGAGGAATTTAATTTATTGTTACTTTTATATATTTGTAGGAGGTGGGATGGAACGCCTATGTCTATGGAAAACAATTCTATAAGATGGGTTAAAGCAAATAAGTTAAGAGAATACAATATGCCCCCAGCAGATGATTCTTTAATTTATAGTTTACAAGACTTATTATTAAATTAAATAATAAGATTTATAATTTAAAGGATTATTTATGACAAAAAACTCCCAAGTTATTATATATTCAAGTTCATTATGTGGTTATTGCTACAAAGCAAGGAATTTATTAATAAATAAAAATATTCCATTTCAAGAAATTGATGTTGATGAAGACTATAATCTAAAAAAAGAAATGATAGCTAAATCCAATGGGAAAACCTCAGTGCCACAAATATTTTTTGGAAACAAACATATTGGAGGATGTGATGACTTATTCAACCTTGAAAAGCTAGGTAAATTAGAAGAATTAAATGTATGATAAATCAAATGTAATTTCTGTTTCATGTCTTCAATACACTTCCACAACAAATGAATTACATACCCTAGAAATTATTAAACCTTTAATAAATAAGGCTATTGATTTAGGTTCTGACATTATTGCCTTACCTGAGTGTGCCACTGCTCTTCAAGGAGATCCTTCAAATACGATAAAATTAGCCAAAACTCAATCTGAAAATATAAGTTTAAAAATATTAAAAGAAATAGCTAAAACCAACTCAGTTCATATTTTAATTGGCTCTTTGCCAATAAAAACAAATAACAAAATAACTAACAGATCTTTCTTAATTGGACCAAATGGAAAGACACTCTATAAATACGATAAAATACATATGTTTGATGTTAATTTACCTAATGGTGAAAGTTACAAAGAATCTGAGACTTACTCTCCAGGATCTAAAGCTGTTTTAGCCAAAGTTAAGCTACGAAAAATAGTAAAAATAGGAATGACAATTTGTTATGACCTTAGGTTTCCAAAACTATTTCAGGATTTAGCTATTAATGGTGCAGAAATAATTACTGTTCCTTCTGCTTTTTCAAAAAATACAGGAAAACTTCATTGGCATACACTACTTAGAGCAAGGGCAATTGAAACAGGATGTTTTATCATAGCTCCTGCTCAAACTGGTACTCATTCCCATGGAAGAAAGACTTATGGTCACTCTTTAATCATTTCACCTTGGGGTCAAATTATAGCAGATGCTAAAAAAGACACAAATTTAATAAATGCCAAAATTAATTTAGATATAGTTAAAGAAGCAAGATTAGCAATTCCTAACTTGAATGCACAAAGAAAATACTTAACCGATTTGTAGATATTTTTCTTCTTTTAATGATAACAATTCATCTTTTTTTAACGATAATAAGTTCAATAATCTTCGTTCTAGAACATCTCCTATTTTTTGAATGACAGCTTTAGGGTCTCTATGAGCTCCTCCGATCGGCTCTGGAATTATTTCATCTATTATTTTAAACTTCTTCATGTCTTGAGCCGTTAACTTTAATGCTTCAGCCGCTTGTTCAGCATTGCCAGCACTTCTCCATAAAATAGATGCGCATCCCTCAGGAGATATTACAGAGTAAATTGCATGCTCTAACATTAAAATATTATTTGCTACGGCTAAAGCGATAGCCCCGCCAGAACCTCCTTCTCCCGTAATTACAGAAATTGTTGGCACACTTATTTCTAAGCTTTTTTGGATACATTTAGCTATTGCTTCAGCTTGCCCTCTCTCTTCAGCCCCTTTACCAGGATAAGCTCCTGCAGTATCCACAAACATTAATACAGGCATAGAAAATTGATTTGCAAGTTCCATCAGTCTGACAGCTTTTCTATAACCTTCAGGTCTTGCCATACCAAAATTTTTAAACACTCTATCATTAGTATCTTTGCCTTTATCTATCCCAATAATGACAACACTTTTACCTCTAAAAAAAGCTGTTCCTCCTGTTAATGCATTGTCATCAGCAAAACTTCTATCTCCAGATAAAGGTATATAATCATCAAATAAATAGTTTATTATGTCTTGGAAATGTGGTCTTTCCGGGTGTCTTGCAACTTGAACTTTCTGCCACGCACTTAATTGTGAATACGTTGATTTTAATTCGCTAGAAACTGCACTTTGTAACTTACCAATTTCTTTAGCAATATTTATGTCGCTTCCAGAAGAAATATGTCTCAATTCTTCTATTTTACCTTCTAAATCTGAAATTTGTTTTTCGAATGACAAAAAATGTCTAATCATAATTATAAACCTTATTTATTTTTAAATTCAATGTTACGAAGAGGATGAATATCTTTTACCAGCCCTGAAAGCCTATCAGGCTTTACTAATGTATAAATTTCTGTAGTACTTATATCAGCATGGCCTAAGAGCTTTTGCAGAGAACGAAGATCTGCTCCTCGATTAAGTAGATGAGTTGCAAATGAATGCCTGATTTTATGCGGCGAAACATTTTTAATATTAAAACCTATACTAATTGATAAATCCATTAAATCTTTATATATTATTTGTCTTGATATATGACCTAAGCCTTCTCGTTCTGGAAACATATATCTATTATTGTTAAATAATTCTTCCCTATTTCTATATTTTATCCACGAATGAATTATGCTTTTGGCCTCTTTATTAAAAAAAACAATTCTAAAAACTCCACCTTTACCTTTTATTTGTAATTTTTCATTTACATTAATAAAATCAGATAGTGGAAGATTTAAAAGTTCGGTGACCCTCATGCCTGTTGAATATAAAATTTCTAGAACCGTTAATGTTCTTAAAGATTTTAATTTTTTATTTGAATTATTGAAATCCTCTCTAGCTTTTTTTAAAAGTAAAAACATTTCATTTTCTGATAATGCACTAGGTAAGTTTTTTTGATATTTAAAGCCATCAATGTTATTTAAAGGATTAACACTAATATAATTTTCTTCTATTAAAAATTGATAAAAGCATTTGAAAGAAGAAAGCTTTCTAGTTAATGAAGTACCTTTCAAGTTCTTGGCTTTCAAAGTAGTAAATAACTTTTGGAAATCAATTTCGTTAGCATTAATAAAGCTTATACCTTGATTAGCAAATGACTTAATCATATAAATTAAGTCATTTGTATATGCCTTTTTAGTGTTTTCAGAAAGCCCTCTTTCTAGACTTAGAGTGTTAATTAATTTTTGAATTAAATCACTTCCATGTTTATCTTCAGAATTATTGTTTGTAATCATAAAATTCCTAGCTAAAATTTTATTAATTTTGCTGTCATTATTTCAACAGTAAGATTATTTGCTAAATCTACAAATCCTAATTTATATAAAGATTTTCTAATAGTTAAAAGCTGACTAATATCAAAATCTACAAAAGGATTGTTACCAATTAACCTAGCTAATAAAATTAATGCTAATGTTTTCTTATCATTATTAGAAGCTTCTTCGATAGCTTTCGTTAAAAGAAATGTTTCTAAACTAGAGTTTATATTCCATTTATCATATTTTTGCTCTTCTACATTTTCTTGTTTATTTTTATTAAGAACCTTTAGCCAATCTAAAGACTTAGGTTGAAGCATGCCAGCATTTTCGAAAACTGGAATTAACGACCAAGCGTTTTCTTTTAAAAGTATGTCCCAATTCCATTCGGTATCTTTTTTTAACATAATAATATTTGCAAGGTTGTCATTTAAAAATGCACTAGGATTAGCTGCTATTTTTATTTTTTGTATTGATACATTTAACTCTTTTGTTAAAGAGACACTATTCATGCTTTCTAATACAGGTAAATACATATTAATTACATATGACAATCTACCCAGAGTCATTTCATGTTTGATTACCTTAAGAATTATTTCAGCTTTCTTGATATCATCATTTAATGCCACAACTGACAACCAAACATTAGCCCTATTGTATCCAGTAGGGCTCTCTAAAAATAAAGAAAAGTTTTTCTCAATATCTAAAGAGCCATTACTTACAGATTTATAGTTCTCAATAATTTTTTCTGAAGAAACTTGTTGGTAATTTATTTGTTTGTCTAACAGAAAGGATCTTGCTTTAGGAGACAGGTATATCAAATCCAAAAGAGCACTAGTATACTCTACACCAAAGTCAGCAATAAGATTCACTTTTATAGGAATTTTAAGGGTATCCATCATAATAATATGAATGGGTTCCATTTTAAAATTATTATTATTATCAAAAACAAAATTTATTTTCTCACCATTTATAATTTTAAATAAATTTTCAAATGCTAAATTTGAAAATCCTTTAGACTTGATTAAATCTAATGTAAGCTGAGCTTGACTAAGTTTATTTTCTATTGAAAGACAGAATATTCGACTCATTTGCCAGAAATAATCAACGTCATTTGCCAATTCTTTTTTAACTCGATTACATGTTTCTTTATCCTGATGAGTAAAAAATTCATATTCAGTTAACCAACGTCTCCATATTTCCCATCTTTTTCCTTGAGGTAATTGTTTAATAATTTGATATAATTTATCACTTTGACCGCTACTACGTATTTTAATGAGCTTAGTTTCTACAAATTTAATGATTTCATCTGTATTACCTTTAGGGGGATTAGATGTACTCAAATACAAATCAATTAAAAGAGATTGAAGATCATGGTTTGAAACAACGTCAGGTATATCAT
Organism: Pseudomonadota bacterium; assembly: GCA_027625145.1. GTDB lineage: Bacteria > Pseudomonadota > Alphaproteobacteria > Puniceispirillales > Marisalimonadaceae > CAJJBL01. The sequence continues at coordinate 23,587 of JAQBXK010000030.1, forward strand.
TTAATTGTTGAATAATTTCTGATGCGCTCATGTCTTTCCAGACATCTAATTGCATAATATCATTTATTCTTGTTCTAACTCCGATAGATCCTATAGAAGGCGTATCTAAGTTATTTACCGAAACATTCAGTTTTTTACTAACAGATGAAAATTTCTCTTTTATAATAGTTATTTCTTGCGAAAGAGAAATATTTATTGGCAAAATCAAAGAAATTAAGAAATAATATTTGAAAGTGTTTTTTATAAAACAATTAGACATAAATAATTTATTTAACTGAATCATTGTTAATGTCTAATATTTTAGTTATCTCTTTTTTGGGTACAGGCATTTCTATAGATGTTATAAAAAATGTTAATACGCCAGCCAATATAATAAAAGTTATTGCTATTAACTTATAATTTTTCATTTTTTTCCTATATATT
>JAQBXK010000031.1 GCA_027625145.1 Pseudomonadota bacterium
GTAATAAATTTGTAACATTATTAATACCTACATAGGAAACAATGTGGCGTTATTTAGGCATGAATATATATTTGATTTTTAAATATAATGAGTATATACCCATAATATGAAAACTAATGAATTATGTAATTGTTCTATTTTAAGAAGTTCATCTTCTAAAATAACAAGTATTTATGATAAGGCTTTATCAAATAATGGTGTAAAGGTTATGCAATATGCTTTGCTTAAATATATTTATTTAATGAAGTCGCCAAATCTAAATGAGCTCTCTGCTGCTTTATATCAAGATAGAAGTACTTTAGGAAGAAACATTAGAATTTTAGAAAGAATGAAGCTAGTTTCTATAAATACTGGAAAAGATAAAAGACAAATTCAGATAATGTTAACTAATCATGGAACTGTTACTCTTCAAGAGGCGAGGAAAGCTTGGGAACTTGTTCAAAAAAAAATTGAAATAAAATTAGGTAAAAAAAAACAAGAGCAATTAATTGAGATATTAAACGATATTCAATCTATTGAATTAAAACTATAATTTGATTTTTAAAAGGGGTGTAAATTTTGTCTAAAGCTTTTTTATTATGGTGGATTCAAATTGTCACTGTTTCATTCGCTACATTTTTAATTTATTCATATGGATGGTTCGAAAAGCTATATGATGCAGATCAAACTAAAATAAGCTTTATTATAATAGTAATATTTTTGGCCTCTAGTATTGCGTCAGGCTTTTTAAGTTTTAATTCAACTCTCAATTCTCGTGCAGTAAGTAATTATGTTTGGTTTGCTTCTGAGACAATGGTTACATTAGGTCTTATTGGAACCGTTGCAGGTTTTTTACTCATGCTAAGCTCTGCATTTGATAACCTTGACGTTAGTAACGTTGAAAACGTTCAAAAAGTCATATCAAATATGGCTCTTGGAATGAGCACAGCATTATGTACCACTCTTGCTGGATTGGTTGGAAGTGTTTTAACAAAAATACAAATGGTAATTTTAGAGAATAATTTAGACAATGAATGATCCACGGTATAGATCATCTTTTGGTTTTATAGACTTATTATTTAATATGCTAATAGGTTTTGTATTTCTGTTTATGTTAGCATTCTTATTAATAAATCCTGTAGCTAAAAAAGAAACAATTAAACCTAAAGCTGAATACTTTATTGTTTTAGAATGGGATGGAGAAAAACCATATGATTTAGATGTATGGATTAAAGATAATATGGGCCATGTAATTAGCTTTAGAAGACCTGATGATGCTTTAATACATCTGGAAAGAGATGACCTTGGAACTGTAAATGATACTTATGTAGATCAAAATGGAAAGATGGTTTATTTAAAAGAAAATAGAGAAGTTATAGCAATAAGAACACCTGAAGCTAGGTCATATTTAGTTACAATTCATTTTTATAATGCAAGAAAATTTCCTGCACCCCTTACCCATGCAACTGTAAAGCTTATTAAGGTTAATCCATATAAGGAAGAGTATCGAAAAAAACTGTTTTTCAGTGAAGAAGGACAAGAACTTCCAGCTTTTAAATTTAGAGTGGATTATAACGGAATTGTTCATGTCAAACCTACAAATGAATTAATAATTGATGGCGAAATCATTCGTAAAAAAGAAGGTGTGTAATGTTAGATTTTTCAATTAGTACTGGGCAACTAATATTAATCTGGTCTTTTGCTGGAGCAATATGTTGTCTGCCTTTTTTTATAAAAAATATATGGCAAAGATTTTTTACTGTTCCAATAATTTTTATTTCAATTTGGTTAAGTTTTTATACTAACAATGAATTTATTGGGCGTCCAATGCATGATAGACCTCCTGAAAAATTTGTGTATGAACACCATGCTGTTATTCATGAAAAAGGTGACAGGCTAATAATATTATGGGCCATAAAGGATGGCGTAAACAAGTTATATAAATTTCCATGGACAGAGAAAAACGAAGAGGCTTTAGACCAAGCTAAGAGAAATACAGAAAGATTTGGGGTGCCTCAAATAGGTGAAATTGTTAAAGAAGATCAATTTGAAAAGAGATCAAGAAATAATGAGTTCACTTTAAAAACATACAAATTTCCATTTCAGGAAATGATGCCTAAATAATTGATATACTGATTTTAAAATTTTTGATCTATGTAATTGCTTAATATTGGTTTGATTGAATCTGAAATTGTTGTAAATGATTTTTCCCATAACTTATTTTTATTAGTCATGTCGTGACCTGTTAGAAGAAGTGTTCCAAAAGGACCAACAGTATCAATAAAATGTATTAGTTTTTCTGTAACTGTTTTCTCATCACCAATAATTATCAAGTCTTTAGCTTTTTCAATGGCTGCAGGCAATTCATCTTTTAATTTAATATCTTTCGCCAAAACACCAGAAGCTAGCTTGCCAACAGTATTTAAATATAAGAAATAATGAGAAAAAACTCCATTAGGGTCATTTATAATTTCTTCGGCTTCTGAACTATTATTGGTTACTAAGACGCTCCTCCCAACTCTCCATTTTTCAGATGTTACTTTTTTGCCTGCCTTATTAGCTCCTTCTTTATAAGTTGGCCAATGTGTAGCTATATCTTTAGCATCAACAAAGTTTCCTGAAATTGGAATCCAGCCTTTTTCACCGGCTAATGTTGCAGTCATGGAATTAGGGTTTTTTAAAGAAACAGCAATTTCTGGATGAGGGTTCTGATAAGGTTTAATAAATTTTCCAATACCTAATTCGCTAACTATGTTTTTTGTAAGAGATATGTCTAAAAACTCTCCTGTATAATTATAACTTTCTCCTTCTGACCAAAATTTTAAAATAGCTTCCACAGATTCAATCATTGTAATAGCTCTAGATCGTCCATCCATATTATCAAATAATTCCCAGTCACTGACAAGACCTCCTGCGCCAACTCCTAAAATCAACCTTCCTTTTGAAAGATGATCAAATAAGCTCACTTGGCCAGCTACTACTGCAGGATGTTGTTGAGGAAGAGAAATTACACCTGTACCAAATTTTATGTTTTTAGTCTCAGAAATTAGTGAGGCGTTAAATATAAGAGGGGATGTCACAGGCTCACCTGTAGAACTGTAATGTTCGCCCATCCAGGCTTCTGTATAGCCTAACTTTTCTGCAAGAAGAACAAGTTGTCGATTTTCTTCATAAGATGTACCTAAATCCTTATTTGCAGGATGAAGTGGCATCATAAATAATCCAAGATTTAACATTTTTTAAAATACTCCCATTTATACATATTAAGTCAAGAATTAAGAGCTGTGAAGAATTTATTTAACAAAATTTTTCTGGGCCATGCCATTGGTCTTTAGAGTATCTATCTCCATGGCACCATCTCACAGGTAAAATATTTTCAATCTCTTTTAATTGGTTTTCAGTTAAAGTTAAAGTTAAAGATCAGCCCTGGGCAAGCTCTTTTAAGTGTTCAACTGATCTCGTTCCTGGAATAGCAATTGTATTTTCGCCTTGATGAAGTATCCATGCAATGGCTAATGAAGCAGCTGAAGCGTTAAGGTCGTTTGCATATTCTATAAATTTTTTTGTAATATTTATATTATATTCTAAATTTTTTTTTGAAACCTAGGGTTAAATTTTAAAAAATCTAGAGATTGAGCTTTTAGCATTGAAGGTGGATTATTAGTTAATAGGCCTCTGCCTAAAGGAGAGAAGGCAACTAGACTAGTTTTATTTTTATTTGTCATCTGAAGTAAACCTAATTCAGGGCTTCTAACGCTAAGTGAGCACTCATTTTGAACTGCTGCTACATGGTGGACTTTTTTAGCTCTATCAAGAGATTATGGAACGATTTCTGAAAATCCAAATTTTTTTATTTTACCTTCTTTAATAAATTTTTTTAAAGTTTCTACAACTTGCTCAATTTCATAATTAGGATCACGTCTATGAATATAAAAAAGATCCACATATTCTATTCCTAATCTTTTTAGGCTATTATCTAATTCATTTCTTAAATGCGGTTCAGAGTTATTAAATTCTCTTTCCCCTGTTGCAACAATTTTTAAATAGAAGCCTTTGTAGTTATTTTAAATAGAAAATTTTTTTGCTTTCCTTGTTTAGCAAGAAAATTTCCTATAACTGTTTCAGAATGTCCCATACCATACACATTTGAAGTATCTATGTGATTTATATCATAATCTAGAGCATTAGTTAATATTTTATGCGATGCAATTTCATCTGTTTGTCCGTAAAAATTTGTAAATGACATTGCTCCAATTCCAACTGCTGAAACTATAGTATCACTATTTCCTAATTTTCTTTTTAACATTATATAGCCTTGTATTTTTAAAATTTTAAGACTGTAGACCCTGTTGTTAATCTATTTTCCATTTTATATTGAGCATTTTGAATGTCATCTATTGAAACAACTTTATCTATGTTAACTTTTATTTTGTTATTGTGGATCATATTAAATAATTCATCTGCGTTTCTTTGCATTTCATCTTGTTGTTTGATAAAGGTATTTAATCCGCCTGTTGATATTGATCCTGAAAAAGGTCTGATTGCATTTATATCTATTGGATCTATTGGGCCTGAAGATACTCCAAAGCTAACAATTCTTCCTTTTGGAGCCAGGCATTTAAGTCCTAATGAAAATGTATCTTTTCCTACGGAGTCATATATGACATTAACGCCGTTATTTTGAGTTATTTCCATAACTTTATCCTTAAAATTCTCTTCTAAGTAATTTATGGTGAAATGACATCCATTTTCTTTAGCAATATCTTCTTTTTCTTTGGTGCTAACTGTTCCAATTACTTTTGCTCCAATTTGATTAGCCCATTGACAGAGCAATTGCCCAACGCCTCCAGCAGCGGCATGCATAAGTATAAAGTCATTTTTTTTAACTGGATATGAATCATGAAGCAAGTACTGCGCTGTAAGTCCTTGCAAAGTAGTTGCTGCAGCTAATTTTAAATCAATTTCTTCTTTTAATTTTATAACTTTACTTTCTGGAAGATACATTAAACTTGAGAAGGACCCTAAATTCATACAATGTGTTACTTTGTCACCTATTACAAACTTATTAACTTCTGGTCCAGTTTTTATAATTCTGCCAGATGCTTCCATTCCCATAATTAAAGGCAATGTTTTTAGTGGGTAAGTTCCTTTTCTTTGATTTATGTCTATAAAATTTAATCCAGCATATTCATGTTTTATTAACACTTCATTTGGTTTTATTTCTCTTAAATCAATTTCTTCTATTTTTAAAACTTCTGGAGAGCCTTGTTCATAAATTTTAACTACTTTTGATTTCATTTTAATTCCTTATAAATAAATTTTTATATTAGGAAGTTTCCTAATATATCTATACCGCCTTCACTGCCAAATGATTCTGGATGATATTGAACTCCATAAATCGGATAAACTTTATGCTTAATCGCCATTATCTCATATTTAGAATTTAAATTTGAAAAGTTTGGTGGAATATTATCATTTTCTTCATCTTGAGACGCGGCATTAATTATAAAACAATCTGGAATTGTTTTAGGATCAACTATTAATGAGTGATATCTCATTATTTCAATGTTCTGTGGAATATTTGTATGAATACCAGTCTTATCATGCATTAAAAACGATGTTTTTCCATGCATTGGAATTTTTGCATGAACTATTTTTCCTCCAAAGGCATGAACAATACCTTGCATACCAAGGCATATTCCAAGTAACGGTATTGTTTGGCCAAAAGATAAAATAACGTCTTTACATATCCCAAAGTACTTTTCCTCCTCTGGAGATCCTGGACCAGGAGATATTATAATTTTGTTTGGCTTCATTTCGGATATATCATTCAGTGATAATTCATTGTTTCTTTTAACAATAACTTCAACATTAATTTCCTTAAAACTTTTTATTAATATTTCACCGCAGTATTGATATAAGTTAAAAGTAAAAGAATCAAAATTATCTATAATTAAAATTTTCATTTTAAATTTTCTTTTCAAATGATTTAAGAACTATTTTCATGGCTTCTAGTTTTCGCTCAATCTCGATATATTCATTTTCAGCATCTGAATCATAAACAATTCCTCCGCAAGTTTGCGCATAACCTTTTTCACCTTTTATAAAAAGTGATCGAATAGGAATTGCAAATGTGCAGTCTCCATTAAAACCAAACTGACCAACAGCTCCGCCATATGGTCCTCTCCCATCATTTTCAATACTATTAATTATTTTCATTGCTTCAATTTTAGGTGCTCCAGATAAAGTGCCGGCAGGAAAATTTGCAGCTAATGCTGAGAACATATCTTCCTTTTCATTTATTATACCAACAATCTCTGATGATATATGTTGTACATGAGAATATTTCTTAATATCCATTAAACTTCTTACTTTTACTGTTCCGAATTTTGCTACACGCCCTAAGTCATTTCTATGAAGATCAACTAACATATTATGCTCTGCAACTTCTTTCGGGTCATTAAGAAGATCTCTTGCTAATTTTAAATCTTCATTAGTATTAGAACCTCTTTTAGTAGTGCCAGCTAAAGGAAAAGTCTCCATCTCACCATTTCTTAATCTAAATAAAAGCTCTGGCGATGCACCCATAATTTTTTGATCATTAAATTTAATATAGTACATATGTGGAGATGGATTAAGGTCTCTTAGTTTTGAATAAATTTTTGTTGTATCGCCTGTAATTTTATAATGACTTTTAAAGCCAACTTCACATTGAAATATTAACCCGTTTTTGATATCTTTTTTTATATTAAGCACTGCATCTTTATGCTCTTGTTTATTCATAGAATTCCCTATGAACTCACATTCTATGTTTTCATTAACGTTATCTTTTTTATTTAAAATAGCTCTTAAGATATCAATTTTATTATCTTCATAATAATAATAAAATATTTCTCCTGTCATTTGATCTAAAACTAATCCATCAAGATATACTCCAAACTTGAAGCTTTCGAAATCGTTATTTTTAGATATATTTAAATTATTTTCAAAAAAATTTATACTGTCATAGCTGATGAATCCAACTAGACCTCCAGCATATTTTCTTGAAATAATATTTTGTGGTATTATTTCCCGTAAAGTAAAATAAGGATTATTACAAAAATAATTTTCTACTTTATTATTAAAAGTATCATTTATAAGAAGTTCATTTTTGTTATCTGAAGAGATTATATACCTTGGTTCAAATCCAATAATATGGAATCGGGATATATTGCTTTCTTCACCTAAGGACTCAAATAAAAAACAATTATTAAAATTTTTTTCTATTGTTTTAAATATAGAAAAAAAATTATAATCATCACTTAATTTAATATATTTAGGTTTTCCTTCAATTATAATTTTACTAGGTTTTTTTTTAATCATTTTTTTTATTCTTATAAAGTCTTAGTGTTTCAAGGATTTGTAATTTTTCTTCAAATATCTTTTCTGTTTCAAATGCGTTTGCCCCACGTGTAACTGTTGCAATGCCAACATTTAAAATTTCAGATATATCTCTATGTTTTTTTCCTTTAAGTAACAATTGAAAAATTTTTATACGATTTTCTAGTTCTTTTAATTCTTTATTTGTAAATAAAGCTTTTAAAAAAAGATCCATTTGTTTTTTGTCATTTATTTCTGACAAAATTATATTTAGCAGAGTTTCTGTATTCATGTACTAGTACGTTTTTATATTAATTAAATGTTTATTAAATCATATTTTAATAATAATTTTTACTTAAGATTAATTAAACAGCTTTCAAGCTTCCTGCGGATACTTTGCCATCTTTGCCATCTTCAAGCTGATACTCAATTTTTTGATCCGGCTCTAACGTATTCATTCCAGCTGCTTGCACCGCGCTAATATGTACAAACACGTCTTTATCGCCACCTTCAGGTTCAATAAAACCAAAACCTTTAGTTGGATTAAACCATTTGACTGTTCCTATAGCCATTTTTTTTCCTTCTGTTTGCTCATAAAATTTGAGAGCATATTAGTTAATTTTGATAAAAAATAATCTTATTAGCTAATAAAATCAATCTATTATCATGATATATAAAATATCAAAATTTACACACCAATTTAAATATTATATTAAATATAAATAATTATAGCAAGTTTTCTAATAATAGGTAGTTTTTAACTATATTCAGCCTCTTGGGCTTTAATGATTGAACTTACAGCTGTATTAAAAGGTGTTTCTATTCCTAGTTCTTTGCCTAAAGTTACAACCATTCCATTAATGGCATCTACCTCAGAAAGCCTTTTGGCTTCAACGTCCTGAAGCATGGATGGCTTTGAGTCTAAAAGCTTTTTTCCAAACTCAGTTATATAATTTATTGTATCATCAAAAGTAAATTTTACTTTTTTGAGATCTCCGATTTTTTTTGCTTCTAACGCACACCCTTTGGCTATATTATACATATGTTCATTATCCATAACTTCACCAAGTTTCTTTTTAAATATAGAACAAGGGCCACTGTAGGCAACATTGCATATAAATTTTTCCCAAATTAACTGTTCTATATCACCAAATGCTTTAGCATTAAACCCTGCATCACACCATAGTTTTACAAGATCATTAAGCCTTGTCGAAATTCCACCATTCATTTCTCCAATCCTAATCATGCTCATATTATTATGATGGGCATGGCCTGGTCCTTTCATAGATGCACCAAATCCTTGAGCAACTCCAAGTAGAATGTTATTAGTTGGCATATAAGAAGCTATTCTTTCTCCTGCACCAAGACCATTTTGTATAGTTAGAATTATGGCTTCTTTAGATATAATTTTACTCAGCTTCGAAGCAACCGGGCCAACTCCTGACGCTTTGGTAGCAATAATATAAAGATCATATTCCTTTGCATCTTCAATATTATTTGAAACTTTAATACTCTTAACAGTATTATCACCACTGAAACCTGAAACTCTTAAGCCATTGTTCTTAATTTCATTTAAATGTTCTTCCCATAAATCTATAGCAAGTACATCATTATTATTTTTGGCAAGAAACGATGCATAAATAGAGCCCATTGCTCCAGCACCAATAACAGCTATTTTCATTCTAAATTTCTCCCTTTTATTATTTAATAAATGTTCCATTATTAAGTTGATCGATTGCTTCATTTAATTCTTGTTGAGTATTCATTACAATTGGTCCATGCCAAGCAACTGGTTCTTGAATAGGGACGCCTGAAATTAAAAGAAACCTAATACCATTATTACCTGATTTAACTTTCACTTCATCACCTGTATCAAAAGTTATTAACGTTCTTTCTCCTGATTGATCTGTAATGTTAAAGTCTTCATTATTATAAGATTTTTCTATTTTAATACCTTTTGGTTTTGATGCATAATCAAAGTTACCAGATCCTTCAAATATATAAGCAAAGCAATTTCTATAAGTAGATACTGGTATACTTTTTATTAAGTTGGGAGGTAGGTAAATATCTAAATATTGAGGCTTAGTTGCAATGCCTATTACTGGTCCTTTGCAACCTTTATATTCTCCAGCCATAACTTTGATTATACTGCCATCATCATCAAAAAGATTCTGAATATCGATACCTTTAATATCTTGATAATTAGGGTTTGTCATTTTTAGATTTGATGGAAGGTTTGCCCATAATTGAAACCCATGCATTTGGCCTAATTCATTGCCTTTTGGCATTTCTTGGTGGAGTATACCAGAACCTGCTGTCATCCACTGAAGATCTCCATCACTTAACTCACCTTTATTGCCAAGACTATCTGCATGTTCGACAGTACCTTTTAAAATATAAGTTATTGTTTCTATGCCTCTATGAGGATGCCAAGGAAACCCTTTGATGTAATCTTTTGGATCATTATTTCTAAAGTCATCGAGTAATAAAAATGGATCAAATTTGCTTGTTTCGCCAAATCCAAAAGCTCTATGAAGATTTACGCCTGCTCCTTCTACTACAGGGGTAGATTTATGGATATCCATAATAGGTCTTAAGCTCATTTTTAACCTCAAAAGTATATTCTATGAAAACATTTAAAATAGTTTAATATAAAATTTTAATCGCTGATTGGCTATTAAAAAACGTGATAGTAATAGAAAATAACACAAAAAAATCAAAACAAACTTATTTCCGGGCTTAAATTTTTTGAATGATGCTTATTTTATAAATGTTTATGATAAATTTTTATCCCATACTATAGATCCACTTTTTTTACCAATTCTCTCTCTAGCTGTTGTTTGTGTTGCTATTTCTAAATCTGGATTTGGAGGAGGCCTCGGTGGTTTAGGATTTCCTATAATGGTATTGGTTTTACCTCCTAAGGTTGCGCTAGCAGTTTTTTTGCCTTTAATATTATTGACAGATATTTGGGTTGTATATGTTTGGAGAAAGTTTTTTATTTTTGAAATTATTTGGATGATGGTTTTAGGAGGAGTTATAGGTCAAGTTATATGTTGGATTTTTTTTGATTATTTGAACGATAAAACAATTCTTATTTTAATTGGATTAATGGCATTGATTACATCTCTTAAGTATCTTATGGCAGAAATGTATAATAATAAAAAATTAAGAGACGCTAAAGATAAAATAAAACCAACATTATTAAGAGCAATAACTTGGTGTTCATTATCGGGTTTTTCAAGTTTTATAGCATGGGCAGGGGCTATTCCTGCTCAAATATTTTTATTGCCTATTGGAATTGATAGAAGAAAATTTGTTGCTACAATGAGTTTTTATTTTTTCTTGATTAATTTTACTAAGATTCCATTTTTTATAAATTTAAATATACTTAGTTATGATACTATGTTTTTGAGTTTAATTTTGATACCAATACTTCCCTTTGGGATAGTTTTAGGTAAATGGTTGAATTTAAAACTTTCGGATAAAATGTTTTATCATATAAGTCATATTGCTTTATTTTTGTGTGGAATTAATTTAATAACAAAACAAATATTTTAAGGAGAAAATCATGGAAAGTGAAATGTTTAAAAAAGGCATAGCCAAAAGAAGAAAAGTGTTGGGAGATGCATATGTTGATAAAGCATTAGCATCTGCTGATGAAATGGGTTCTGATATGCAAAAACTAGTAACTGAGTATGCTTGGGGAGAAATTTGGAATAAAGAAAATTTATCCGATAGAGATAGATCTCTTGTTAACCTTGGAATGATTGCTGCATTAAATAGATCTCATGAATTTAAACTACATGTCAGAGGTGCTTTGAATAATGGGTTGACAAGAAAACAAATTAGAGATGTTGTTCTTCAAATTACAATTTATTGTGGAGCTCCAGCAGGCTTGGAATCTCTAAGAGACATTCGAGAAGTTTTTAAAGAAGTTGATTCAGAAAAATTATAAATTAATAATTTTTTATTAAAATTAAGGTTATCAAACATGATTTGAATATTTTTTATTTAGCAAGTAATTATTGGACATACTTTTATGGATAAAGAACTTAAAAAAATAAAACCCCGCTTTAAAGAAACTTCTTCAAAGCAGACTAGTTTTAAAAGTTTATATGGTCTAACTCCAGAAGTTGAGCAGGCCATTATTCATGCTATAAATAATAATAAAAAATCAAGTTTAAAAAAATTAGTTGAACCATTACATCCGGCTGATCAGGCCGATATGTTAGAACGTTTATCTAATGAAAAACTTAATATTTTCCTTGATTTATTAGGAAAATCTCTTGATCCAGAAGTGCTGGTTTATCTTGATCAAGATATTCAAGAAAATGTAATAGACCATATTGGCCCTATAGCTCTTGCAAGGGCTATTCATGAGTTAGACACTGATGATGCTGTTGATATTTTACAAGATTTAGAAGAAAAAGATAGAGAAGTTGTTATTAAACAACTTCCTTCCTCTGATAGAATTCTTGTAGAAGAAGCATTATCTTTCCCAGAACAATCAGCTGGCAGATTAATGCAAAGAGAGTTTCTTGCTTTTCCTAGCAATTGGACTGTTGGTCAAACAATAGATCACATGAGAACTAAGCCATTGGATGAAGAGGAAACCTTTTATTCCATTTATATTGTTGATCCTGCTCATAGGTTGCTCGGTGTAATTTCATTATCAAAATTGTTGTCTACAAAAAGGCCTGTGAGGCTAAAAGATTTAATGGAAAAGGAGCCAAGAAGCGTTACAATTGAAACGGATCAGGAGGAAGTTGCGCTTTTATTTCAACAATATGGTCTAGTAAATATGCCAGTTATAGACCAGCTTAATCGGTTATTAGGAGTTATTGTTGTAGATGATATAGTAGATGTGATTAATGAAGAAGCACAAGAAGATTTATTAGGTCTTGCTGGTGTAAGCAATTTTTCTATAAGAGCATCATTTATTGAAACGGCAAAAGGAAGATTTTCTTGGCTTATTCTTAATATGTTTACTGCTATTTTAGCTTCATCAGTAATAGGCTTGTTTCAAGAGGAAATTGAAAAGCTTGTTGCTCTTGCCGTTTTAATGCCAATAGTTGCATCTATGGGTGGAAATGCCGGCACTCAAACTGTTACAGTAGCGGTAAGAGCATTGGCTACAAGGCAGCTTGATTATAGTAATTTACAAAAATTTGTTTTAAGAGAAACATGGGTTGGTTTAATAAATGGAGTTTTGTTTGCTTTTTTATCAGCTTTGATAGCTTATCTTTGGTTTGGTGATAAGCAAATAGCATTGATTATGGCGCTGGCAATGATAGCTAATTTATTTTTTGCTGGAATCTTAGGGACGTTAATACCATTAACATTAGAAAAAAATAATATTGACCCTGCAATTTCTAGTTCTGTTTTCTTAACCACGGCTACTGATGTGATTGGATTTTTTACATTTTTAGGTTTAGCCGCTTGGATTATCTTGTAAACAAGGATTTCTATATTGATTTACCATATGAAAAAAATTGCAGTTGGAATAGATACAATTGAAAGATTAAGAGTTAGACAAGAAATTATTTTCAATCAATATAATAAAATTATACATTTAACTAGAAATTCCCCTAAAAAAAGAGATGATCTGATTGCGAATGGCTCTATGTATTGGATTATAAAAAGACGTGTGATGGTTAGGCAAAAAATTTTAGATATTAGCTCAGTAATTCGAGATGATGGCAGTAAAGGATGTGAGATTGAACTGGACAAAGAATTAATACATGTTATCCCCACTCCAATGAGACCTTTTCAGGGTTGGCGATATTTTAGTTCTGAAGAAGTTCCAAATGATTTAAGTAGAAATAATAATAATGACGAAGAAATGTTAACTGATGAATTGAATGCGGAATTAATCAAACTTGGATTATATTAAGTGTTAATATAATTTTTATTATGTCTAATATTTTTACTAAAATAAAACAGCTCTAAAATTTAATATTGAAATTTTTAGAAAATCGCACATATTGTTTAAAACTGCAGGGTAAATTTAATGATTTCCAAAATATTCAATTTGAAATTTACTTTATTTTTAATTGTTCTTTTTTCAAGCTTATTTATTTATAACTATCTTGTTGTTTCAAAACCAGAAGCTATTCCAAATAAGGGAGTAGAAAAAAATATATATGTTAAGGCAAAATCATTTCAGAGAAGGAATTATTATCCAACATCAGAAGCTTATGGTAAAATTGTATCTTCACGAAAAGGAGATTTAAGATTTGGAGTTTCTGGCAAAATAGAATTTGTTGCTGCAGAGTTGTTAAACGGTTCTATTGTAAAAAATAATCAAGTTTTAGCTAAATTAAACCAAAAGCGTTATAATTTAGAAATAGAAAAATTGTCTGTTGAGTATGAAGAGTTAGAAAAACAATTATCAATCAGACAAAAACAAGTTAATAGATATAAGTCAATGTTAACTAAAAAAGTTATTTCTCAATCTACTTATGACAATGAGTTAATCCTCTTATCTAAAAATAAAGCGGACTTTATTAAAACAAAAATATTTCTAGAAAAAGCAAAAGAGGATTTGTCAGACACGGTTCTTAAATCTAAATTTAATGGCAGATTATCTGACGTTAAAATTAGCAAAGGGCAGTTTATTAATAATTCAGAAAAAATTGCAGATATTTTCTCTACTGATAATTTAGAACTGGAGTTTATAGTTTCTTCTGAAATTTATACACATTCAAAATATCTAATAGATAAAAAAGTTAAAATAATATGGAAATCTGGACAAAGGAAATTAAGAGAAATAACAGCTGTAATTGATAGAGTTGACGGAAAAATCCTTGAAGAAGAGGGTGGTGTTAGATTATATGCTAAAATTTTCAATTCAGATAATAAGAATCAATTTATTCCAATTGGAACTTTTGTTAGTGTTATTTATCCTGAAGGAGAATTTAAAAATATTTTTAAATTACCCGAAACATCATTATATGATGATAAAATTTATGTAGTTAAAAATAATATAGCATTTCAAAAAAATATTAAAGTTCTCTATAAAGGACAAGGATTTATTCTCATTGATGGTGATTTTTTAGAAAGTGATATGATAATAACTTCAAGACTACCATTTAACCTTAATAATAAAAAAGTTAATGTATTAATTAATTAATCACTATTGGAACATATAATTTAGCTTTAAGGTATAGTTTTGAGACAGTTTAAAGAATCAAGTTTTTTAAGGTTTTTTGTTCAACATAGAACAGCCGCTAATATTATTATGATAATGATGATACTAGTTGGAATTTTATCTATAGGTAGATTAAATAAGCAATTTTTTCCAGACTTCGATGTTGAATTAGTTACTATTTCTATAGACTGGCCTGGAGCTACAGCAGAAGAAATAGACCAAAACATTATTCAGCTATTAGAACCGGAATTAAGACCTATATCAGGCGTAAAAAAAGTATTATCTAGGTCTGTAGAAGGTGTCGGGGTTACTAATGTTGAATTTAAATATGGCCAAAATATCCAAAAAGGAAGAACAGATATTGAAACTGCCGTATCAAGAATTAATTTTCCAGATAATTCAAAAAAACCTAAGATAGTTGTAGGTGAATTTTTTGATACTGTTACAAGAATTACTTTATCTGGTGATGTAACTATAGAAGAATTAAGAGAAAACTCTAAAAAACTAAAAGAAAAACTGTTAAAATCAGGAGTAGATAAGGTAGACATCCAAGGTCTTCCAAAAGAAGAAATTTTAATAGAAATACCTCAGTCGGTAACAGCAAGATTGCAATTGTCATTCAAACAAATTGCTGAATTAATTAAATTAGAAACGAAGGATGTCTCTGGTGGAAGTTTTGCGGATGGATCTTTAAGAGTCAGGACAGTAGGAGAGAAAAAATTAGTTAAAACGTTTGAAAATTTAGAATTAACTAATACTATTGGTGGTGGAAGAATTCTTCTTAAAGATATTGCTAACATTAAGTCAACCATTGAAAAAAGTAGTGTTTTAAAATCTATTAATGGTAAACCTGCAGTAGAGTTGTGGGTTAGAAGAAGTAAAACAAGTGATGCACTAGAAGTATCAGAAAACGTTCAAAAAGTTCTCTCTAAATCACAAGAAATAATTATCAGTTCAATTAATATTCAGACTTATAATACTGCTGCTAATCTTATTCAAGAGAGAATTTCATTGTTAGTAAAAAATGGAATTAGTGGCTTATTTATTGTTTTAGCAGTTTTATTTGTATTTTTAAGTCGAAATACAGCAATTTGGGTTGCATTAGGAATCCCTATAGCTTTTTTAGCAACGTTTGGTGTAATGTTAATATCTGGTCAATCTATAAATATGATTTCATTATTTGGCCTTATAATGGCTCTTGGTATTGTTGTAGATGATGCAATAGTGGTTGGAGAGCATACTTCATACTTAAAAACCAAAAGACATTTAGATAGTTCAAGGGCTCCTGTAGTCGCTGCTACAAGAATGTCTATGCCTGTTATAAGTGCTATGTTGACTACAGTGGCAGCGTTTCTTCCTTTATTTATGGTTAAAGGTGTAATTGGTCAAATAATTTCAGCAATTCCATGGGTGGTTTGTGCTGTTTTAGTAGCAAGTCTAATAGAATGTTTTCTTGTTCTGCCAGCACACCTTGCTCATTTTGACAAATCAAATAAGAAAGAAGGAAAATTTAGGATATGGTTTGATGAAAAATTTAAAAATTTTCAAGAAGGAGCATTTAGAAAATTTATATATTTAACGTTTAATTATAGATATGTAACTTTTATGATTGCTATAGGGATGTTTATTATTTCTGTAGGAATGGTTTCTGGTGGAAGAGTTTTGTTTAGTTTTTTTCCTACACCTGAAGCAGATATTATAATTGCTAACTTTAAAATGCATTCAGGAACAACCAAATCTCATACCCAAAAAATGTTAAATAATTTAGAGCAAGCTTTATCCAAAACAGCCTCTGATCTCTCAAATTCTTCTGATTTAGTTAAATTTCATATGTCATCTCTAGGCAGCCAAACTTCTTTTTCTAATGATTCAAGCCCAAACTCTCTTGGCAATGATTTATTAGGTTCAATGGTCGTTGAATTAAAAACAGCAGATAAAAGAAATGTCAGAATTAAAAAATTTATTAATACTTGGAGAGATAATATCGAAATAATTTCTGGATTAGATAAGTTGACAATAAGATCACCAAGTGGAGGCCCTCCTGGGAGAGATCTAGATATAAGATTTCAAGGCAATGATTTAAAGACTTTAAAATCAGCATCTAATGAATTGATTCAAATAGCGAGAACAATTCCTGGTGCAACATCACTAGATGATAATCTTGAATATGGTATTCAAGAACGTATTATAAGTTTAACTCCTAAAGGTCAGTCATTAGGCTTGTCTGTTGCAGATATAGGTGAGCAGGTAAGATCCGCTATTAATGGAATTACAATTTCTAAATTCTCAAAAGGTGACGAGGAAGTTACTGTAAGGTTGAAGCTATCAGAGAATGAACAACTTACAGATATGATTAATAATTTAAGAATAATTACTCCAGCTGGAATGAACTTTAAATTAAGGGATATTGTCAATATTGATAATCAACTTCCGTTTGCTTCTATTTATAGACAAAATGGCTCCAGAGAAGTTACTGTTTCAGGCGATCTTTTCCCTGCATTGATAAATACATCTCAAGCAAGACAATTTGTACTCGATAAAGGATTACTAGAAATTGCAAAAAAATATGATTTAAGTTATAGCTTTGAAGGTCGTGATCTTGAACAAAAGGAAACTTTTGCAGACATGAAGATTGGGTCTATAATAGGCTTGTTATCGATTTACTTTATTTTAGCATGGGTGTTTAAATCTTGGTTTAGGCCTTTTTCTATTATGATTATGATACCTTTTTCTTTTATTGGAGCTGTATTAGGTCATTATATCCTTGGCTTAACAATGTCTATATTATCAATGTTTGCTCTCTTAGCGTTAGCTGGAATTGTGGTAAATAATTCTATAATTTTAGTTTCTACAATTGAAAGAAGATTAGAAGACCTTAATGAAAATAAGAATAACGAAGGTTTTGCAAGTAACTTTCAAAATGAGGCAATTATATCAGGTGTAGTAGACCGTTTTAGACCTGTACTTTTAACTTCTTTAACCACGGTTGGAGGCCTATCTGCTTTAATGTTTGAAAAATCATTGCAGGCGCAATTTTTAATACCAATGGCTGCAACTATAGTTTTCGGACTTGCTATTACGGCTTTTCTTGTATTAGTTATTGTTCCTTCTATGATGGGCATAAGCAATGATCTATCTAGTTTGATAAAAAAAATAAAAGGGCGAATTTATGAAAGTAGATAATAAATATTTAATGGAAAGCTTGAATGTATTTTCAATAAATGAAGTTAATTTTAATAAAGATGGATTAATACCTGTTATTTCTCAATGCATGAATTCAGGAAAAGTATTAATGATGGCTTGGATGAATAAAGATGCACTAGAAAAAACTATAAAAAGTAAAAATATGTTTTATTATTCAAGATCAAGGTCTCAATTATGGCTTAAAGGAGAAAGCAGTGGGAATTTTCAAAAGCTACATGAACTCCGTTTAGATTGTGATAATGATACATTGTTAGCCTTAATTGAACAAACTGGAGAAGCTTGTCATACAGGCGCTCATAGTTGTTTCTTTAAAACTTCATATGATGATCCTGATAATGAGTAATAGTAATAAACCAGGCTCATTTGGAAGCAGTCGCGGCATATCTAAAAAGCCTAAAAAAGATAATACTAGAAAGCCTTCTAGTACTAGGTGGATTGGAAGACAATTGAATGATCCTTATGTTTTAGAAACTCAAAAAAGAGGTTATAAATCAAGAGCTGCATTTAAATTGTTACAAATAAATGAAAAACATAATTTTCTTAAGCCAGGGCTTGCCGTAATAGATTTGGGTTGTGCTCCTGGTGGATGGCTTCAAATAGCGTCTCAAAAAGTTTGTTCTTTGAATGGAAAAGAAAAAGTAGTGGGTGTTGATCTTCTACCTACTGAGGATATTCCAGGTTGCATTTCGATTATTGGGGATATTATGGATCAAGCAGTAGGCAAAAACTTAATTGAAATTCTTGGATCTCGTCCAAATATTGTCATGTCGGATATGGCCGCTAATACAACTGGTCATAGGCAGACAGATCATATCAGGACAACATATCTTTTGGAATCAGCTTTGGATTTTGCAATTGAAACTTTACAAAAAAATGGTGTCTTTTTAGCAAAATGTTTTAAAGGTGGAGCAGAGATAGAAGCTTTATCTTTAATGAGAAAATATTTCGCAAAAGTAAGTCATATTAAACCTGATGCAAGCAGAAAAGAATCAGTAGAAGGTTACGTTATTGCTATTGGATTTAAAGAGTTATAAATTACTTAAAATTAACTTTGCAAATCTAATAACAAGAGTATATATCTCGTTAGCAACGCTCATATTATTATTTTAAATAATAATTATGACTTAACAAATTTAGCGTTGGAAAATGAAAAAATGATTATTGAAGAAGCTTTTACCTTTGATGATGTGTTACTTCAGCCTGCTCATAGTTTTTTTGGTCCTGCAGATGCTAAGGTTAACACTTATATAACTAGTGATATTAAACTTAATATACCTCTTTTATCTGCAGCTATGGATACTGTTACAGAGCACAGACTAGCAATTACTATGGCTCAACTTGGTGGAATGGGTGTTTTACATAAAAATTTTACAATAAAAGATCAAGCTGCAGAGGTTAAAAAAGTAAAAAAATTTGAAGCCGGAATGGTTGTTAACCCTGTTACAATCAATCCTACTCAAACTCTTGGTGATGCCTTTAAATTGATGGAAAAATATAAAATAAGTGGAATTCCAGTTGTTGAAGGCAATAAAAATAAATTAGTTGGAATACTTACTAATAGAGATGTTAGATTTGCAAACGATTATAATCAAACAGTATCTGCTCTTATGACAAGGAATGTAATAACAGTTAAGGAAAATGTTAGTCCGGAAGACGCAAGAAAATTATTACATACTCATCGTATAGAAAAATTAGTAGTGGTTGATGATGAAAATTTTTGTGTTGGATTGATTACCGTTAAAGATATGGAAAAAGCACAAAATCATCCTGAAGCCTCTAAAGATAATCAAGGAAGATTACGTGTTGCGGCAGCCACTGGAGTTGGGAAAGATGGGATGGCTAGAGCTGAAGCGTTAATTGAAGCAGGCGTCGACGTTCTCGTTGTAGATACTGCCCATGGTCATAGTGAAATGGTATTGGATGCTGTTAGGAAGCTATCTAAATTATCAAGTTCGGTTAGAATAATAGGAGGCAATGTTGCTACAGGAGATGCAACAAAAGCTTTAATAGACGCAGGTGCAAATGGTGTTAAAGTTGGTATTGGGCCGGGTTCCATTTGTACTACTAGAATGATAGCTGGAGTTGGAGTTCCTCAGCTTACTGCTATACTTGATTGCGCTAAAGCCGCTCAAAAAAATTCAATACCTATTATTGCTGACGGAGGTATTAAATATTCAGGAGATATAGCTAAAGCTATAGCTGTAGGAGCTAGTGCTGTAATGGTTGGGTCATTATTAGCAGGAACGGATGAAACTCCAGGCGAAGTTTTTTTATTTCAAGGAAGGTCGTATAAATCATATAGAGGTATGGGTTCATTAGGAGCTATGGCTAGAGGTTCAGCTGACCGATATTTTCAAGCTGAAATAGAGACTTTAAAACTTGTTCCTGAAGGTATTGAAGGACAAGTACCATATAAAGGGCCTTCAGAAAATGTAATACATCAGTTAGTTGGTGGTTTAAAGTCTGCTATGGGTTATACTGGTAATGAGAATATAGAGAAAATGCAAAAAAACTGTAAATTTAAACGTATTACAAATGCAGGTCTTCGAGAAAGTCATGTACATGACGTTACTATTACAAGAGAAGCTCCTAATTATCGTCCTTCATAATGTTAGTACAAGAACGCATTTTTGCAATATTAGAACTTTTAAAGCTATCGTATCAAGGTAATAATGTAATTACCTCAAGAGTTCAAAGTTATTTTCGTGCAAGAAAGTTTATCGGATCAAAAGATCGAAATTTTATTTCAAGTTGTTTTTGGAATATTATAAGGCATAGATCTAAAATTAGATGGCATATTAAAAATATTGATGTTGACCGAACAATAGAAAATGAAATTATTTTAGAGTTATATTTTTTAAACCTAAAATATCAAAAAAATATCGAAGAAATTAAAAATATTTTTCTTGTCAAATACAAAGATATAAAAAAAATTAATAAAAATGAATTGCAATTTTTAGATCATTTATCTTTTGATGGTTTTTATAATAACAAAATGCCTGATGATATTTTTTATGAATTACCTAATTTTTTATTAGAAAGTATAAAAAGGAGCTTTCCAGATAATTGGAAAAACCTTGTTTTATCTTTAAGAAATGAAGCATATTTAGATATTAGAGTTAATGGATTAAAAGAAAAATCTCGAAATGAAATTAAGCTCATGCTTAAAGACATAAAAGTAGAAACAGAGTTAACTAAATTTTCTTCAATAGGTATACGATTTTTAAAACGATACCCAATAGAAGGGCATAAATTATATAAATCAGGACATATAGAAATTCAAGGAGAAGCTTCTCAAATAGCAAGCTTGTTATTAGGAGCTAAACCTGGAATGTCAGTTGCTGATATATGTAGTGGAGCAGGAGGAAAATCTCTTGTATTAGCTGAAATTATGAAAAATAAAGGAAGAGTTCTAGCAATTGATACGAATGAGAAAAGATTAGATAATGCTGGGGCTAGATTTAAAAGAGCTGGCATTCATAATATAGAGAGAAAACTTTTAAATAAATTTTGGCAAGTGAAATCTATGGCAAAGAAATTTGATTTGGTTGTAATTGATGCTCCATGTTCAGGTATAGGTACATGGTCTAGAAATCCTGAATCACGGTTTAATTTTACAAAAAATAATTTATCCAATCTAATGGAAACACAAGCTAAACTTTTAGAAAAAGGAGCAATGATGGTTGCTCCCGGAGGTAAACTAGCATACATGGTATGCTCATACTTACCAGAAGAAGGTGTAGATCAATTAGAAATATTTAAAAAAAATAATAGAGAATTTGTTGAAATAAACTTAAAATACATGTGGGATGATACTATATTATTAATGAATGGAACTAAATATCCTTTTAATAATGAAAAACAAAATTATATTATATTAGATCCTTCAGTTCATAAAACTGATGGATTTTTTATTTCTATGTTCCAAAGACAAAGATAATATTTTTAAAAATGAAAGACAAACAATGAAAAATGACATGGTTTTAATTATTGATTTTGGAAGTCAAGTAACACAGCTTATAGCAAGACGATTGAGAGAGCTAAATGTCTATTGTGAAATTCATCCATTTCAAAATATTAATGATATTTTAAATTATAATATTTCTCCAAAGGCAATTATTTTATCAGGAGGTCCAGCTAGTGTTATTGATGATAATTCTCCAAGACCCCCTAAAATTATTTTTGAGATGGGAGTTCCTATATTAGGAATATGTTATGGACAACAAATAATGATGAAAATGCTTGGTGGCAAAGTGATTTCAGGATCAGGTACTTCAGAGTTTGGAAAATCTTTTATAGAAAATGTTGATAAGAAAATAAAGTTTTTAGAAGGATGGTTTGAAAACAATAATATTGAACAAGTTTGGATGTCACATGGTGATCATGTTTCAGAAATCCCAAATAATTTTAAAGTTTTTGCAAAATCTGAAAATGCTCCATTTGCAATTATAGGAAATCTTGATAAAAATTTTTATGCTGTTCAATTTCATCCTGAAGTTATTCATACTCCAAATGGCAAAACTCTTCTTAAAAACTTTTTAAAAATAGCAGAAGTTTCACTAAATTGGAATATGAAGGCATATAAAGAAGAAGCAATTTTAAAAATTAGAAAAACCGTTGGAAAGAATAAAGTAATTTGTGCTTTATCTGGAGGTGTAGATAGCTCAGTAACGGCTATATTAATTAATGAAGCAATTGGAGATCAATTAACATGTATATACGTTGATAATGGTTTAATGCGCGACAAAGAAAGTGAAGAAGTTATTGCATTGTATACTAATCATTATAAATTAAATTTAATTGCTCTTAATGAACAAGAACTTTTTTTATCTAATTTAAAAGGCATATCGGATCCTGAAAAAAAACGTAAGATAATTGGCAAACTATTTATTGACGTTTTTCAAAAACATGCATTAAAACTTGGTAACGTTAAGTTTCTTGCTCAAGGGACTTTATATCCAGATGTCATTGAAAGTGTAAGTTTTTCTGGAGGACCTTCTGTAACCATAAAATCTCATCATAATGTTGGTGGGCTTCCAGAAAAGATGGATATGAAACTTATAGAACCTCTCAGAGAATTATTTAAAGATGAGGTAAGAATATTAGGAAAAGAATTAGGTATTCCAGATAAATTTATTGGAAGACATCCTTTTCCTGGTCCTGGGTTAGCAATAAGATGTCCTGGTGAAATTACAGTTGAGAAATTAGAGATTTTAAGAAAAGCCGATGCTATTTATATTGAACAAATAAAAAAACATGATCTTTATGATAAGATTTGGCAAGCGTTTGTAGTTATTTTACCTGTTAAAACAGTTGGTGTTATGGGAGATGCTCGAACTTATGATTATGTATGTGCACTAAGGGCAGTAACATCAATTGATGGTATGACTGCTGATTATTACCCATTTACACATGACTTTTTAGGTGAAACCGCAACCAAAATAATAAATAATGTTAGCGGAATTAATCGTATTACATACGACATTACATCTAAGCCACCAGGAACCATAGAGTGGGAATAGCATTTCGATGCTAACATATTGATATTAAGTAATAAAAATGTTAGAAAGTTGTTAGAAAGTGTTTTA
>JAQBXK010000032.1 GCA_027625145.1 Pseudomonadota bacterium
ATATGAAAAATAATAACTTAAATTCTATTTTAATTACTGGTGCATCTAGAGGTCTAGGATCTAATTTTGCTAAAGTACTAGCAAATGATGGTTTTAAAATTATTGGCATTGGAAGAAATAAGAAAGATCTTGAAAAGGTTACTTCGAGTTTACCCAATCAAAATCTCAATCATGAATATATTGTTTTAGATATTATTGATGATACTGATGTTCAAAAAAAACTTAAGCATATTGACGTATATGGGTTAATAAATAATGCTGGGATTGCCAACACAAAATTATTACATGAGGAAACATACGAAGATATTAATAATATTGTTAACACTAATTTAATTGGCTCATTAAATATTTCTCGTGCTGTTATTCCTAAAATGATTAATAATCAAAATGGGAAAATTGTAAATATAGCTTCAGTATTAGGTTTAAGACCTCTTTCATATGTTGGAGCTTATTCAGCTACGAAGGCAGCTTTAATTCAAGTAACTAAATCTCAAGCAATTGAATTGGCTAGATATAATATCTCTGTTAATGCTCTAGCTCCTGGATATATTTTAACTGATATTAATCGTGATCAACTTGAAGGCGAAGCTGGTCATATGTTAAAGAAAAAAATACCGCTTAAACGTTTTGCTGAACCCAACGAACTTGATGTATTAATTTCTATGTTAATGAATAGAAAAAATACATATATGACAGGATCTATTATAGCTATTGATGGTGGTCTAAGCGCCGGTCTCTAATTAATAAAAAGGAAATTCTAATGGATTACCAATTACCTGATAAAATAGAAAAGTTAAGAATTAAAACTAAAGATTTTGTTAATAATATTATTATACCTCTTGAATCAGATAAATCCTCATATGATGATCATGAAAATATTAACTTGTCTCTCTTAGAAGATATTAGAGAAAAAGTTAAACAAGCAGGTTTATGGGCTCCTCAAATTCCTACTTCAAGATCTGGACTTGGGCTTGGACCTGTTGGAATGTCAGTTTTATACGAAGAGATGAACCGTTCTATTTTTGGTCCCGTCTGTTTTAATTGTGCTGCACCTGATGATGGGAACATGTATATTTTAAATAAAATTGCAACTGAAGAACAAAAAATTAAATGGCTCGACCCTATTATAAGAGGTGAAGTTAGATCTGCGCTTGCTATGACTGAGCCTGCGCCAGGAGGTGGTTCAGATCCTTCTATGATTAAAACCGAAGCTGTATTTAGCAATAACAAATGGATAGTGAATGGTTTAAAATGGTATATTACAGGTGCTGGTATTGCATCACATTTTATACTCTTAGCAAAAACTAAAGGTGGACTGACAGCTTTTCTATATCATAAAGATCAACCTGGATGGAATATTAAACGTCGAATCCCTATAATGGGGCCAGAAGAACACGGAGGTCATTGTGAAATTGAATATAATGGTCTTGAAATACCAGATGAAAATAGATTAGGCGAAGTTGGCCAAGGTCTTAAAATTGTTCAAATCCGCTTAGGATTAGCTCGCTTAACTCATTGTATGAGATGGATAGGATTATCTAAAAGAAGTTTAGAAATTGCATTAGACTATGTTTCACATAGAGAAGGCTTTGGAATTAAATTAGCTGATAGAGAATCTATACAAATTAAACTTGGTAAAGCAGCTATGGACATTGATATTAGTCGCTTACTTGTTATGAGAGCAGCTTGGAAAATAGAAAATGGAAGTAAATCAAGGCAAGATGTTTCTATGGCAAAAATTCAAGTTGCAGATACTCTAAATGAAGTATGTGATACAGCTATTCAATTAAATGGTGCTAAGGGTTATAGTAAAGATATTATTCTTGAATGGATTTATAGATACGCACGTCAAGCTAAATTAGTTGATGGAGCTACTGAAGTTCATCAAATGATTGTAAATAGATTTTTTAATAATTATAAATCCGACTTTTGGCATTGGGGAATTGGCCCTGACGTTTAATTTTATAAAATTTTAATAATGTTTTCTAATGATTTAACTTCTGCATATGGCTTTCCAGGTAATTTCTCTAGTTTACCTTGAAATCTATTTATCCATATTGTTTTAAAGCCAAAATTCGCGGCTGCGTGCATGTCCCATGCGTTACTTGAAAAAAATGCCACTTCATTTTTTTCAATTTGAAATTTATTCTCTACTAATTCATATACCTTTTTAGATGGTTTATATACTTTACAAATTTCTACTGATAAAATTTTATCCAAATAACTTTCTATTCCTGCATTCTTAACTGCACTTTCAAGCATTGGTTGACTACCATTTGATAATATTCCTGTTTGATAACCTTCTTTTTTTAATGCAATTAGTACTTTTTTAACTTCTGGATATGCCTCTAATTTATAATATAGATCTAAAAGTTTATTTTTTAATTCTATATTTTTTATATCTAATACATCCATTGCGTATTCTAGAGCATCTCCTGTTATTTTCCAGAAATCAATATAACTATCCATTGAATTTCTTAACCAAGTATATTCTACTTGTCTTAATCTCCATAAGTTTGATAAAGCCTGCCACTTTTCTCCTACTTCTATTGATAACTCTCTACATGCTGCATTTACATCAAATAATGTTCCGTATGCATCAAATATACATACTTTAATTTTACTCATTAGTTCTACCCCCATTTTAAATTATATCTTTTTGTATTTTATGAGTTAGGTAATTATAAAAAGTTCCATTATTTTCTTTATTCCACTCTACAAAATCATGATTGTGTATTCTTCTTAATGCGAATTGTCTTCCTACCTTGTCAACTTTATCTTTCTTGCAAATGATTTGATATCTTTTATATGCTATATTTATTTTATGTGAAAAACCACTTTGTCTTGTGACAGATTTTTCTTGTATATTTAATCTATAGTATTCATTAGAAACCATTTTAATTTTATTTTTTTTTGCTAAAATATATGCAGTATTATAAACATCCTGACTTTGTATATTTTTAAATTCTATTAGATTTTTCTTTAATATCATCGGATGGAAACTACATGGCACTCTTCCTATATCAGTTAATTTAAGATATCCTTCTTCTTTCCCTACGAAGGTATAAATTTCCTTACCTTTTTCATAAATTTTTGTAGGGGCAAATGCCACATCATATTTATTAGCTAACTTATACATTTCAGTTATGTAGCTTTCTGACCATTCATCATCAGCATCTAAAAATCCTATATATTGCCCATTTGCTTTTTTTAATCCTATATTTCTTGCATTTCCTGGACCTGTTTTAATACCATTTGTTTTAATTATTTTTATACTTATCCAATTTTTTAATTTTGGAATGTAATCTTCATATTTTTTTCCATCATCAATAATTAAAATAATTTCTACTTTCAAATCCTTTATTTTTAATTTCTGTTTATTTATTGAATTTATTGCATTTTGAATTGTTTTTTTTGCATTATAAACTGGAATTATTATTGATAAATTTATTTTCATTTTGTTTCTTTGTTTTTTACTTTATTATTAACTATACATTATTTATTTTGTAAAACTTTTATTTAATAGGATTTTTCCTAATGTCTATTCTTCTTCTTAATCCAACTAAATGGAATGATTATGGTCTTATTGACTCTGGTGATGGTAAAAAATTAGAACGCTTTGGCCCCTATTTGTTTTCAAGGCCTGAACCACAAGCTTTCTGGCGTCAAAGATTATCCTCTAAAATTTGGAATAACGCATCTGGATCTTTTTTAAGCGCCTCTTCTTTAGATGACAATGAATCTTCTGGTAAATGGGCTCTTAAATCTAATCTTTCAGATCGTTGGGAAATGACCTATGATAATATTAAATTTTTTGCCACTCCTACTCCTTTTAGACATTTAGGATTTTTTCCTGACCAATCACCTCATTGGGACTGGGCATCAAAAAAAATTACTTCTTTTATTAAAAATTCTTCTTCTGTAAATCCTCCCAAAGTTCTTAATTTATTTGCTTATTCTGGCTTAGCAAGTCTCCATGCTGCTTCATATGGCGCTTCTGTTACTCATGTTGATGCTAGTAAAAAAGCAATTAGTTATGCTTTTGATAATCGTAATTTATCCAATTTAAATAAGGCTTCTATTAAATATTTAACTGATGATGCATTGAAATTTGTTAATAGAGAAATTAGACGTTACAATAAATATGATGCTATTATATTAGATCCTCCTAAATATGGTAGAGGCCCGAATGGAGAGAAATGGGAATTATCTCATGACCTACCTATTTTATTAAACTTATTACCCAAACTACTTTCTGATACACCAATTTTTATAATTCTTAATAGTTATGCCATTAGATCTAGCTCTCTGTCCCTTCACTTTTTATTAAAGGAAGTTATGGAAAAATATTCAGGAAATGTAGAATCTGGAGAAATTTCTATTATTGAAGAACAAGATCAACCTAGGCAAATTAGTACTGCTATTTTTGCTAGATGGGAAAGCAAGTAATTAAATAGGATTTTTCCTAATTGATTCATAAAGCGCAACAGCCGTGGAAACAGCTAAGTTCAAACTATCTGAGCTCCCTAACATTGGAATTTTAATTAATTGATCACATTCTGCAATTAATTGGTCCGACAACCCTCTCTGCTCGTTACCCATAAGCAAGATAAAAGGTAAACTCCAATGAGTTTTTCTATAATCTGTGGCATTATTTAATGAAGTTCCTATTAAAGTAAAAAGGCCTTCTTTTCTCCATTCAATAAACTTTTTAGATTTAATGGATATGATATTTAAATTAAAAATAGCTCCCATACTAGCTCTAACAGCTTCGTAAGAAAAAGGATCTGTACATTCATCAATTAAAAAACATCCTTTTGCACCAACAGCATCCATAGTTCTAAAAATAGTTCCAAGATTACCCGGATCTCGAATACATTCTAAAGCAACCCATGTTTCTTTATTTATTTTTTTTGGCAGATTGCTCCATTGTTGTTCAATGACACCTAATACATTTTGAGCATTTTCTTTATGAGAAATCTTAGATAAAATATTAAAAGTAACTTCAAGGGCATCTCCTCCTCTCGATATCACCTGGTCTATAAGTTTTATTACTAACTCATCTTCTGCTTTATCTTTATCATAAAGAAGATACTTTATTTCCCAATTTTTATCTAAGGCCTCTTTACATAACCTTATACCTTCAGCAACAAATAAATTTAATTGCTTTCTATACTTACGTTGAGATAAACTGTTTATAATTTTTATTTTTTCATTAGTTAAACTTGATATTGAATATTTGTTTCCAATTTTATTCACACTTAAAGCCCTAGTTTAACTTTTGTTTTGCTATATTTTTTATAGCAGTGATTAAAGAAGATAATCCATTTTTTCGAGTTGGTGATAAATGTTCATCAAGTCCAATTTTTTCTAAAAAATCTAAATTAATATCAAAAATTTCTTGTGGTGTTCTATCTGAAAAGACTTTAAGCATCAAACCTATTAAACCTTGCACAATAGCAGCATCGCTATTTGCTAAAAATTTAATAGTTCCATCCTGATTTGCAATAGAACTAAAATAAACCACTGATTGACAACCCTTAAGTTTATTTTTATCAACTTTGAGACATGTATCCATAGTAGGAACATTTCGACCAAGATCTATTAAATACTGATACTTATCTTCCCATGATTCAAAAAAAGAAAAATCTTCAATAATGCTGTTAATTTCTTGAAAAGAATTCATATCTATAATTAACCTTAAATTATAATTTATATGTCATTTAATATACTCATAATAAGTACAAATCAATAACTTGCATTTAATTAAAATATATAATAATTTTAAAATAGGGTGGATATTATAAGAATGATATCGTTTCAAAATAAAATTCATAATTCTTTTTTTTTAAATAACTCATTAATTTTATTAATTTTAATATTAGTAACTATTGCAAGAATAATCGCACTGGTTTTATCACCGATAGAACTTTCTGTTGATGAAGCACAATATTGGCACTGGTCACAAAATCTTCAAATGGGATACTTCACTAAACCACCCATGATTGCTTGGATAATAGCTTTTTCAACTAACATATTTGGGCAAGAAGAATGGGCGGCAAGAATATGCTCTCCTATAATACATTTTTTAATATCTATAACTATATGGATAGGTACTTACTCTACCTTTGGAAATAAATCAGCTAAAATTGCAGCATTAATCTGGATTTTTACGCCTGCCGCTTCTCTTGGAAGCTTTATTATATCTTCAGATACACCTTTATTACTATTTTGGACATTTGCATTAGTAATCTCGTTAACACTATTGAAAAAAAACAATGTTTTATTAAGTCTATGTTTAGGCTTAGCTATTGGACTGGCTTTTTTATCTAAATATGCTGCTTTATACTTTATTATATTCTTTTTTTTATGGTGGACAATTTATGATAGAGGTAAAGCCTTTAAGGCTAATAACTTAATATTAATCTTTTTTACATGCCTTATAATAGCTAGTGGTAATTTATATTGGAATTACGTAAATGATTTTGTTACCCTTAATCATACTGTTTCCAATGCAGATCTTTCTATAATTACTCTAAACCTAAATAATATGATTGAATTTTTAGCTTCTCAGCTATTAGTTTTTGGACCTATTTTATTGCTTTTATTCTTATTTCTTGTCTTTGAGAGCTTTTATATAAATAAAACACTTTCACTTCTAGCTATGCTTTCGCTACCAATTATTATTTTAATAACAATTCAAAGTTATCTTAAAATTGCAAATGCTAATTGGGCTATAACTGCTTACATTGCTGCAAGCATTATATTAAGTAGCTTTGTTGTAATTAACAAAAGAAAATATATAAGATTTTTATTTAAAATAGGACTAACAACCAATGTTATTCTTTCAATATTTATTTTAAGCGTTTCAGCAACAGGATCAATTTATCCACTTGAATTAAAATCTAATCCTTTAAGAAAAAACATTGGATTTGAATCTCAATCAATTGTAATTGGGAATATTTATGAAAATGAAAAGGTATCAGCAATTCTATTTCAAAATAGAAGTGATATAACCAGATTTAATTATTATCTAAATAGATTTGATAATAAATTTAAAGGAAAGATTTTTATACTCAATAAAAATTTACATCCAAGTAATTACTATGAAAAAAACTATTCATTCAACCACGCTTTATTTAAGGAAGACGAAAAAGTATTAATATTAAGTCAAAACATAAATGATAATACCTATACAAATCTATCTAACTTAGAACTAGTAAACAAAATATCATTTAAGACAGGAAAAAATAGCGATAGAAATTACTATGTATATAGGGCTTACATAGTAAAATAATTATTTATTTTCTTTTATAAAATTTTCAAAAACCTTTAAAGTTTCTTTACTTACATGATGCTCCAAACCCTCAGCATCATTTTGGGCGACTTCTATATCAACACCAATTTTAATTAAGAAGTTAAAAACAATATCATGTCTTTTTTTACAATAATCAGCTAATAACTTACCTTTTTCAGTTAAAAAAATAGATCTATAAGGCTTACTTTCAACAAGTTCTTCTCTAACTAATCTCCTAATTGTACTATTAACCGTAGGCCCAGTTACTCCAAAATGCTTTGCTAGATCAACAGCTCTTGCTTCTCCATTTTGCTTAATTAAATCAGCAATCATTTCTGTGTAATCTTCAGCTGTTTCTGTATTTCTTGCATTTCTTACTTGAGCAAATCTATCAGAATTTATTTCAACATCATTATTCATAATTTTAAATACCAATCTTAGCTAAAGCTATTATTATTCAACTTATTATACAATAAATTTCTTAAAAAACGTTTTGTAACTTGGTTTGATTAAACAGTTATGCTAAATCTTTTATATTAAAAAAAGGTGTTGAAATGGAAAATAATAATAACGTTATTGATATCAATAAAAAATTATTGATTGAATCACAAGTCCTACAAAAACTTCTTATACATTTGCAAAAAAGAACTGATGTACAAAATATTGATTTAATGAATCTTAGTGGTTTCTGCCGTAATTGTTTATCTAGATGGTATAGTGAAGCAGCATCAGAAAATGGCATTGATTTAGATAAAGATAAAGCAAGGGAAATTGTATACGGAATGCCTCATTCTGTTTGGAAAGATAAATATCAAACAGAAGAAACAAAAGAACTTAAAAGCTAAAGTTAACAAAGTAGAGTTTAAACAATGAATATGAATAATACATTAGATAAAGTAACAAATATATCTCAATCTAAGGATGATAGACTTAAAAGTTTAATAGAAAGAGTAGAAAGACTTGAAGAAGAAAAAAATAATTTGCTAGCTGACATTAAAGAAGTTTTCTCTGAAGCAAAAGGACTAGGTTATGATCCTAAAATTATGAGAAAAGTGTTAATAATTCGTAAAATGGATATCGACGAGAGGTTAGAGCAAGAAGCTTTATTAGAAACATACAGAGCAGCTTTAGGTATATATTAATATATGACGAAGCATTTTGGAAATAGACTTGTAAATAAAATTAGAGACAAGAAATCTTTTTTATGCCTAGGGTTAGATCCACATATACCTCTAATTCCAGATATATTTAATGTAAATAACAAAAAATTATCATTATTTGAAAATAATTATCAAAAAGTTGAAAATTTTTGCTTTGCTCTTTTCGAATGCTCTTTAGACTTAATACCAGCAATAAAACCTCAGATAGCTTTGTTTGAACAATTAGGTCCACAAGGTATGTTATTGCTCGCAAATCTCTGTAAGAAATTAAAAAATAAAGACGTCTTGTTAATAATGGATGGTAAAAGAGGAGATATAGGTAGTACTAGTCAAGCCTATGCTAATGCTTATTTAGGAGATGACGCACCATTCCCAAGTGATGCCTTAACAGTTAATCCTTGGTTAGGGCTTGACAGCTTAGACCCCTTTTTTATAAAAGCAGAAGAAACTGGATCTGGTTTATTTATTCTCACACACACAAGTAATAATGGATCTAAAGATCTTCAAGAGCAATTGTTAGAAAATGGATTAAAATGCTATGAGCATCTTGCTAAATTATTGAAACCCATCATTGATAAAAATATCGGAAGCTTAGGCTTATCATCGATTGGATTAGTTTCAGGAGCAACGTTTAAAAATGATGCAATTAAATTAAGAAATATGTTGCCTAATTCTCCTCTTCTTATTCCAGGATATGGAGCTCAAGGAGCGTCAGCTAGCGATGCAACTGCAGCATTAGTGCCCGACTTAACAATCCCTGGTCTTAAAAACTTTGGTCTTATTAACGCTTCTAGGAGCGTTGCATTCCCTCCAAAATCTTATCAAGCAAAAAATATAGAAGAGTGGCAAAATACAATCCGTTCTGAAATTAAAAAAACAAATAAAGAGCTAATTTCAGCTAATTAAAAATTTGAGAAAGTATAATGAATAAATTAAATAAAAATTTAAATGCACTTGGATCTAAAAGCAACATCCCTGAAAGCCCTGATCCAAAAGTGCTTGAAAAAATTACAAATCCTAAAATTGATATAAACTACTCGATTAGATTTACTTGTCCTGAATTCACATCTATTTGTCCAGTTACATCTCAACCTGATTTTGCTTACATCATAATTGATTACGTACCTAATAAGTTTATAGTAGAAAGCAAATCTTTTAAATTATATCTCCTTGGATATAGAAATCATGGAGCCTTTCATGAAGATTGTACAATTACTATTGCCCAAGATCTTATAAATCTATTATCACCTAAATGGCTTAGAATAGGCGGCTATTGGTATCCACGAGGAGGCATACCAATAGATATTTTTTGGCAAACAGGTAAACAGCCAGAACATTTATTCATTCCTGATCACACTGTAGAGAATTATAAAGGCAGAGGTTAAATATAATCTTATTAAATTTAATTTGCTAATGCATATTATGTGTATATACATTTAATATGGGTAATAAAATATTATGTAATTGTATAGCATTAAGACAAATTGCTTTGAAGTTAACTAAAATCTATGATGAAGCATTGATTGATACTGGAATTAAAGTTACTCAGTATAGCTTACTAAAGAATATAGAAAAAATTGACACTCCTAATATAAAAAATTTAGCTATTGCTACTCAACTTGACAGAAGTACACTTGCTCGGAATCTTGAGAAACTTGAACGAATGAAACTTGTTTTTTTAAAGTTTGGCGACGATAAAAGAAATAAAATTTTAAGCTTAACATCTCACGGCAAACAAATCTTAATAAAAGCAAATATTGCATGGGAAATTATACAAGATAAAGTATCAAAAAATCTAGGGGAAGATAAGAAAAATATTTTTGATTTAACTATCAAAAATATTAATGAGCTTAAGTTATAAATTTTATAAATATTTTAGAAAAATTAAATGGGGAATAAAAAATTATGAATACTAAAAAGGTAGATTGGAAAATAGTATTATTTGTTTGCTCTCTTGTTATAGCGATAATAATGGGTTGCAGACAATCTTTGGGTCTTTTTTTAGAACCTGTTACTAATTTTATGGGAAATGGCCGAGAGTTTTTTTCATTTGCAATAGGTGTGCAAGCTATTATTTGGGGATGCGTAACTTTTTTTTGTGGAATACTAATAGATAAATTTGGACCGCAAAAAGTGCTTGCGTTTGGTATAATTAGTTATGCTTTAGGTATTTTTTTATTAAGTAGCCCCAATTCATCTTTTACACTTTTTTCTGCTACTTCCTTAATGGGTTTTGGACTAGGTGGAGCCGGAATGGCTACTATAATTAGTATAGTAGGTAAAGTTGCGCCCCCAAATAAAAGATCTCTTACTATGGGATTTGCGGCAGCAGCCGGTTCATTTGGACAATTTGCTGTGGTCGTTCCTACAATGTGGATGAATGAGCATTTAGGATGGCAAACAAGCCTTATTATACTAGCCACAGTTACAATAAGTTTGTTGATATTGCTCCCTCTTTTAAATGAGAAAAATGATCAAAGTAACAAAAACACATCTTTTGGTTTAGGTTTAAAAAATACTATTATGTTTTCTATCAAAGAGAAAAATTATTTATTATTAATATCTGCTTTTTTTGTTTGTGGTTTTCACGTAACATTCATTGGCCTTCATCTTCCGGCCGACTTAATTTCAAAAGGCATTTCTGTAGAAGTTGCCGGATGGTCTCTAGCCATTATTGGAGTATTTAATATTTTTGGAACAATTGGTTTTGGATGGTTAGGAGGCAAATATAAAAAAGCAATGCCTTTATCTATTATCTATTTGTTAAGATCTTTAGCCATTACTATTTTCTTATTATCACCCCCGTCACCAGTCATTGCTATACTTTTTGGAGCTTCCATAGGTCTATTATGGCTAGCTACTGTTCCGTTAACCAATGGGATAATACTATCATTTATTGGACCAAAATATATGGCAACATTATCAGGGCTTTGCTTCATATGCCATCAACTTGGTGCCGTTTTAGGTGCTTGGTTAGGTGGAAAGTTTTTTGACGTATATGGAAGTTATGAAACAATGTGGTGGCTAAGCGTAGCTCTTGGCATAATAGCTTTTCTTCTAACAATAACTGTGAAGGAAGAGCCTTTTTCAGTGAATTCAGAAATTAAAGCTTAAATTAATAACTTAATTCTTCTATGTTTTTAAAGTAACTTAAACATTCTGGGTTAGCTAGAGCCGTTTGGTTATTTATCTCTTTATTATGAATGATATCTCTTACTGCAAGTTCTGCAATTTTACCGGACTTTGTCCTAGGAATATCTTCAACAGCAATTATTTTTGAAGGCACGTGCCTTGGTGAAGCACCCATTCTAATTTTAGATTTAATTTTATCAGTTAAATCTTTTGTTAATTTAAATGCAGGATTTAATCGAACGAATAAAATCACTCTTGTATCGCTATTCCACATTTGACCTACAACCAATCCTTCAACAATTTCTTCTAATTGTTCAACTTGTCTATAAATTTCTGCTGTTCCAATTCGAACACCACCAGGATTTAATGTTGCATCAGACCTCCCAAAAATAATGAAACCATTATTTTCTGTTTTCATTACATAATCACCATGACACCAAACATTAGGAAATTTATTGAAATAGGCTTCATGATATTTTTCATTATTTTTATCATTCCAAAAAAATAAAGGCATAGTTGGAAAGCTCTCTATACATACTAGCTCTCCCTTTTTATTTTCTTGCGATTTTCCTTCATCACTAAAAACATGAACATCCATTCCAAGAATTGAGCCTTGTATTTCCCCACGTCTAACTGGAGACATTGGATTGCCTCCTATAAAACACCCGACTAAATCAGTACCGCCAGATAAGCTTGCAACAGATACATTTTTTTTAACATTTTTATAAATATAATCAAAACTTTCATGTACCAATGGAGAACCTGTTGATCCAATAATTTCTAAGTTTAATAAACTGTGCGTATCGATAATATTTAAATCTTCTTTAGCAAGTGCATCAATATATTTAGCTGAAACGCCCATAAAATTGATTTTTTCCTGTTCTACAAAGTCCCAAAGAACTTTTCCATTTGGATAAAAAGGAGATCCATCGTATAAGTAAATTGTTGATTTTAATAACAATCCTGAAACCAACCAATTCCACATCATCCAACCACATGTAGTAAAATAAAATACCTTACTATATTGTCTAGCATTGGAATGAAGACCAAGCTCAACTAAATGTTTAAGAACAACACCACCATTAGAGTGAACAATACATTTAGGCTTTCCAGTAGTTCCGCTTGAAAACATTATATAAAGAGGGTCATCTAAATTTAAAGGTTCAAAACTAATATTTTCAGTAAAGTATTCTTCTTGGATGTTATTAAAACTGATAAAATTATTATCTTTATAAGCATTTAAAATATTGAGAAGAGGCGCAATAATAATTTTTTTTAAAGATGGCAACCCTTTTACAACATCTTTAACTTTGTTAATAATATTAACTTCTTTCCCATTATACCAGTAACCATCTGTTGTGATAAGGACTTTAGGCTCAATTTGACCGAACCTATCTAAGACTCCATCTATACCAAAATCGGGAGAAGCTGAAGAAAAAATAGCTCCTAAAGACGAGGTTGCAAGCATCATAATAACAGTTTCAGGCATATTGGGCATATAAGCAGCCACTCTATCGCCCTTAATAATACCTTGTTGTTTTAAAAAATTTGCGGTAGTTGCAACTTGTGTCTTAAGTTGATCCCAAGAGACTTCTTTTCGAATTTTATCTT
Source organism: Pseudomonadota bacterium (assembly GCA_027625145.1). GTDB lineage: Bacteria > Pseudomonadota > Alphaproteobacteria > Puniceispirillales > Marisalimonadaceae > CAJJBL01. The sequence goes on from JAQBXK010000032.1 coordinate 13,201, forward strand.
CTGATTTAAAGACAATTGCAAAACCTGTGTTGTTTCCTGAGAGCATGTTTTCAGCGTAATTAACTTTACCTAATGGAAAAAATTTACTTTCTGGCATTTTATTTAATGGATTTATATAAGGCTTTTCTCCTTTAGAACCAATAATATCAAAAAAATCCCATATAGATTCCCAAAAGTAAGGTTTAAACTTTGTTGACCATTTATGAAGATCATCATAGCTCTTTAGAGCTATATTATAGTTTGTATTAATAGCCTTCATAAATTTATACATTTCAGAAGAGTTGATTCTGTCTTCAGAAGGTGACCAAATTATAGGATTAACTATCAATTTATTTGCCATAGAATTTAAACCGATATTAGTTTATTAATTAAAGTTTTTAGAACAAGCATCTGCAAAAATAGCTAAATCATAATCTAACTTTGAAATGCCTCCAACATCATGAGTTGTCAAGGTTATATTAACCTTATTATAAACGTTTTCCCATTCTGGATGATGATTAGTTTGCTCTGCTTTCAATGCTACGCAAGTCATAAAAGAAAATGCTTGTTTAAAATCGGAAAATTTAAAAAGTTTAGCAAAAGCATCTCTTCCATCAGAAGTTTTCTCCCAACCTTCGAAATCTTCAAATTTTTTACTAAAATCATTACATCCCATTTCCAAAATCCTTTCTATTTATTAGCTTTCTAAGAGGTTTCATATTAGAGGAGTAAGCAAGAATTAACTCCAAAGTATAATCGATTCTTTTATCTAACCATTCAGGAATAGCTTTTCCATGGTTTCCAGGATTGTATTCTTCAACATTTCTAATAATAACATTTTCTGGTATCCACATTATGTGTGTATTTTTATACGAAAATGATCTTAAGTCAGCAATTGGGTATGCTCCTCCATTGCCGCTACTAACTGATACTATTAAAGATGGTTTATGAGCTAACTCACCTTCACCACATAATAAGAATAAGTTTTTAGCACTTGGTGTTGCCATACCTCCGTACTCTGGAACAATAAAAATAAAGCCGTCAGATTGGTTTAAATTATTTGATATTTCTATCCAAGTGTCTCCCCAAACCCCATCCCCATTTTTCTTCTCAGGTGTCCAAAGGGGTAATGAAGATGCCCCTAAATCTAGAGAGAAACAATCAAGGCTTTGGGACAACTCTTTTAATCTTGCTTGAATAATATCAGACACCCTTTTTGATTCAGATTTTTGTCTATGACTTGCCGCAATTATTGAAATCTTCATAATATAAGTATACCAAAAATTAATGATTATTTTTAAAATATTATGTATGTTATTATCATACATAATTATATTTTAAAAGTTTAGAAGAAAAAATGGAAAAAATTGAACTAATTAAACCAGATGATTGGCATGTTCATTTTAGGGATAATGAAATACTAAAAGCGGTTGTTCCCGAAACTACAAGGCATTTTAGCAGAGCTATTGTCATGCCAAACCTTACTCCACCAATACTAACGGGAAATGATGCAATCGAATACAAAAAAAGAATAGAAAATGAAATTCCAAAAGAAGATGAATTTCTTCCATTAATGACTTTATACTTAACAGAAAACACAAATAAAGATGAACTTAAAAAGTCATACGAAAATGGATTAGTCTTTGCAGCAAAACTCTATCCTGCAGGAGCTACTACTAACTCTGAAGCTGGTGTTAAGGATATACAAAAAATAATGCCTATACTTGAGACCATGTCTGATATAGGGATGCCTTTACTAATTCATGGAGAGGTTACTAATCAAGAAATTGATATTTTTGACAGAGAAAAAAAATTCATAGATACAACTCTCCATTTTATTTGTACTAAACTACCAGACCTAAAAATTACTGTTGAGCATATAACTACAAAAGAGGCATCGTTATATGTAAAAGAGGGAAATAGAAATTTAGTTGCCTCAATTACCCCTCATCACTTAGCTTTAAATAGAAACGCTATTTTTGTTGGTGGTATAAAACCTCATAATTATTGTTTGCCTATTTTAAAAAGAGAAGAGCATAGGAAGGCGTTATTAAAAGTAGCAACAAATGGTAACTCAAAATTTTTTTTAGGTACAGATACAGCACCTCACTTTATATCGGACAAAGAGAGTGCTTGTGGATGTGCAGGTATTTTTAATGCAACATATTGTATTCCAATTTTAGCTCAAATATTTGATAATGAAAATGCTTTACCTCAATTAGAGAATTTTATTAGTAAGAATGGTGCTAAACATTATAACTTAAACATTAACAAAGAAAAAATCACATTGATTAAATCAAGTCAAAATTTGATCTTCAAAAAATATCTAGATGTTAACGAACAAAAAATTAAAATTTTTGATCCTGATTTTCTTGTGTTTTGGGAGGTTGCTGAGTGATTCATCTAATCAAAAGTATTATTTATAATTTATATAATATAAATCAAAAAATTATATTAATTATATTAAGTTAAATTTTTAATCTTTAAAATTTATTATATTGATTTTTTTCAACATTTTGTAATTTTAATCTTTGATATCCTCCCATTGCTTCCAGAAGAATCCAAATACGATTTTTTTCGTCTACACTTTCAACTTTTGCAATCAGATCAGTAAATGGCCCCATAAAAAACTTTATAGAATCACCTTTTTGTAACTTTTCCTTTTGCGTTGGGTTACTATTAATTTTATACCTATTTTTAAGTTCCAGAATTAAATCAGACGAAATTTCTGCAGGTTTATTCCTATAAGTTAGGATTTTTGAAACACCATAAGTGCTATTTATTTTAGTCCAAGTAATGACGTGCGGGTCAAAACACACAAACATATATCCAGGGAAAACATAAACGTTCTTAACAAGAAATTTATTTTCTTGTCTTTGTGTTATTTCCATCTTAGGAAGAAAAGTTTGAAAGCCTTGTCGTTCTAGATTTTGAATAGCGGAGTGATATGAATTTGGTTTAATTTGAGCTACACACCATTTTTTGTCTAAGCTTTGATTCATTAATATCTCTTAACTTTCTTTTCAGAGTTAATATAAATTCTTATAAATAAGTAAAACAAAAACAATATTAGAAAGACTGAGAAACTTAGGGCTGGAAATTTGTTTTCTATAAGAATTCCTATTAGCAAAATAGCCAATCCAGAAGAAACGATTAGCAACAATATTAATTTTTTAGAAAATTCTAAATTTTCTAAAAAATGGTGAATATGATCTTTCCTAGCAATCATTAATGAATGTTTTTTAACTATTCGTATAATAATTACGACGAAGAAGTCAAACAACGGGATCGCTACACACCACAAAGCAAAACTAGGAGTAAAATTGTTTATATTTTCAGCACTATAAATTAGTGCCCAAGAAATAGTATAACCCAAAAACAAACTGCCTCCATCCCCAAGAAAAACCTTGATTTTAGGATAAGGAGCAATATTAAAAATAATGAAAGGTAATAATGCAGAGGCAACTACCAAAAGCAAGCTAGTAAAGGGAGAAAATTCTAGTGTTAGATTAAAACAAATTAAACCTGTGATGGCTATGAGCACAATACCAGCGGCAAGTCCGTCAAGCCCGTCTATCATATTAATTGCATTGGTTAATGCAATTACTGCAATTATTGTGATTGGAATGGACAATATGCCTAGTTCCAAGGGATATGAAACACCAAAAAGATCACCAAAACTGTTGAGTTTAACATCGGTAACATAAATCATTATTGCTGAAAGGAATACTTGAAAAGCTATTTTGGTTTTAGCTTTTAAATTTGCAAAATCATCCCATACTCCATGAATTAATATTAATGAAGCAGTAATTAGAAGTGCACTAGAAAATTTATCAAATTCCATAAATAAAAAATACGGTACTATGATTCCAAAAAAAACGCATATCCCCCCTAAAAGAGGAACATTTCCGGCATGGGTTTTTCTTTCAGTTGGATAATCAACTAAGTTAAGCTTAATAGCAATAGGCCTAAATATAATTAATGAAATCAAACTAGTTAGAAATGCAATTATAATGGTAAATTCAATCATCCTTTCATCATTAATTGATAATGTTGAATTAATACAGAAATATATAAAAAAAATTTAATTTTATTATTTATAACTTTAATAACTAATGCTAACTATAAACTCAGTTCTTACGTCGTAATTTTTTTATATTACTGTATGATTTATTATTATAAAATTATCCGATGTAACAACTAAATCATGAAAAGAGTAATTGGAATTTAGCTGTAGGATAAAGAGTTATCCGTTTTATCTATATTTTTTGCTACTTGTAAACACTTCATTAAAATTTAATGAATTCATCTTACTTCACGCTATTTATAGCCATTCAGTGAACACAAGTATCTTTTAAGAAAACTTCCGTAAAAACGAATTATTTTTTCTGCAATTTTAATAATAAGCATCTTCTTTTTTTTGTTTGTCTTTTACTGTCGCGTGACGGGATGCTACACATGATGTTCAAGCTGGGCCAATGCGCTGAGCAAAACTGGAGAAAGCTACGCGGCTTTGACTACCTCGCTAAAGTCATCACAAGCGTCACGTTCAAAGACGGAATCGAAACCACAAACCCAGACCAGATCGCCGCATGACCGACAAGTCTCAAACACCCTCCATGTGAATCCTGAATGTCCACGGACCCTAGTATTTATTTGTAACTTTGAAGTAGATTGATCTAATAATGCGCTTTAATAAAAATTTGTAACTTCCTAAATATTTCTTTAGCGATTCAAATTTTAAGCCATTTATGTTTTCAATTGACTTCTCATTTCTTGAAAAAAATATATGTAAAATTCTAAACCAAGGATTTTGTACCTTAAAAAACAGTCCCTTCTGTTCCGAATTTTCCAGAAACTCAGAAAGAAATTTCAAATTTTCTTCTTTATGAGCCGAATTATAAACTATATATGACCAATCTGCTTTTTGAATAAAATTTGTAAAGTAAAAACATTGAAGTTCGTTGTTTAGTTCGGCAACAGAAGCTGAAGCAATAAATAATTCAGCTGGCTCCAATTGTGTCCAAGATTTCATAATATCAGATGCGTCAATAAATGCGATTTTGTCTAGGCATTCTGGGTAATTTTCAAGATACCGCTTAGCTAGTGCGCAGACTTCTGGAAAATCAATTATTGTATACTTTTCTATATTTTCAAATCTGCATAACAATCTGGCTAGGCCGCCGAAACCTGCCCCAACTTCGACAACATTGATGGACTTACCGTTAGTATCTCCAATTATGGTTTTTATGTTGAAATAATCTAATCCATATTAAATCGAAGAAGAAGAACATTTGACCAGAAGCTCGTCAAAACTATGTAATTCTGGTCCGCCAAATTTATCATTCTCTGCAATAATTTTTATGGAATTTTCTACCCATTTTGCTCCCGCCATTTTCTTAAGTCTGCGTAAATTATTTTCTCCAATTCCTTTTTCTCCACTTTCAAGAACTATGCCATATTCTGGATTAGTTCTAAATGTGTTAAACTTTTCATCACTTGAAATTGTGTTTTTGCACGACTCTAAATAATCTAGCTTCACTTTTTCTTCCGCGTAAGCCCAATCTAATTGAGCCGCTGATTGTTTCTTTTTCATAGATGTTTCCTTGCTAGTTGTTAGATTTATGGGTTCAAAAAACTTCAATTTGGTTTCGAACGATACCGTGTAATTGTCAGATTTGCCTCGGGATTGTCCGAGGAGAATAGGCATAAATAGCATAGCCAGATGTCTTTTGTAAAGGTGGCCCTCTTTGACCGGTCCAGTTTGAGCACTGGAGCTTCGAATTGTTTCTGAAGAAATTCTAGGTATCTGCGCCATGTAAATCAATTGCATTCATCTTGGCCGTAAATTTTTGATTATCTGAATTTTCTGCGTTTCTGGCACCTGCAAATAGTATGACGACGTAGTAGCCAAATTTTTGTACCCATAATTTTGCAACCATGCTTTTTGTTCCTCCATTGTCAGGCGTAAATCGCTCATAACCGCGGGATGCTCCATCTAAATACGGGCCCCACAAAACCCTTTACAACCGCTTTATCCGCTGGAGCGAAATGGGCGTATTTGACAAAATATTCAAGGAGTTATCATCACAAGATATGCCCGAACAATTACAGATAGACGCAACGCATCTCAAGGCACATCGCACGGGGCTGGCGGGAAGGCAAAGAACGGGATGACCTCCTGCCATGCTCTTCGCCAACTTGGGGCAATTGAGGGGTATTTGTGACCCCATTCGACTTCGAAATCATCTAGGGCTTTGGCTGCTTCCCCGTCATCCACGGCCTGATAAACCCGCTTCAGGCCCTTGGCCACACTTCCTTGCGATCCTTCCAGCCGCAGAAGTTTAGCGAATGGCGCACCAGATGCAGGATGCAGGTCTGCACCGTCGTGGTGTCGGGATGGGCCGCGTTGATAGACATCAGGGAAGCCTTTGAGGCCGCCCACAACGGCAATCAGGATGTCTTCCAGACCTCGGTTTTTTCAGGTTATTCATGATGGACAGCCAGAACTTGGCTCCCTCATTGGCCGCGGCCCAAGACTTACATCAAGGGGCACAACACACTAGCCATTATGAGGGCAGGGGGCTGGCGCAGTCTAGACTCCGTAAAATGGGTATCTAAAGTTTGCAGAGCATAATATCTGGGCGTCCTAATGCTGGAGTTTTAACTCACCATATTTGCACTGGTATTTCTATGGCTGATAATATTTTTTAGGCTCAACTATTTTCAATAAATTTTTTCAGATCGTTAATTTTTTGCTTGAGGTCAGCTTGCTCCCCACGTGTCTCTCCATTCAACCGTATCAGAGGCTCAGTGTTGGATTTACGTAGATTAAAGCGCCAATCAGGAAAGCTCAGGCTCACGCCGTCCATGTTACTTAAACCGTATTATTGGACAATCAATCATAGTACTTGCCAAGATCAACCAACTTGCGTGCAATATCAACGAAATTATCAAGAGATCAGTAATAAATGTGAATGGATGTGACCTGGCAACCATTATGCGGGCCGGTCGCTTGGTACGATGCGAGCACTGTGTCGAGGTATTTGCGGTTTTCCACCACAAGCTGGAGAAGTGATTAAGTTAGAAGTCTAAATACAGCATTTAATAGCCCTACGTTCCATTTGTAATGCCCCCAAATCTTTATTAGTTTTAAAAGAATATCTTAAACTGATACTTCACAAATGTTGCTCACGTTATGAATATCCACCCTAATACCGTAGCGTTATATAATCCTATTTATCGCATGCTATGACTTGAATTTGGCTTCGTTTTGTTACTTTTTTTAATCTAGCCCTGCCGAATCGCCCCTGATAACCGAGCGATGCCTTTGCGCTGGTAGCGTATTAATTTGTGGGTGTCCGCAGAGCGTCGAGATACCAAACCACCCTTGCGCCGCTCTTGTCTTTGCATATGAGCAAAAAAAGTAGCCATCTTTCTGACATCTTGGCGCTTACTGCCCGACGAGCTGAGAAGCTCTTTAAAGATGGGGGTCGAGGCCTTCACATCCATATCATGCATAAACTCATCCACTGGCTCGGGACTGATATAGGTTTCGTAGTAGGCATCCATCACCCGTCGGTAATTAAGAAGTCCCGCGGCGATATCGGCACAAACGCAGGCGGAAAACCCCTCTTCTGCGATAAGATTGACAAGTGCCTGGAACTCGGATGATGACTCAAAGTCAAGCGGACTATTTAGCCCATGCTTGCGGGAATTTTGGCTGCTGGCTCGCTTACCAGCCACAGATCTAGGGCCGGTTGATTTGAGTGCGTTGCACCGATTTGCATGATTCCTAAGAGGATTTGTCGTCAAGAGTCAGCGCTCCCTGCACAGACTGTTTTGACTCAAGTGCCGCCAGCTCAAGATCCATGCGCTTAATCAGGCGTGACTTATAGTCTACAGAATCGATACTCCTTTGAAGATGCCTCATTGTTTGGTGCTGACGATGAATCAGATCATCCACCAACTTGATGTGCTTGGCCGCATCTTTAAAGGCCCTGACACGAAGATCCGACAAGGTCAGCTTCGACTCAGCGAGGATTACATCAATCAATGCTGCCTCATCCTCGTCCGCACGGCCGTCCAGATAGTGCTCAAGGGCCGCTGAGACTTCCCGGTTGTTATACCTCTCAATGTAGCTACCCCCCTTTGATAAAAGCCTCGCCATCGCCTCATGCAGCAATAACTCCTTATCCTTCGTGTGCCTCTTAATCCACCAGAGGCTCTCATTTAGCTGGCTGATCAGCGCCACCGCCAAGGGCGAGGGATTGTCTAGTTCGGATAGGAGACTTTGCAAACCCAATTGAAACTCAGCCTCAGATTCATCAGGCAAAAGCTTGGGGCTTGATAGGAACGGCAAAAGAGACTTGGATTTATCTTCAACAGGCATAGCAGCATCCACACAAATATCGAATGGAGATCATAAAGCAAAAGAAAAAGCTAAAACATAAAGCAGTTAGAGCTTAATCATCGCGCTTGATGCGCAGGGTAACCCCCGGATTCACCAGAGGATCGCCGGTGAATTCAATGCCTGCCTCTTCGAATGTACTTCTTATCTCCATCAAATTTTTGGTATTAGCAACAGGAATACCCGGCTGAACTTCGTAGCGCTTAATAGAAGCACTACCAACCCCACTTCGGTTTGCGAGCTCAATCGCGCTCCAACCTAACATAGCGCGCGCTGCTTTTATTTGAAAAGAAGATACCATTGACTCTACTTTTTGATTCCATTAGAATCATTATGATTATTCACCCTTGAGAATAACATGATTGACGATATACTCGCCAAATTTGATGGCGCCTTTGCGCAAAATACCATCAGGGCCTACAGATCAGACTTTATCCAATATCAAACCTGGTGTCTTAAAAATGGCATAACCCCCATACCTGCCGACGCAGATACTATGGCAATGTACGTGGACTACCTCAGTGAAAACAACAAAAGCGCCACCATCCGCCGACGAATCAATAGCCTGGGCACGGTACTAAAGCTCTCCAAACACTATGACCCTACCAAGCAGCCAGAAGTTATATTGGCCATAAAAAGAATGCACCGCAAAATTGGACGGGCACAGCAGCAAGCTACGCCACTCACCAAGCCGCTACTCAACCAGCTACTTAGCAACTGCGATAACAGTCTCAGGGGTTTAAGGAATAAAGTCCTATTAAGACTCGGCTACGAAACAATGCGCCGCCGATCAGAGCTCTGCGCCTTTAAGTTTGAAGATATAGACAAAGCACCAAATGGCAAACCTATCATCAGGCTTAACTTCTCTAAGACAGACCAATTCGG
>JAQBXK010000033.1 GCA_027625145.1 Pseudomonadota bacterium
TTGTTAAATAGTTAATTGTATTTTTTAATTCCTATATTTATTATAAATATAGTTTATAATATTTTAATTTATTTTTTTGGAGTCTTTTTGTCTAATCCAATTCATATTTCGTTAGATGCTATGGGAGGGGATCATGCTCCTGAAGTTATTATAAAAGGAGCAGCTGAAGCTAAAGTTAGATTTCCTAATCTTAAGTTTACTTTTTTTGGAGATGAAAACTATATTGCTCCTCTTATTAAACCTTTTGTAAATATAAAAAACTCTAATATAATTCATACCAATGAAAAAGTTAATCCAAATGAAAAGCCTAGTATAGCTGTTCGTAAAGGTACAAAAACTTCTATGTACATGGCCATTCAATATGTAAAATCTGGCCAAGCTGACGCAATAGTTTCTGCAGGAAATACTGGAGCTCTTATGGCTATGTCTAAAATAATATTACGTCCAATTGAGGGTATTAGCAGGCCTGCAATAGCAGCTTACTTCCCTACAATGACTGGAGAAAGCTGTATGTTAGATCTAGGAGCAAATATTGACTGTGATTCTAAAAATTTAGTTCAATTTGCTTTTATGGGTCAAGCTTTTGCTCGTATTGTAATGGGTATTAAAAACCCTTCTGTTTCTCTTCTAAACGTAGGTGAAGAAGAGCAAAAAGGCCATAATTCAATTAAAGAAGCATCAAAGTTGCTTAAGTCTCTTCAAGATACTATTAATTATAAAGGATTTATTGAAGGTGACAAAATTTCTGAAGGTAAATCCGATGTAATAATTGCTGATGGTTTTACTGGTAATGTTTCTCTTAAAACTGCTGAAGGTACAGCTAAATTAGTAACTTTTTATTTAAGGCAAGCATTACAAAGTTCTTTAAGTTCAAAAATAGGTTATTTTTTTGCAAAAAAATCTTTAGAACTATTTAAATTACAAATGGACCCAAGAAAATATAATGGAGCAGTTTTTTTAGGTTTAAATGGAATCGCAGTCAAAAGCCATGGAGGAACTGATGCTTATGGATTTGCAAATGCTATAGGTGTAGCTATTGATATGGTTCGATTTAATTTTATTTCAGATTTAAGAAAAGTTATTAGTAAATCTAATTTAAATTTTTAAATCGTCAAGCTTCAGATTACCTTAATAAGGAGTTTAATTAATGTCTGCAGTTATCTTAATGACGGGTGTTGGTTCTTATTTGCCAAAAAATAAATTTTCTAATGAAGACTTATCCCAATTCATTGATACATCTGATGAGTGGATAACAAAAAGATCAGGAATTAAAAGTCGTCATTTTGTTTCGAAGAATGAGTTAACTTCTGATTTAGCTACTAATGCTGCATTAAAGGCAGTTCAAATGTCAGGATTAAACATTAAAGACATTGATCTAATTATTGTTGCAACAACAACTCCAGATAATACTTTTCCCTCAACAGCAACAAGAGTCCAGCAAAAATTAGGTGCAAAAGGTATTGCATTTGATGTTCAGGCTGTTTGTGCAGGCTTTGTTTTTGCTTTATCTGTTGCTTCTTCAATGATGAAAGATAATCATTCAAAAAACTGTATTGTTATTGGAGCTGATAGCATGTCTAAGCTTTTGAATTGGGAAGATAGAACTACATCGGTTCTTTTTGGTGACGGAGCAGGAGCAGTGGTACTTCAAAAAAAAGAAAACTTAGATAAAAAATTTAATGGATGGGGTATTTTATCTAATGTTATTCATTCTGATGGAAATTTTTATGATTTACTTTATACTAATGCTGGAGTTTCACTTAATCAAAAAGTTGGTTTTATAGAAATGGTTGGAAAAGAAGTATTCAAACATGCCGTTGAAAAACTTTGTTCTTCTTTTCAAGAGGCTTTAGATTTATGCAATAAGGATATAAGCGATATTGATTGGTTAATACCTCATCAAGCTAATCAGAGAATTTTGTCAGCTGTTTCTGATAAATTAAAAATTAAAAATGAAAGAGTTATATCTACAGTCGAATTTCATGGCAACACATCTGCTGCTTCAATTCCTCTAGCTTTAGAGGTTGCTATCTCCTCTAAAAAAGTTGAAAATGGTAATATTATAGGATTGCAAGCAATAGGTGGAGGTTTAAGTTGGGGCTCTTCAATTATTAAATTTGGCAAACCAAAAATTATTTAAAAAAATTCTTTAAACTTAAATGAAATCTTATATAATAAAATTATGATTAAAAATACTACGAGAAATGACATTATATTGTCAATTAACAATAATGTTGGGATTTCCATGTCTTTGTCATCTAAGATAGTTGAAGATATTTTTGAAACTATTATGATTGAATTGGAAAATGGTAATGATGTTAAAATATCATCTTTTGGCACTTTTAATTTAAAACATAAAAAAACTAGAATTGGTAGGAACCCTAAAACTGGGATTGAATCTGCTATCTCTGCAAGAAATGTTGTTACTTTTAATGGTTCAAATAATTTAAAAAAAAAAATTAGATAATTTAATAAAGTTTTATAAATTATGTTTCAAAAAAATACTTTTTTGACTATTTCTCAAACAGCAAAAAAAACTGATATACCTTCTTACGTTCTTCGTTTTTGGGAAAAAAAATTTATCTTTCTTAAACCTAAAAAAGGGGAAGGAGGAAGAAGGTACTATTCATTAAAATATATAGAGGGTTTGTTGTTAATTAAAAAACTATTATATGAAGAAGGGTTTACTATAAAAGGTGCTATTAATTTTATGAACCTAAATTATAATAACGAAAATAAATTAAAAAAAATTGATGAATTTAATTCTATTTTGATAAAAGATATTGATAAAGTTATTGATTTAATAAATGATGGATTAATTTTGTTAAATAAAAATTACATTAAATAAAAAATATTTACTTTTTTATTTGCAAATTATTTATATTTTTAATTCTTTTTATTAAGAATTATTTTTAGAGGAATAAAATGAAATTTATTATAAACAGATTTAATAAAGATAAATTTGAAGGTGGACTAAGAAACTTTTTTGAGTATTTAGATTTAGGTATTGAAAATGCAACTGATGGTGATTACGGTGCTAATATTATAAGATCAGTTCCTGGAAAACATCCCATAGGCCAATGGCACTATCATGAATTAAATTTTCAGATGGTTTATATATTAGAAGGTTGGGTGAAGTTTGAGTATGAAAATGAAGGTGTTTTTATTTTAAATAAAGGAGATAGTGTTTTACAACCTCCTAAAATTTTACATAGAGAAATAGAGCATTCTGAAGATTTGATGTTGATTGAAGTTACATCTCCAGCTAAATTTAAATCTGTAAATATTTAATTAAGATCTAAATTACTTATAAAATTTTCTAAAATATTATAGTCACGTTTAATTTTGTGTTCGCTTCCTAATATTTTTATAAAATTATTACTATAATCATTAAAGAAACTTTCAGAAAACGAAGCATTAAGTTGATTAATTGTATCTTCCTTTAATTCATAATTTTTAGTTTTTGATTTAATAAATTTAATTGCAATGACGCCATTTTCTGTTTTAATAAAATTAATTTTATTTTTCTTCATTTTAAAAATTTGATTAATAATTAACTTATCTTTTATTTCATCAGTTAAACTTATTTGATTTCTTGCAACATTCAATAAATTCTTAAATTTAACTTTATTCTCCTTAATTATTTTTTTTAATATTAATTCTGTTTGAATTAATTGTTCTTTTTTAACCCATTTTTTATAAATATCTGTACGAATTTCTTTGAAAACAGGAGTGTATTCCTTGTTTTCTTTTATTAGTTGCACAAACATGAATGTATCTTTTGGCAGTTCTATTACATCACTAATTTGATTAGAGGGAATTTTCCAAATGGTATCTGCTATAACTTTTCCATTGTTAATATTTTCAACTGTACCATTTGATAAATATAAAATTCCTTTTTGAGATAATTTTTCTATATTTGTAACTTTAAATTGGCTATCTAATAATTCAGAATTTGCTATTTCATCTAAGTTGTTACCTTGATCTATTAATTGTTCAATAGAACTAATATTTTTGTACAATAACTCTAAAGATAATTCATTTAATAATTGTATTTTAATTTGAGCGTAAGAATCTTTATAAGAGATTATTTTTTTTGGTTTAATAGAATTTATTTGATAAATTGTATAGCCAAATTTTGTTTTAATTGGACCAATCACATCTTTTGTTTTTCCATCGAATATTTGTTTTATTGTCTCTTTTGGTAATTCATACTTTTTAACAAAACCAATATTTATATCTTTTTTACTTAATGAAAACTGGTCTTTAGCCAATTTAACGAAATCATTATTTACTTTTAATTTTTTTGTAAATGCATTGGCTTTATTTATGTCTTGAGTTATTATTTGATATAAACTTCTTTCTTCTTGAGTCGTATATTTGGATATTTCAGATTCATAAGTTTCTTTAATTTTTTTATCATTTATTATAATTTTTTTGTTAAAATCAGATGGTTTTATTTCAATGTATTTAAAATTTTTCGTAACAGGTATGTTATATAAATCTTTATATTTATTATAAAAACTTTGAAGATTGACTTCATCTGGAACTTTAATTTTATTTTCTTTTATTTTATCTAGAAAAAAATAATCAATTTCTCTAACTTCATTTTGCCATTCAATTAATTTTTTTACAATTTTAGTATTGTATGTTTTATTTAAAGATATTGGCATTGACAATTGTTTGAAATATGCTTCTGTATTAATCATGTCTAGGTATTTTTCTTCATTTAGTCCTGCATTATTAAGTGATTTTAAAAATCTAACTTGAGAAAATTTACCTAAAGGATCTTTAAATGCTTTTTCACTACTAATAGCCATAGTTTGAATATTTAAAGGAACATATAAATTTAATTTTTTTGCTTCTGCGTTAATTAATATTTCTTGTTCATACTTATTTATTATATCATTTAAAACACCATTTTTTATAGCTTCGTTTATTGAGGGCCTTTGTGGCATGCCATAACGAACTTTATTTAACTCATTAATTATTTCTTCGCTTGTTATTTTTTTGTTTCCTACAGACAAAACAGACTTTTGATTTGAGTTTCCAGATAAATCACCAACACCCCATGCAGCAAATCCAATTATTAATAATACAAGAAAGGCTTTAAAAAAAATTGATTGTGTCTGATTGCGTAAAGTTCTTAACATTTTTATAACCTTGAATTAAATATTGTGATTTAAAATTATTATAATTTTAAGTGATTTTCTTAATTTTATATACTATTAAACCTATTTTATATATATTTTTTTATTCTAATAGGAGTTTTACCTTATGTTTATTGCAGCTAATTGGAAAATGAACCTAAATAAAAAACAAATTCAAGAGTATATTGTACATCTTGAAAATTTTCAGTTTAATGATAGGGTAAAGGCTTGTATTTTTCCTTCTTTCATTTTTATAGATTACCTTTCTTCATTAATTTTAGATAAATCTATTTCATTAGGAAGCCAAAATTGTCATTTTGAAACAAATGGAGCCTTTACAGGAGATATTTCACCTTATTCATTGAAACAATATGGATGTGAATACGTAATTTTAGGCCATTCTGAAAGAAGAGAGCAATACAATGAAAATAATAATTTTATTAAAAAATGTGCACATTCAGCTATTGATGCTGGTTTAATGCCTATCATTTGTGTTGGAGAAAGTATTGAAATTAGGAATAGTGGAAATGCAATTAATTTTATTAAATCTCAAATAGATGAATGTCTTCCAGAAAACTGTAAAGACATATATATAGCTTATGAGCCAATGTGGTCAATTGGTACTGGTATAATGCCTAATAATAATGAAATTGAGGAAATTCATTCACTAATTAAAAATGAAGCAGTTAAAAAAAATATTGATACTATTAAAGTTTTGTATGGTGGTTCAGTTAAACCAGATAATGCAGAAAAAATTATGTCTATTGATAATGTTGATGGCACTCTTATAGGTGGAGCCAGTTTAAATGTGAAAGATTTTCTTGCAATTTATGTTGCAGCCGTTAAACAGTTAAATGTTATATCTTAAATTTTTGTTATAGGCTTTTTATGATTACAATCATTTTAACAATTCATATTTTTCTTGCTTTATCTATTATTATCGCAGTTTTGCTTCAAAAAAGTGAAGGTGGTGGACTTGGTATAGGTGGTTCAGGCGGTGCTGGCGGTGGATTTATGACTGCTAGAGGGACAGCAAACTTATTAACAAAAATTACTGCAATTTTAGGAGCATGCTTTTTTATTACTTCAATATTGCTTGCTTTATTATCGTCATCTAACAATAAAATTTCTATAGCAACCGAGGTAGAAAAATCTATTCAAAATAATCAACCTATAGTTCCATCTGTTCCAGTAAATAATTAAATTTAAATTTTTTAGGTGTTTAAATGAAAAATTCATCAGTTAAATTTATATTCATAACTGGTGGTGTTGTTTCATCTTTGGGAAAAGGTTTGGCGTCAGCTTGTTTGGCTGCTGTTCTTCAGGCAAGAGGTTATAAAGTTAGACTTAAAAAATTGGATCCTTATTTAAATGTTGATCCTGGAACAATGAGCCCTTATCAACATGGCGAATGTTATGTTACTGATGATGGTGCTGAAACTGATCTTGATCTAGGTCATTATGAAAGGTTTACAGGAGTATCTGCAAAAAAATCAGACAATATAACCACAGGACGAATATATTCTGATGTTATTGCAAGAGAAAGACGAGGCGATTATCTCGGTGCTACGATTCAAGTTATACCCCATGTTACGGATGCTCTTAAGGACTTTATATTATCTGATATAACTGATGAAGATTTTGTTCTTTGTGAAATAGGAGGAACCGTTGGTGACATAGAATCTCTTCCATTTATTGAATCTATTAGACAATTAGGAAACGAACTTGGAAAATTAAGAACATGTTTCCTGCATGTTACTTTGTTGCCTTATATTAAAGTTGCAGGAGAGCTTAAAACTAAGCCAACTCAACACTCAGTTAAAGAATTACAAGGAATGGGTATTCAGCCAGATATATTGCTTTGTCGAACTGATATATCAATACCAATTGAACAAAAAACAAAGATTGCACTTTTTTGTAATGTTAAGCCTGAAGCTGTTATCGAAGCCTTAGACGTTTCTTCAATTTATGAAGTTCCGATTTCATATCACAAACAAGGTTTGGATCATCAAGTATGTAAACATTTCAGTCTTAATTTGGATAAAAAACCTAATTTAGATAGATGGATTAATATAAGTAAAATTCAACAATCCTCTGAGGGAAATGTTGTTGTTGGTATTGTTGGGAAATATACTTCTATGATAGATTCTTATAAATCTTTGATAGAAGCTATTATGCATGGTAGTTTAGCTAATAAGACAAATGTTTCGATTAAGTGGATAGATTCAGAATTATTAGAAAATAAAGATTGTTCTATTAATGATTATTTAAAAGATATTAATGCTATTATAGTTCCGGGTGGATTTGGAAAGCGTGGCTCAGAAGGTAAAATTAAATCAATTAAATTTGCAAGAGAAAATAATATTC
Source organism: Pseudomonadota bacterium (assembly GCA_027625145.1). Classification (GTDB taxonomy): domain Bacteria; phylum Pseudomonadota; class Alphaproteobacteria; order Puniceispirillales; family Marisalimonadaceae; genus CAJJBL01. The sequence continues at coordinate 7,518 of JAQBXK010000033.1, forward strand.
CTTTTTTTGGAATTTGCTTTGGGATGCAAATGGCTGTTTTAGAATTCGCTAGAAATGTTTTGAATTTTAAAAATGCTTCTTCATCAGAGTTTGGTTCCACAAGCTTTCCTTTAATAGGTTTGTTAACTGAGTGGCATACAGAAAAAGGTATTGAAAAAAGAGATGAATTATCAAATTTAGGTGGTACAATGAGACTAGGTTCATATAATTGTAAATTAATAGAAGGAAGTTTTGTAAAAAAAATATATAGAAAAAATATTATTTCAGAACGTCATAGGCATCGTTATGAAGTTAATTTTAAATACATTGATGATTTTAAAACTAAAGGTCTATTGTTTTCAGGAATGTCTCCTGATAACACTTTGCCTGAAATATTAGAGTTACAGTCACACCCTTGGTTTGTTGCGGTTCAATTTCATCCAGAATTAAAGTCAAGGCCATTTGATCCTCATCCGCTATTTTCTTCTTTTATTGGAGCAGCTTTAAATCAGTCACGTTTATTGTAATACGTTTTAACTATTGGTATTTTAATTTATGAAACAGCGAAGTATAAAAATAGGAAACTTTAATGTTTCAAATAACCTTCCATTTTTTCTTATTGCTGGTCCTTGTTCAATAGAAAGCAATGATCATGCTTTAGATCATGCTGGAAAAATTAAAGAAATATGTAAATGTTTAAATATTAATTTTGTTTATAAATCTTCTTTTGATAAAGCTAATAGATCCAGTTCTTCTTCATTAAGAGGTTTAGGAATGGATAAAGGGTTGGAAATTTTATCAAATGTAAAAAAATATATTAATGTTCCAATTATTACGGATGTTCATGAAACTTTTCAATGTAATGAGGTTGGTTCTGTTGCAGACATTATTCAAATACCAGCTTTCTTGTGCAGACAAACAGACCTTTTAATTGCTGCTAGCAAAACAAAAAAAATTATAAATATTAAAAAAGGACAGTTTTTAGCTCCATGGGATATGTCTAATGTTATAAATAAAATTTCTGATTCTGGTAATGATAATGTTATGTTAACTGAAAGAGGTACTAGTTTTGGTTATAATACTTTAGTTTCAGATATGCGATCTATACCCCAGATGGCAAGCTTTGGTTATCCAGTTATATTTGATGCAACTCATTCTGTTCAACAACCAGGAGGATTAGGTGTTTCATCTGGAGGACAAAGAGAATTTGTTCCTGTTTTATCAAGAGCTGCAATTGCTATTGGTATCGCAGGTTTATTTGTAGAGGTTCATGAGAACCCTGATTCTGCTCCAAGTGATGGTCCAAATATGATAAAATTATCTGATCTTAAAGAATTATTAAAAAATCTTATAGATATTGATAAAATAATTAAAATTTAATATTTAAAAAAAATCGGAGTAAAAATGGTAACCATACTTGATGTTAAAGGTAGGCAAATTTTAGACAGTAGAGGAAATCCTACTATTGAAGTGGATGTGATCTTATCCGACGGAAGTATAGGAAGAGCTGCTGTTCCTTCAGGTGCTTCAACTGGAAAATATGAAGCTGTAGAATTAAGAGATAAAGATAAAAAAAACTATAATGGCATGGGAGTTAAGCAAGCTATTAAAAATGTTAACACTGAAATTTTTGATATTTTGTCTGGCCGTGATCCATTTGACCAAAAACACATTGATAGTGATATGATAGAGCTCGATGGAACTGATAATAAAAGTAGACTAGGAGCGAATGCAATACTAGGAGTTTCTATGGCTGTTGCTAGATCAGCTGCAAATTCTTTGCAATTACCTCTATGGAAATATATTGGTGGTATTAGAGCTAATACTTTACCACTTCCAATGATGAATATTATAAATGGTGGCGCTCATGCTAATAATGGACTTGATTTTCAAGAATGCATGATAATGCCTATAGGGTTTTCATCTTTTGCAGAAGCTTTGAGAGCTGGGACAGAAATCTTTTCTAATTTAAAACAATTATTATCTAAAAAGGGATTTTCAAATGCTGTTGGAGATGAGGGTGGTTTTGCGCCTGAAATAAATAATTTAAAAGATGCTCTTTTATTCATTTCTGAAGCCATAGAAATTAGTAATTATACTTTAGGAAAAGATATTTTTATTGCTATTGATGCAGCTGCAAGTGAACTCTTTAAAGATGGTATGTATCATCTTAAAGGTGAAAATAAAATTTTAAATACTGATGAATTAATTGATTATTGGGTAAGTATATGTAAAGAATTTCCAATTGTTTCTATCGAAGACCCTTTTGATGAAAATGATTGGGATGGATTTATAAAAATTACTAATCTAATTGGTAACAAGGTTCAAATTGTTGGTGACGATCTTTTTGTTACAAACAAAGATAAATTATCGTTAGGTATTGATAAAAAAGCTGGAAATTCAATTTTAATAAAACTTAATCAAATAGGAAGTTTATCAGAAACTATAGAAACTATGGAGTTAGCTAAGGCCGCGGGTTTTGGAGTTATTGTTTCTCATAGATCTGGAGAAACAGAAGATGTTTTTATATCAGATCTTTCTGTTGCATTAAATGCAGGGCAAATAAAAACAGGTTCTTTGTCTCGAACTGATAGAACGTCTAAATACAATCAATTAACAAGAATTGAAGAATCTTTATCTATGGATGCTTATTATTATGGACAAGATTTTTTTAAAAATTTTAAAAAATAATGTTTAAATTCCTTACAAAGAAATATTTTTTTTATATATTGTCTTTCTTTTGCACATTTTTAGTTTTTATTTTCTTTATTTTTCATATTTTTTTTACAGACAGATCTGTTTGGACTATTTTTGAATTAAATGATAAAATATCTTTTTCTAATAATGAACTTGATAAATTGCAAAATCAAAAATTACAACTTTCTTCAGAAATTAATTTATTAAGAGATAATAAGATTGATTCAGATTTTTTGTCAGAAATAGCTCAAGAATTATTAGGTTTAATTAAACCTGATCAAATTGTTATTAAAATTCCTAAATAATATTATTTATAATTAGAATTTAGTTAAGTTATTTGATAAATTAAAATAGAGTTTAATAATTTATTAATATTACAAAAAAATAGGGTATTCATGAAAAAAAATATTTCTAAAAAAGATATAAATATAAATCCTAATCTTAATTATGACATTAATCTCCTTAGAAAATTGTATAAAAAAATGCTTTTAATTAGACGTTTTGAAGAAAAAGCTGGTCAACTCTATGGAATGGGACAAATTGGCGGTTTTTGCCATTTATATATAGGCCAAGAAGCCGTTGTTGTAGGTATTCAATCTGTTCAGATTGAAGGTGACACTGTTGTTACTTCTTATAGAGATCATGGGCATATGATTGCTTGTGATATGGACAGTAAAGGCGTTATGGCAGAGTTAACTGGAAGAATAGATGGTTACTCAAGAGGAAAAGGTGGCTCTATGCATATGTTCAGTAGAGAAAAAGGTTTTTTTGGTGGCCATGGAATTGTGGGGGCTCAAGTTCCTATTGGTGCAGGCCTTGCTTTTGCTCATAAATACAACTCAACTAATAATATTTCAATTGCTTATTTCGGAGATGGTGCAGCTAATCAAGGCCAAGTTTATGAAACTTATAATATTGCTTCACTATGGAAGTTACCTGTTATTTTTGTTATTGAAAATAATGAATACGGTATGGGAACATCTGTTAAAAGAGCTTCATCTGGCAATAACTTGGCTGAAAGAGGAAAAGGTTATGGTATTAAGTTTGAAATTGTTGATGGTATGGATGTCTTAGCTGTTAGAGATGCATCAGAAAGAGCTGCTGAACATTGTCGTGCAGGTAAGGGCCCTTTTATTTTAGAGATGAAAACTTATCGTTATAGAGGTCATTCTATGTCTGATCCAGCTAATTATAGAACTAGAAGTGAAGTTGATCAAATTAAAAAAAACTCGGACCCAATTGAAAATTTGAAACAAATTTTATTAAAATCAGGTGTTACAGAAGACGAATTAAAATTAGAAAATAATAAAATAAAAGAAACTGTTAACGAAGCTGCAATATTTGCCCAAGAATCTCCAGAACCTTCAATTGACGAGCTTTTCAAAGATATTACAATTAATTAAATGGTGAAAAAAAATGAGTGTTGAAATTTTAATGCCAGCTTTAAGTCCTTCAATGGAAGAGGGTACTTTATCTAAATGGCTTGTAAAAGAAGGTGATCAAGTTGTTTCAGGTGATCTAATAGCTGAAATAGAAACTGATAAAGCTACAATGGAAGTTGAGGCTGTTGAAGATGGTAAAATAGGAAAATTACTTGTTGAAGAAGGTGATCAGGCTATTAAAGTAAACACTCCAATAGCAATTCTTCTTAATGAAAATGAAGAGCTTCCTAATGAAGTTAAACAAATAATTGATGAAAAAAAAGAAAAATTTGTTACTTCAACATTTATTGTTACTTCAAACGATTCCTCAGAGAAATTAAAAAATATTACTCCCTTAAATTATAAAAACATTACAGTTAGAGAAGCTCTTCGTGATGCAATGTCAGAAGAAATGAGATTAGATAATAATGTATTTATTATGGGTGAAGAAGTAGCTGAATATCAAGGTGCTTATAAAGTAACTCAAGGTTTACTTGATGAGTTTGGAGATAAAAGAGTAATTGATACGCCTATTACAGAGCATGGGTTTGCAGGTATTGGAGTGGGGGCAGCTTTTGCAAACTTGAAACCTATAGTTGAGTTTATGACTTTTAACTTTGCGATGCAGGCAATTGATCAAATAATTAATTCAGCTGCTAAAACTTTATATATGTCTGGTGGACAGATGGGGTGTCCGATAGTTTTTAGAGGGCCTAATGGCGCGGCATCTAGAGTTGGAGCTCAACACAGTCATTGTTACGCAAGTTGGTACGCACATTGTCCAGGTTTAAAAGTTATTGCTCCATGGTCTAGCGAAGATGCTAAAGGATTATTAAAATCAGCAATTCGTGACCCTAATCCAATAATTTTTTTAGAAAATGAAGTTCTATATGGTCAATCATTTGATTGTCCTGACGATGAAAATTTTTTAATACCTATAGGTAAAGCTAAAATAGAGAAAGTAGGAAGCGATGTAACTATAGTTGCGTTTTCAATTATGGTAGGAAAAGCTCTTGAGGCTGCAAAAATTTTAAAAGATAATGGTATTGATGCTGAGGTTATAAACTTAAGAACTTTACGCCCGTTAGATAATGAAACTATATTAAATTCTGTTAAAAAAACTAATCGAGTAGTTACTTGTGAGGAAGGATTTCCTTTTTCTGGAATTGGAGCTGAAATTTCAGCTGTTATTAGTGAAAATGTTTTTGATTGGCTTGACGCTCCTGTAACTAGAGTTACCGGCAAGGATGTTCCAATGCCTTATGCAGCTAATTTAGAAAAATTAGCTTTACCACAAGTTGATGACATAGTTAATGCCTGTAAGAAAGTTTGTTATAAAAATTAAGGATACCATCATGAGTGTTGAAATTTTAATGCCTGCCTTAAGTCCTACAATGGAAGAGGGCACACTATCTAAATGGCTTGTAAAAGAGGGTGATAAAGTTGTTTCTGGCGATTTGATAGCTGAAATAGAAACTGACAAAGCTACAATGGAAGTTGAGTCTGTTGAAGATGGTACAATAGGTAAACTGCTTGTAATGGAAGGTGATGAGTCTATTAAAGTTAATGCACCAATAGCAATATTACTTTTTGATGGTGAAGCCTTGCCAGTAGAATTGCCTTCTAAAGAAAAAAAAGAAGAAGATGAAATTAACGTTCAAGTAGTTTCTAATAATAAATTAAAAGAAGTTGATTTAGAAGTTAAGGCTGAATTTAAAAATGAAGTACCTTCCATAATAAAAGAAAATAATATTATTAAAAAATCAAAAAGAATATTTTCATCTCCTTTAGCAAGAAGAATAGCAAAACTAAAAAACATTGATATAACATCTGTTCTTGGTTCAGGTCCTAACGGTAGAATTTTAAAAATTGATATTGAAAGTTTGAGTGATAATAATAATCTTAAGATAGAAACTTCATTGAATATTAATGATAATTTTGAAATTGTTAAAAATACAACAATGAGAAAAACCATTGCAGAAAGACTTGTTAAATCTAAAAATGAAGCTCCACACTTTTATCTTTCCCTTGATTGTAATATTGATAAATTATTGGAAATTAGAACTTCTATAAATTCAAAATCAAACAACGATTTTAAAATATCAGTTAACGATATTATAATTAAAACTGTGAGCGCAAGTTTAATTAAAGTTCCAAAAGCTAACGCAAGCTGGGAAAATGAAAATACAAAGTATTTTAAAAACACAGACATTTCCGTTGCTGTTGCGATAGATGGAGGTTTGATAACTCCAATTGTACGTGACGTTCAATCTAAAGGTTTAATGTCTATTTCATTAGAAATGAAAAACCTTTCTTCAAAAGCTAAAGAAGGCAAACTATTGCCAGAAGAATATGTTGGAGGTAGTTTTTCTATTTCAAATTTAGGTATGTTCGGAATTAAAGAGTTTTCTGCAGTGATAAACCCTCCACAAGGTGCCATTTTAGCTGTGGGTGCTGGTGAACAAAGGCCTGTTGTGATTAATGGTCAAATATCAATTGCAACAATAATGACTGTAACCCTGTCCTGTGATCATAGGGTTGTTGACGGAGCTGTGGGAGCAGAGTTCTTGTCTGCATTTAAAGAATATATTGAAAACCCTGCTTTAATGTTATTATAGAGAATTTTAATGAATAAAAATGATTTTGATTTGATTGTTATTGGTGGTGGACCTGGTGGTTACGTGGCTGCTATTAGAGCTGCTCAATTAGGCTTATCAGTTACACTGATTGAAGACAAACATTTAGGTGGTATTTGTTTAAATTGGGGTTGCATTCCTACAAAAGCTCTTCTTAGGGCTAGTGAAATAAAACATTTATTAGATAATGTAAGTGATTTTGGATTTTCAGTTTCTAATATCAAAATGGATATAAATAAAATAACTAAACGTTCAAGAGATGTTGCCGCTCAATTATCTTCTGGAATTAAACATTTATTAAAAAAAAACAAAGTAAATGTAATTGATGGTTTTGCTTATTTAGATAAGAAAGAAAATGAAAAAAAAATTGTAATAGTTAAATTAAAAAATATAGATAAAACATTAAAATTGTCATCAAAAAATATTATTATTGCAACAGGTGCTAGATCAAGAAACTTACCTTTTGTATCATCTGATGCTATTAATATTTGGGATTATAAAACAGCAATGACCCCTCCCAAATTACCTTCTTCATTAGTAATTATAGGCTCAGGTGCTATTGGGATGGAATTTGCATCATTTTATAGTGATCTAGGAGTTAAGGTTACTGTTATTGAAGCTCTTAACTCCATACTTCCAAATGAAGATCATGATATATCTCAGATAGTTGCTTCTAACTTTAAAAAAAGAGGTGTAGACATAAAAGTTAATGCAACTCTTAAATCAATTTCAAATAATCCTAATCAAGTTATTAGTGAAATTTTATCAAATGGTAAAACTGAAACTATTAATTCAGAAAAATTAATTCTAGCAATTGGAATTATTGCAAACACAGAAAAATTAGGTTTAGAAAAATATAATATTAAATTAGACCGAGGACATATTGTGACAGACCAATGGCTTGAAACAAGTGAGAAGGGTATTTATGCTATAGGTGATGTAACTCAAGGGCCTTGGTTAGCTCATAAAGCAAGTCATGAGGCGACTCTATGCGTAGAAAAAATTGTAGGGTTAGATAACCTTCATCCAATTGACAAAACATCTATTCCTGGTTGTACTTACTGTAGACCTCAGGTTGCATCAATTGGATTGACTGAAAAAGTTGCTAAAGCCAATAAAATAGATATTAAAGTTGGTAAATTTCCTTTTGTTGGAAATGGTAAAGCAATTGCACTTGGTGATTCAGAAGGTTTAATAAAAACTATTTTTAATAAAAATACTGGAGAATTAATTGGAGCTCATATGGTCGGCCCTGAAGTAACAGAATTAATTCAAGGTTTTTCAATAGCTAAAAAATTGGAAACTACTGAATATGAATTAATGCATACAATTTTTCCTCATCCAACTCTATCTGAAGCTATGCATGAGTCTGTTCTTGATGCTTATGATCAAGCAATTCACTATTAGATTTATGAATTATATAAATATATGTTAGATCATAAAAAAAATATTAAAAAAGTTAGGCATCCAGAAAAAATTCATAAGCCAGATAACTTTTCTCCTGCAAAACCATCTTGGTTAAAAGTAAAAGCTCCAATTGGTAAAGTTTTTGAAGAAACTAAAGGTTTGTTAAATGATCTGAAAGTTGTTACTGTTTGCGAAGAAGCAAGCTGCCCTAATATTGGTAATTGTTGGTCTAAAAAACATGCTACAATGATGATAATGGGTGCAATTTGTACTAGAGCTTGTTCTTTTTGTAATGTAGCAACGGGCAAGCCTTTAATGTTAGATCCTACAGAACCATTTAGAGTTGCTCAGTCTGTTGAAAGATTAAAATTAAACCATGTTGTTATTACTTCTGTAGATAGAGATGATTTGATTGATGGTGGAGCAGATCATTTTGTAAATACTATAAAAGAAATTAGAAAACTGGCTCCAAACACGTCAATAGAAATTTTAACTCCAGATTTTCTAAAAAAAATTGGAGCTCTTGAAAAAGTAGTTTCTTCAAAACCTGATGTATTTAACCATAATCTAGAAACAGTTCCAAGATTATACCAGTCTGTTAGACCGGGAGCTAGATATTTTCACTCGTTAAATCTTCTAAGTAAAGTCAAAGAACTAGATCCTGAAATGTTTACTAAATCAGGTATTATGGTTGGACTAGGAGAAAATAAAGAAGAAGTTTTTCAAGTTATGGATGATATGATAAGTGCTAATATTGATTTCTTAACTATAGGTCAATATATGCAACCTACAAGAAAACATCACAGCATTGATAGGTTTGTTGAGCCTGATGAATTTGATCTTTATAAAAAAATAGCTCTTTCTAAAGGTTTTTTACTCGTTTCTTCTTCTCCTTTAACTAGAAGTAGTTTTCATGCTAGTGAAGATTTTAATAAATTAAAAGAAGCTAGATTTAAGAAAGTTAATAGTAAAAATAATGAGAATTATATTTAATGAAACATATAGAAAGGCGTATTTTAAGTCATACACCAAAAAATTTATTTAATTTAGTTTCAGATGTTAAAAAATATCCAGAGTTTTTACCTTGGTGTCTAGGGGCTAGAGTAAAAAGTTATACAGAAACTGAATTAAATGCTGATTTAATCATTGGGTTCAAAATATATAAAGAAGTTTATTCCTCTCAAATACTTCTTGATCATAAAAAACAAAAAATAACTGTTAATTATAAAGAAGGTCCTTTTGAATATTTAAATAATTATTGGATTTTTAATGAAAATAAAAAAGGTTGCGAAGTAGAATTTATGGTTGATTTTAAATTTAAATCTAATTTTTTACAAAGCTTAATTGAAACTTTATTTACCGAAGCTGTTATAAGAATGGTGAGAGCTTTTGAAAGTAGAGCGAATGAACTTTATAAATAACTTCTTATATTTTATTAGCTACTAAATTAGCTAACTTTAATGCTTCAATAGTAGTTTGTTGCCTTATTTGCAATCTATTTCCTAAGAATAAAAATTTTTTTGATAAAATATTATTTTTCTGTCCAATACAAATCCAAACTATGCCAACAGGTTTATCTTTAGTTCCTCCGCTTGGCCCAGCAATACCTGTAACTGCAATTGATATCTGAGTATCCATTAATTTTAATACGTTTTTTGCCATTTCTTCTGCAATAATTTTGCTTACAGCTCCATTTTCATTCAGCAACTCAATGGGAATTTTTAAAAATTTTGCTTTTGACTCATTAGAGTATGTAACAATACTGCTATTAAAAATAGCACTAGAGCCAGGGATTGAAACAATTGATGAAGCAATCATTCCGCCCGTACAACTCTCTGCTGTTGTAATAGATATCTGTTTTTCTTTACATATATTATATAAGTTTTGAGATTGTTCGTTAATGACTTTCCACATTACAATAGCCTATTATATTGTTATTAATAATTGTTGATTAAAATAAGTCCAAATCCCACATTGTACTATGAAAGCACAGATGCCAGCAACCACATCATCTGCCATTATTCCTATTCCACCTGGTAACAATTCAAATTTTTTAATTGGTCCCAATTTGGTTATATCAAAAAATCTAAATAATAAAAATGATAATGTTAATGATATTAGTATATCAATATTATTATTTGTATATGGTAATGCTAAGATAGAAATGAATTGGCCAGAAAATTCATCAATAACAACTTCTTTTGGATCTTTTATTTTAAAAATTTTAACGTGTATTTCAGATACAATCACGCCTATGAGTGAAAAAACACTAATAAAAATAATAAAATTTATTATTCCTATTTTTTCAAGTAAATAGTAACCTATAATTAAAGCTAAAAATGAAGCAAAGGTTCCTGGTGCTATTTTAATCCTGCCAATAGGGTAAACTTCTGCTAATTTTGCTAAAAATAAAATAGTTATATTCTTTCTAATCATCATCTATGTCATCAATAATTTGAATAGAAGTATTAGCAATTACAGCTATGCCTTCTTCTCTTCCTATGAACCCAACATTCTCTGAAGTTTTGCCTTTAATAGAAATTCTATTTGGATTTATTTTTAAAATATTACCAATACGTTCTTTAATTTGATTAGAGTAATCTAAAATTTTAGGTTTCTCACATATCACTACTGCGTCAATATTAATTATTTTACCAGACTTTTCTTTAAGTAAAATAGCCGCTTGATTAAGAAAATAAGAACTATCAAAATTTTTCCATTTTTTATCTGAAGGAGGAAATAATAACCCAATATCTCCACAATTAATTACTCCTAATATGCTATCAGTTATAGCATGAAGTAATGCATCAGCGTCAGAATGACCTATAAGTGATTTTAAATTTTTAATTTTTATTCCACCTAAAGTAATAAAATTTTCTTCATCATCTATTTTTTTTGTATCAAATCTATGAATGTCAAATCCTACACCTATTTTTGTGACATTGTTTCTGTTATTTAAGTGAGGTTCAAGAATTTTCAAATCATTTTCATAAGTTATTTTGAGACTCATTGTGTCTCCTTTTATTGTGTTAATTTTCTTGCCCATACTTATTAAAATAGAAGATTCATCTTCGTATATTTTATTAGTATTTTGATGAGCTAATAATAATTCTTTATAACAACATAATTGAGGTGTCTGAACTAGAAAATGGTTTTTTTTATCTATATATATTATCTCTTGATTTTCATTAACTAATCTCATTGCATCATTTATAGGAATTATAGGTATAACACAAATTGGTTTATTTTTTACTGAATTCAGTAATTCCTTTACAACTCTTCTTGATATAATAGGCCTGGCGCTATCGTGAATTAATACGTATTCAGGGAAATGGGGATATATTGCGACAAGTCCACTATAAACACTATCTTGTCGCTCCTTTCCTCCTACAACTGGTTCTAAAAGGTTATATTTTTTTGAGATTGATATAATTTCATTGATATTATTTTTATTTGAAACTAATTGTATTTCAATATTTTTAAAACTATGTTTTAAATTTTCAATACATATTTCTAAAATGCTTTTGTTATTAATTTTAATTAATTGTTTTGTTTTTTTGCGATTGAATCTAGAGCCAATTCCACCAGCTAATAATATTATACATACATTATTTTTATTTTCTTTCAATTACAAATTCCTTTTTTGCCTTTTAATAAGGCAGTAATGTATATTTAGTAATATTTAATTATATTTAATGTTTAATTATTAATCGTTTTTGTTAATATAAAATATATTATTAAATTATTAATTAAGTATTATTCAAAATGTTTAAACAAATATTATCAGAATTAAGAACTCCAGTTATTTTAATAAATAGAAATAATATTATAGAATATATTAATTCAACAGGCGAAGAGTTTTTTGAATATAGCTCTTCTTTATTGATAGGTAAATCTATTGAAACTATTATACAAAAAGATTCTCCTTTATTTATCCTTTTTTCCAGAGTAAGAAAATTTAAATCTGGATTAACTGAAGATAGTTTTGATTTCGATACCTATAATTTTGTTAAAAGAAAAGTTAGAGTTCATATTGTTCCTTTTTATGATGATCTTAATAAAATTATTATTCAAATTGATCAATTATCTATTTCTGAAAATAATAAATTTAATAAAAATAATAATAAAATTTCAAAATCTTTCTCGTCTTTAATTGATGTATTAGTGCATGAATTAAGAAACCCACTTGCAGGTATTAAAGGTGCTTCTCAATTGCTTGAAAGTGATTTAAAAAATGATCCAAAACTAATTCAATTAACTCAATTAATTAAAATTGAATCTGATAGGATTATATCTTTATTAAGGAGAATGGAATATATATCTAACGATAAATTACAATTAAGATTAGAATTTTTAAATATACACAAAACTTTAAATCATTGTATCAAAATTGCTGAAAATAGTTTTGGTTCAAAGGTAAAAATCATTCCTTTATATGATCCTTCTCTTCCATATTTTTATTCAGACAATGACTTATTAATACAAATTTTTCTAAATCTTATCAGGAATGCTTGTGAAGCATGTAACGAAAATGGGGTAATCAAAATTAAAACATCTTTTATCTCCAATAAGAGATCTTCTTTTATTTTAGATGGAATCCCCATAAAATTACCTTTGCAAATTGAATTTATAGACAATGGTCAAGGTATAAAAGAAGATTTTCTTCCTAATATTTTTGACCCTTTTATTTCAACAAAAAAAAGTGGTAAAGGTTTGGGGTTATCAATAGTAGCCTCTGGATTAAATGACATTGGAGCTGTTATAGATGTAATATCATCTAATGGGATAACTAATTTTTGTTTAAATTTTCCTCTAAAGAAAAATGAATAAATTTATAAAGGGCAAAGTGATGAAATTTAAAAATAATAAAAATATTATTGTTGTTGACGATGACAGTTCTATTAGAGTTGTTTTATCTACAGCTTTAACTCGTGCTGGTTATAATGTTAAATCTAGTGGAACTGCAACTGGCATGATGAGACTTGTTGAATCTAATTTTGCTGATGTTTTAATTACTGATGTAGGATTACCTGATGGTGATGCGTTAGATATTTTGCCAAAATTACAAAAAATTGTACCTAACCTTAAAATTATTGTTATGTCAGCTAGAACTACTTTATTAACGGCTATGAGATCTGAAAAAAAAGGAGCATTTGATTATTTACCAAAACCTTTTGATTTAGATGAATTATTACGTTTGGTATCAAGAACTTTTCTTTTAGAGCCAATTAATCATAACAATCAATCTGATAATTTTGATAATCAAGATAATAAAACTGTATACGATGCAGGTCCAATTATTGGAAAATCTTCTATTATGCAAAATATTTATAAAACAATTTCTAGATTAGTTTCAAATAATTTATCTGTTTTAATAACAGGTGATAGCGGAACTGGAAAAAACCTTATTGCTAAGGCAATTCATGATCTTAGCGCTAAAAATAATAATCCTTTTATCAAGCTAAATATGGATTTCTTTAATAAAAAGGTATCATTTTTAGATATAACTAATTTTTATACCCAAAATAATCATAATCATAATTATGATGCTAGTTCTTTACTAAACTTTGATGACTGCACTTTATTCATTAATGAAATAAGTGACTTTTCTTCTCTTCAACAAATTAATTTATTAAATTTTTTAGAAAATAACTTTGAGATACAATTAAATAATAATTTATTTTTAAATAACAACAGAGTTATTTCTACATCAAGAAAAAATATTTTAGATATGGTTAATAAAGGTCTTTTTAGAGAAGATCTTTTTTATAGATTAAATGTAGTGAATATAAAACTGCCTCCTTTAAAGGATAGATTAGAAGATATAAATGATTTATCTTTATTTTTTCTTAATAATTATTCTTCTGATAAAAAAAATAAAAAAAATATTTCTTTTAAAGGAATTTTATTACTTAGAGAACATTTATGGCCAGGAAATATTAGAGAATTTAAAAATGTAATTCATAGGCTGTGCCTTTTGTCATCTAATGATGATATTTCAGTTAATTTAATTTCGAATATTTTAAATGAAGCAAGAGATATAAATGATATTGAGCAAGATAATCAAGACATAGACTTTTTGTTAAATAAATATATAAAAAATTATTTTAAAGGTTTAGATAAAAATCTAGATATCACTAATTTATATAATGAGATTATATCAAAAATTGAAAAACCTTTAATTGAATCAACTTTAAATTTATATAGAGGCAATCAAATTAAAGCTTCTTATTGCTTAGGATTAAATAGAAACACTTTAAGAAAAAAAATTAATTTACATGGAATTAATATAATAAAAAAAATAAAGCTTTAAAAA
>JAQBXK010000034.1 GCA_027625145.1 Pseudomonadota bacterium
TTTCAAGAAATTTCTTGGCTGCTCTTATCTCTGCGTTTGCAACTTTTTTTACTTTAGCACTTGCCATGTTTACTCCTCACCTTTTCTTAGATCATTAAGATTACTACTTGGCAAAGCACCTATCTTGTTTCCAAGAGTGTCTACTACATTCGTTAATATTTTTGTTATAGGGTTTGCCATATCACCAAGCCCTACATGACCAATACCTAGCCTTTGTCTTTGGTCCAGGTGTGTCACAGTTATGTCTAGCTCTAAAGCTCTTTCTATTACTTTTTTGTGCCTTCTTAATCTTCATATTAGGGTCACCAAAGGTCACACGCTTTACTTTGTCACCATCACTCACATAAACCACAGACTTCTTCTTACCATAGCTTGTTTCGCCTTTAGCGATACGTCTAGGATTGTTTAGTGTAACTTTTTTGCCTTTAAAGGTAGCCATTACTTTATTTTGCCTTTGGCTGTTTTAGATAAATCTTTGAAATGAACTAGAAACTTACTAGATGTTGTGTGGGTTTTACCAGACATAACTTTGCCTTTAGCATCTTTATGTGTAGCTCCTTTATGTTCAGTTCCATTTTTAAAGTAATGTTTTACGCCTTTAGCCATGATTATGCCTTTGCTTTTGTTTTCTTTTTCTTCTTTTCTTGCTTCGCTATTTTTGCAAATATACCTTTTGCTGGTGCACCTTTGTCACCTTTTTTCTTCATCTTCTCACCACTACCTGCAGCAATCCTTTTTTTCTTAGCATTAATGTTAGCGTATAATCCAGGTGGTTTAGCCATGTTAGCTCCTTATATTGGGTTGACTTATCTCTTGTTTTATTTTACTGTAAAATATTAACAATGCACAAAAAGATATTATGGAAGACCCACATGATCTTAGAGCCATAGTCAATAAACAGATTACAGATTTTATTAGACCTTTGTATGAACAACATGGAATAGAACTAACTAAAGAACAAGAGCTAGAATTAGAGTTGTTAGATACAATATTATGTATGGAATTTGGTATAGACAAAACTAAATATCCTAACATTCCTTATTAATTATTAAATGGGTAGCCTCTACGTTGATCACTTAAATATCTAAGTAACTCATCAGAAGCACCTGATTGTGTTCCCAACTGCATAGACATTGATCTATTATCTGATCCTTCTGGAAATCCACCTTCTCGTCTTGCCTTTATAAAATCATCAAATAACATAGAACGAGGTATATCTACAAACACACCTCTTTCATTAGCTGCTCTATAAATTGGTGTTCCTTCTTTTCTAGCCAAACTATATTTATATGTTGAATGATTTGAAACATCAGATATAGGCTTTTCTAAATCTAACTCTGCTATCATTCTTCCTGTAGCATCTCCTGTTCCCATACCAAACATACTATCAACATTTGTCGCTGCTCTAGCTGAAGCTATATCTGGGAACCCAGCTTTTTGGAATGTAGGCATTTCCATTGTCTTATTAAATATTATTCTATATTTACCAGCACCATCTGCATTTAGAAACTCTCTAGTACCATCTACATCTTCAACGCCTGGAAAGTCTTTGGTTGTTCTTTCTTTCATTAGCTTATTAAATTTATTAATATCTTTAAATAAGATCAACGAACAACAAAAAATGGAGACTACATTGAATACAATAACAGAAAAATTCGCAAATCACTTAGGTTACTCAGACATCAATCCTTATGAAGTTGAAAGAGTTGTTTCAGAAAAATGTGTTGAAATCAGAGCAATATGTGACGAATGTCGTAAAGAGGATAAGCAAAATGAATAAGGTATTTATAATTTTAAGCATGGTAGTTAGTCTATCTTCTTGTCAAACTACTAATGACTTTGATTACAAAAATACCAAGGATTTATTTATGATTGTAGTTCCACCTTTAATTGGTGGTTTAATTGGTGCACAAATAAATTAAGTGCCATCGTTAGGTAATGACCCTAATGCACCTACATCTTGATTAGATAGTGCACTAGCTCCTGCCGTTAGTCCTGCTGCTAATGAAAACATAGCTTGTCCTGATCTTGCAGTATCTCTTACTTTAGGTGTTACCATTAAAGCCAGTGTTTGATCAATTGTTAAATCGGCAGACAACTGCCGTTTTGAAAGTTGCATGTAAGCTCTTGCTGTCCTAGTAGAAAATTGACAGTTATTTAATATCCAATCATTCCATTCGCCATGTTTAACATACAATTTTGCTTCAGTTAGTAACTCTCCAGTTTTGTGAGCATATTCAATAGCTGTTTTAGCTGATTTAATAGAAAGTTGATGTTGTTTATTAATATCATCTGCAATTATTATTAGCTCAGTATTCATATTCATTCCTTATGGTTGTTTACTATTTATGTCTACTTCTTAATAGGTGTAATGGTATGTATAGGTGTGATCCATTTAATGGACTTGTGAGAAATATGTAAGTCATTGATTAATATAAGCCAATGATCCATTAAACGGATCTGTACTTGGTTAATAAATAAGCCACAGGTGTAAAATATGGATCTGTGAAGGCTTTCCAACTCCATAATATGGACCGGTAGAGTTAATTTTACTCTGTCCATTGCTGCCACTCTTTAGTCGGTTGCATATCTTCAAACGGCAACCATGTTAAACGCCACGATCTTGATTTGCTTTGAGTCCTGTTGTTAAATATAGACTCTGCAACTTTCACAATAAAGCCTCGTTTTTCAAGTACATTAAATGCTCTCATAGCAGTCTTGTGGTTACAGTTTAAAAGTTCTGCCGCCTCTCTGGTGCTAAAGTCAACTGGCTTATATGCGCGCCAATGTACTTGTAGAAACATCATTAATATTCTTGAATACGGATACATCGTTTGATAGTTTTTAGATTTGATAACTGAAATTGGAAACACTAATATTCCATCTTTCCTATCGAAAGGTTGCTTCATCTTTTGCTTTCTAGCCATCAGTAAAAGTGCCTAGCATCAACTAGCGTTATACTGCTTACAGTGTTTATTTTTCCTTCTTCCAGAATCTCAGCAATAACTTTGCCGGCACTCTCGCCTGCACGCATTACAGCGACTCTACGAGGTTCTATAGATTGATAATTAATACAACCGAAGAAACTGCCTCGATAAAGGATTTGATCTCTTTTGGCGATAAGAATATATACTTTCATTGCATTGGTTTTTTATTGTTTTTGGTATCAGTGTTAATTTTTTCTAATGCTTCAAATGTAGCATCAACATCGAATAGACTTGTTCTTTTTGTAGGGCGTATTGGTTGTGGGATAATTCCTGCGGCTGCATAACGCCAAATTGTGCATTGGCTGATATTTAAAGCTTCTGCAAGAGATTTTGCTCGTATGTATTTTTTCATTGTATTGCCTCCAACTGATCATAAATGATTCATGTTGTGACAATTAAATCCTAATCTACGATTAAATTCTTGGGGTAAAATAACATCATTAATGTTACCCCTTGATGATGTTTATGATTGTATTGAGGGATAAGCCGGATATCTCGACTGCGATATCAGCAGCTGTTGTTTTATTGTTAAGCTCATTATTATTGTATTTAGGTAGTCCCAATTCCTTATTCAGAATTTCTATTATATGGCGTATTTTCCCGTTCCTTTCAAAGTTTTTATATTTATCAACACCTCTTTTAATTGGTTTTTGTCTCTTTCCTTCTAATACGTCTGCGACAAAAGTTGAAAGAAACGCCGGTAATCTGTGATTATCTCGAAGGTGTAATGCTGATGTTAAAATTAACGCATCATAATCGTTTGTATCAGGATCATGTGCAGCCATTTCTAATCTTTCGTAGAGAAATTGAGCATCTTCTTCCTCTTTACCTTGCGTGATAGTTTTTTCTTGAATATCAACCATCATTGTTTTCATAAAATTTTGATCGTTCCAGATATTCCTAGCTATCTTATACATCTCCTCTTCTTTGTTTTTACTGTTCATGCTATTTTTCCTATTGCAATAATATTTACATTGCCTTTTAAGGCATCAAGATAATCTGCCCAAGCAGTCATCATTTTTATACGTTCTGATAGATACATTGATCGATTGTAGGCTCTTGACGACATGCTTCCTGTTAAATGAGCAAGTTGAGTTTCGATTACTTCATGTTGCCAGTTTTGCTCATGTAGTAAAGTTGAAGCTGTGCTTCTGAAACCATGCCCGCACATCACATCTGCACCATAGCCCATTTTTCTTAATGAATTGGTAATTACATTTTTACTCATGGGTAACTCGCTATTACGACTGGATGGAAAAACAAAAGAACTGTATCCCGTAATGATCTGCACATCTTTAAGTTGTTGTATTACTTGCTTAGCCATCGGAACAATGTGATCGCGATTTTTTTTCATTTCTGAATCTGGGATACGTATAAAACCTGAATCGAAGTCAATATATTCCCACCGTAGGAGTCTTATTTCTTTGGGTCTTAAAAAGATATACGGGATAAGACGTAACGATTGAACCGTACTGAATGCACCACGTTCCCAACATTCTATATCTCGCATTAGCTGCCCTAATTGTTTTGGCTCTGTGATTGCTGATCTGTGTTGTATTTTAGCAAGTGGTTTAATTACATCTTTAAGGGGGAAGCCTTGCGCAGGATTTATGTTGGTATACTTACGAACTAAGGCACGACCAAAAATACGGCTTAACACACTAAGGGTAGGTGATGCTGCGCTCGGTCGCCCTGATTTTTCAATTCCAAGCATGATGTCTGCAATATGCCCATGATCAATATCAGCAATCTTAAATTTACCAATATGAGGAAATATGTCGTTTAGTAGCCATTTTCTCACTTTAAGAGCATGTTCATCACTCCATGTTGATTTATTATCTTGCCACCACTCCAAAGCTAGTGGTTCAAAGAGCTGTTTAGTTTTTTCTTTATTTTTTTCTTTGGGATCAATGCCGTTGGCAATTTGAGTACGAATGATGGCTGCATGCTTACGAGCATCCTCAAGGGTGAGCGCAGGATAGTTACCTACTTTTATATTTGTTCTCTTATCTGAAAATGTATAACGGAGTTGCCAAGTTTTTGAATGTGTTGGGTGAACGAGTAAAAACAAGCCGTTTCCATCTGATATTGGTTCAACTTTATTTGATATACCATTATGCTTTAAATGTTTTACTTGTAAGGCTTTAAGCTTCATTAACTGACACCTTTTGTTGTGATTTTGGTATATCAAGACAACAATAAATGCTAATTTTGCTTTACTTGCCGTCACCATAGACCAGTATATGTACCTCTTATAATGCTATTTTATGCTCCGTTATGCAACTAATATATAGTAACAGATAATAAAAAAGCCCGTAAACATTGAGCTTACGAGCTTTTTTGATACTTCTTGATATTGAGGGGTTTGGTTTACATCATGCCGCCCATGCCGCCCATGCCGCCCATGCCGCCCATGTCTGGCATTCCGCCGCCGCCTGAACCAGAAGCAGGCTCAGGTCTGTCTGCAACCATAGCTTCCGTAGTAATTAATAGGCCAGCAACAGATGCTGCATTTTGCAGAGCTGATCTCACAACTTTAGTAGGATCAATTACTCCAGCTTTAATTAAATCCTCAAATTTATTAGTTTGAGCATTAAATCCAAAGTTATTATCTGTTGATTCTAAAAGTTTACCAACAATTACTGCTCCATCTTGTCCAGCGTTATCTGCTATTTGTTTTGCAGGCGCCTTTAGAGCTCTTCTAATAATGTCAATACCCATTTTTTGATCAGGGTTATCATACTTAACTTTGTCTAAGCAAGGAATAGCCTTAACAAAAACTACACCGCCTCCAGGAACAATGCCTTCTTCAACGGCAGCCCTAGTTGCATGCATAGCATCGTCAACACGATCTTTACGATCTTTAACTTCAATCTCTGTAGCTCCACCAACTTTTATTACAGCTACACCGCCTGCTAATTTAGCAAGACGCTCTTGAAGTTTTTCTTTATCATAATCAGATGTTGTTTCTTCTACCTGAGCTCTAATTTGATTACATCTTGCAGCGATGTCTTCTTTTGAACCAGCACCATCAATTATAGTTGTATCTTCCTTTGTTATTTCAACACGTTTAGCTGTTCCTAACATCTCAAGAGTTACGTTATCTAATTTGATACCTAAATCTTCTGATATTAAATCACCTTTAGTCAAAATTGCGATATCTTCTAGCATGGCTTTTCTTCTATCACCAAAACCAGGAGCTTTAACTGCAGCAATTTTTAAACCACCTCTTAATTTATTAACAACTAATGTTGCTAAAGCTTCACCTTCAACATCTTCAGCTATTATTAAAAGAGGTTTACCAGACTGAACTACCTTTTCAAGAACAGGAAGCATTTCTTGAAGATTTGCTAACTTTTTCTCAAATAATAGAATATAAGGATCGTCCATAACGACTTTCATTTTTTCTGCATCAGTAATGAAATATGGAGATAAATAACCTCTATCAAATTGCATACCTTCAACAACTTCTAATTCAGTTACAAGAGTTTTAGCTTCTTCAACAGTAATAACGCCTTCGTTACCTACTTTATCCATAGCTTTTGCAATCATATCACCAATTTCTTTTTCACCATTAGCAGATAGTGTTCCTACTTGAGCTACTTCTGCATTAGTAGATATTTTACTTGTACGTGATTCCAAATCAGCAACCACAGCTTCTACAGCTAAATCAATGCCTCTTTTTAAATCCATTGGATTTAAACCAGCAGCAACTGCTTTTGAGCCTTCTCTAACAATAGCTTGAGCTAGCACAGTAGCTGTAGTAGTTCCATCACCAGCTACTTCATTAGCTTTAGATGCGACTTCTCTAACCATTTGAGCGCCCATATTTTGAAACTTATCTTTAAGCTCAATTTCCTTAGCAACAGTTACACCATCTTTAGTTATTCTTGGAGATCCAAAGGCTTTATCAATAACAACATTTCTACCTTTTGGTCCTAAAGTAACTTTTACAGCCTCAGCTAAAATGTCAATTCCTTCTAACATTCTTGCTCGAGCATCTGCACCAAATTTGACTTCTTTAGCAGCCATTTTTTCGTCCTTTCAAATTATAATTCAATTATTTATTTAATAGATTAAAATTAACCCATAATTCCCATAATATCGCTTTCTTTCATGATCAATAGATCTTTTCCATCAAGCTTAACCTCTGTGCCGGACCATTTTCCAAACAAAACAACATCACCTTCTTTTACATCTAAAGGTTGAATTTTTCCTGTTTCGTCACGTGCTCCTGAACCTGCAGCAACGATCTTTCCTTGCATTGGTTTTTCTTGTGCTGAATCTGGAATAATAATTCCACTTGCAGTTTTTTCTTCTGCTTCGAGACGTTCTACAACAACTCGATCGTGAAGTGGCCTAAACTTCATGCCGTATCTCCCTAATTAATTAAGTTAATTTATTAACAATAATATTATTATTACTGATGAGACTTAAATAGGAAAAAAATATCATCTTTCAAGATTAAATAAAAAAAATATTAAAAAGATTGTTTTTTTTAAATTATATATCATTTATTAGCTATGAATAAAAAATTAAATAACCACAGTATTATGCATAATAAAGCTAATTTTACGTCATCGCCATTTATTTCCTATTGGCTTATCACTATGATAATCATGGTAGGTCTTATGATTAGCATAGGAGGGATAACAAGATTAACAGAATCTGGTCTGTCAATGGTAGAATGGAGACCTTTATGGGGATTTCTTCCTCCACTGAATGATACTGAATGGAATAGGATTTTTAATCTATATATGAAGTCACCAGAATATATTCTTATAAACAATGGAATGGATTTATCTAGTTTTAAAAATATTTTCTTTTGGGAATATTTTCATAGATTATGGGGAAGATTAATTGGAATTATATTTATTATCCCATTTATCTTTTTTATAGCTGTTAAAACTTTTCCTAAATTTCTATTGAAAAGAACAATTTTTATTTTATTTCTTGGTGGAATTCAAGGTTTAATAGGTTGGTGGATGGTAAAGTCAGGGTTAGTTAATGATCCGACTGTTTCTCAATATCGATTAGCCATACATTTATCTAATGCTTTTTTAATACTATTTCTTTTAACTTGGACATTTCTTGATTTGCAAGAAGGTTCAGTAAAAATGAAGCTTAATTATAATTTTTTTACTTTAGCTTTACTCTCAGTTACAATTATTGCCGGAGCTTTTGTTGCAGGAATGGACGCAGGATTATTATATAATGAATATCCTTTTATGGGAGAAGGTTTTATTCCAGAAAATTATGGTGAATATAATTTACTAGATCCTTTTGAAAACCCTGCATCTGCTCAATTTCATCACAGACACTTAGCTCTATTTACCTTGGTTAATATTTTAATTTTTGGTTTTAAGAATTATAACTATAAAAATGATATAAAAATGAAAAGAATTATCTTGTTAATGGGAATTGCGGTATCTGCACAATTCTTTTTAGGCATTATTACTTTAATAAAGATGGTCCCAATACATTTAGGCGTTCTTCACCAAGCAGGCGCCCTTATCTTATTTTTAATTTTAACATTTAGCATACATAGAATATACTTATTGAAACAGTAACTAATTGATTTTAATTTTATTATCTAATTTGATTCCAAGTTCTTTAAGCTGCAATTCATTAACATAACTTGGTGCATTCATCATTAAGTCTTCAGCCTTGCCTGTCATCGGGAATAAAATTACTTCACGTATATTTGGTTCATCAGCTAATAGCATTACTATTCTATCTATACCTGGAGCTATTCCTCCATGAGGAGGCGCTCCAAATTTAAAAGCGCTTATTAATCCAGGAAATTTATTATCTACAACTTCAGGTTTATGGCCAGCAATTTCAAAGGCTTTATACATAATTTCTGGAACATGGTTTCTTATGGCTCCTGAAGACAACTCTATACCATTACACACTAAATCATATTGATATGCTAATATCTCAAGAGGATCTTTTGTTTCTAAAGCCTCCATTCCACCCTGAGGCATAGAAAAAGGATTATGTGAAAACTCAATTTTACCTGTATTATTATCTTTTTCAAACATAGGATAATCGACTATCCAGCAGAATTTAAAAACATCTTCTTCAATTAACTTTTGATCTGTTGCAATCTTTACTCGCGCCTTTCCAGCTAAATTCGCAGCTTCAATTTCCGTTGAACATGAAAAAAATAAGGCATCACCATCTTTTAAATGAAATAACTCTTTCATACTCATAGCTTCTTCTATCCCTAAAGCATTAGCTACAGGTCCTTTTGCAGTATTTTCATTATAAATTATATAACCCATTCCCGGAGCGCCTTCAGACTGAGCCCAGCTATTCATTCTGTCAGCAACAGACCTTGATCCGCATCCAGGACCAGGAATAGCTCTAACCACTGAACCTTTTTCAATAGAATTAGCAAATATACTAAATCCTGAACCTTTAAAAATTTCAGTAACATCTTTAATTTCTAATTTAAACCTTAGATCAGGTTTATCATTACCATATTTTAACATTGACTCTGCATAGGTAATTGTAGGAAAAATTTTATCTATTTTTTTTGAGGAGAACGTTTCGAAAACTTCTCTAATAACTGGTTCAACTACTTCAAAAACATCTTCTTGTTCAACGTATGACATCTCTAGGTCTAATTGATAGAACTCACCTGGAGATCTGTCGGCTCTACTATCTTCATCTCTAAAACAAGGAGCTATCTGGAAATATTTATCAAAACCAGAAACCATAATAAGCTGTTTAAATTGTTGAGGTGCTTGTGGCAAAGCATAAAATTTGCCTTTATTCAATCTTGATGGAACCAAAAAATCTCTTGCTCCTTCAGGGCTTGAGGCTGTTAAAATAGGTGTTTGAAATTCAATAAAACCTAAATCTACCATTTTATTTCTAATAGTCTGTATTACGTTAGATCTTAGAACTATGTTTGAATGCGGTCTATTTCTTCTTAAATCAAGATATCTAAATTTCATTCTGGTTTCTTCGCCATAATCTTCTTCAGAATTAACTTGTAACGGCAAATTTTCTGCTTTTGAGATTATATCTAATTCAGATAAATTTACTTCAATTTCTCCTGTTGGCAAATTTTTATTAATTGTTTCATCTGATCTTTTAACAACCGTTCCAGTAATAGTTATCACACTTTCGAGAGAAATATTTTCTACAATTGGAAAATATGTATTTGAAGAATCTACAACAACTTGAGTGAGGCCATAATGATCTCTTAAATCTATAAATATTAGTTGTCCATGATCTCGTTTCCTATGAACCCAGCCTGATAATCTAACAGTTTCTTTAACGTCTTCATATCTAAGCTGGTTACACTTGTGAGTTCTATATTTATGCATTTTTGTAAATTCCTATGATTTTTAAATTGATAAATTTTTATTAATATTTCTATTTTTTATCTCTTTCATAATATGTCTCGCTTTTTTATCATCGATTTGGGACCAAATAGCAATTTCTTTACTAGATCTTAAGCAACCAATACATAAGTCAGTATCAATATCCAAAACGCATATTCCAATGCAAGGACTAATTCTATTAATAGATTTTTTTTTTATCAAAATAACTCTCTAATTATTTTTAGTTTCTTCAATTGCTTGAGCTAACATATCTAAAAGCTCAGAAATACCTGCCTCACCACTAGTTGCAGTTATTAAGTTTTTATCTCTAACTGTAGGTTGATCAATTATTTCAGCGCCTGCTGCTATTAATAATGCGCTATCAGCATCTGATGCGGCTATCTTTCTATCTTTTGCAGCGTCAATAGTAGTTAACAACATTGTTGAAATTCCAGCCAAAGCAACTGGCTCATGCTCTCTCAAAAATGCTCTTAAAATTCTTCTGGCATGAAGATCATTACTTAATGTGTCAATTTGATTGGACCCTCCAGGAACAATCAGAGCATCATAATCAATTGCTAGAGTTTCTGAGAGAGATTGATCAACTGGATAAGATAACCCCCATTGATTCGAAGCCCAACCATTTGTAGTGCCTATATCTCTTGAAATAATTGTATAAGAGGCTTCAGCTGCTAACAATGTTTTTTGGATAATCAAAAATTGTTCTTCATTAAAACCACTTGCAACCATGATAGCAATTTTTTTATCCTTGAAGGCTGATCTGTTTGACAAAATATTCTCCTAAAAAGTTATATGATCGTTCTATAAAAGATTTAAGTTAGCTTTTCAAGCAATGTAAATAATTTTAAAAAATCCATTTAGTAAATTTCTTATTAAGATAAGCTACTATTAAAAGTATAAAAATAGGAATAATTATCTGAAAAACAGTTGCTACACCAAGATCCTCTCTTAAACCACTTGTCGCTAAATTTAAAGTTTCAACTGTAAGAGTTGTTATTCTCCCCGCCCCAATAAAATAAACAGGTGTGTATAATGATAAAGAAATAATGATGCCAATTGCAAAAGAAGTTAACAACGTAGATACAATCAAAGGTATTTTTATTAAGAATAATATTTGAATTCTTGTCTTACCTAAACTTGCCCCTATAGATACAAAATCTTTATTTATTCCCCTTAATGCTGGCCCTAATAATATCAAACAATATGGGATAACATATAGAATTTCTATAAAAATCAATGAAGCCAGATAATTTTGGAAACCTACTTTAATTAAAAAAGTTTGAAGGCCTATTAATAACGAAATCTGCGGAATAAATAATGGGATGAATATTAGAAACTCTAAATAAGGTTTATTAATACTTAAATAATCACAAGATTCTATCCAGATTATAATTATAAAAATTGATAAAATAGAAACAATCAAAGCTATAGATAAAGAGTTAAATATTATAGCTTTATTTTCATTAAAAAAGCTTATGATATGATTTAAAGTATACGTTTCAGGATATACATTTGGAAAATACCAATTATTACCTATTCCCCAAAAGAATGAGTTGATTATACCTAATATTGACAAGAATATTAAAAATACAGCTAAACTAAATAAATATTTTTCTAAAAAATAATTTTTACGAGGCAAAAATTTTATTGAAAATAAGAAAAAATAATCGTTTTTTATAATCATTTCTATCAATTTCCAAATTAGCATAAGAATAATTATAATTATTACTTGAACTAAAGCTAAATTAGACGCAATAAAAATAGAATTGATTTCTGTTGATTGATAAAATTGTAATATCCTAATGGATAATGTTGATGGAGTTGATGGAGATAATACTAAAGCCATATCTATAACCGAAGAAGTAAAGGCTATAACAATAAATATAACTAATCTAATTTTATTATATAAATTAGGAAAAATTATTAGACACCATGTTGAAAAATTAGAATGTTGCAAAGATTTTCCAACGTTAAATAGTTTTTTTGCTGGAAACTGCTCTAGTGCTGAAATGGAAGTTAATAAAAAAAATGGGATTTCTTTCAGCACTAAACCTAAAATCAAACTTAATCCAAATTCATCAGGAATAAGATAAAAGTCTGGAGGTCTATCATAACCAGTTAACCTTGGAGATAATGCTCTAACAATAAAACCACTTGGTGACAGTAAAAAAAGCAAACCTACGGCCATTGTAATATGAGGCAAAGCTACTAGGGGTGATATTATAATTTTAAGGTAATAAAAAATTTTGGTATTAAAAATATATAAAAGAATTAACTGAGAAAAAAATAAGGCTAAGAGGGTTGAAAAAAAGCCTGTAAAAAGAGATAACAGTAATGATTTTTTTATTCCTGGAATTAAAAATAAATCATTAAAGAAGTTCAACGAAAAATAATTGCCTCCTAGAGCAGGAAAGTATCCAAAAGCTGGGAAAAGAACTCCTAAAAACCCAATAAATGTTGGAGACAAAATAATTAAAGCAAATAAACATAAAATAAACTTTAACAATCTATTATAATATTTTATTTTCATTCAATAATTACTTACTTGAGCCAAATTTTTCTATCCATTTACTTTCAATCACTTTTACCCAAGAAGGATGGGGCTCTTCAAGTTTAAGTTGTAATTCTTCGTTGCTCAATGTTGCTATTCCTTTAGAAAGGTTTTTAAATTTATTTTTCCACTCTGGAAGCATTTTATTCATGGATAACACACTTGGGTCTCCCCAAATATCTTTGTTTTGTTTTCTTATTTGTGCTTCAGGAGAAATTAAAAAATTTATAAAAACCTGTGAAGCAGCTTTTTTAGAAGAATTATATGGTATTGATAAAAAATGTACATTGGCTAAAGTACCTTTTTTATGAATATACCCTCGAATAGTTTTAGGTAATCTTCCCTCTGAAATAGCATTCGATGCATGTGCAATATTAAACGCCATTCCAATATCAATTTCTCTATCAGCAACCAATTGTGTTAATGACATATAATTTGTTGGATAATTTATTCCCTTTCTCCAAAGAAATGGGGTTACATCATTTAACCACGCCCATAAAGGAGTTAATAAATCTTCATGCCTGTCTTTAACATAAGTTGATTTTAAAATAGATTTATCTTCAATTAATTCAATTAAAACTTGTTTTAAGAAACTTGTACCTACAAAATCTGGGGGTTGTGGAAATGTAAATCTACCTTTATTATTAATGATGTATTTTTTTAGTTCTATCGCCGATTTAGGAGGATATTTTAAATATTTACTATCATAATAAAAGTTTAATTGAGATACGCCCCATGGCATCTCCATTCCATTTGTTGGTACTCCAAAGTCGTTAAGTAAACTAGGATTACTTGTAAAATCCATATTATTAGTCTCGGGTAAATTCATTATCCAATTATCTTTAAAAAGTAGTTTATGTTTTTGCATAAAAGAAAAGTTTTCACCGTTAATCCAAATTAAGTCGACAGCACCATTTTCATGCTTTCCAGCCGTTTTCTCAGATAATATTCGAGCGACAACATTAGATGTATCAGAAATTTTTACATGATTAACTTTAATATTGTATCTCTGCATTACCTCTTTAGAAGCCCATTTTATATAAGAATTAATATTTTTCGCACCACCCCATGCATGGAAAAAAATGGTTTCGCCTGAAGCTTTATTTAATACTGTTCTCCAATTATCATTAATTTTTATATTATTTTCTATAGATTGAGATTTGTTTTCTAAAGCAAAGGTAGGATTACAATAAATAAAGATTAGAAAAAAAAAATTAAAGAATGATTTATAGAAATTTCTTTTACTTTTAATGTTTTGCATTATAGAAAACCTGTTAAATTTTGCATCATAGATATCAGAATATATAATAGACAAACATTTGAATTTAACTATAGTAAAATTATTTTTAAACACTATTTAAAATATAAGAATTAATTAAAAATTAAGAAAATTAGAAAAAATGAATGCTCTATTAATATTGATAAATGAAATTATATCTCTCTATTTATATACATTATTTGCATATGTAATTATGGGACTGTTAATCCAATTTCAGTTGATTAATAGCCACAACAAATTGATAAGCACGGTTTTTCGTGCACTTTTAAGTATTCATGAACCTGTGTTAGGTAAGATTAGACGATATATTCCAATGATTGGTAGCATGGATTTATCACCTGTTATTGTCATTCTTTTATTAAGCTTTTTAAAAAATTTATTGAATGACTTTAGATTAGGATTATAATAATAATTTATGGAAACAAATGATAAAATTATAAACGGGAAAATTCATGCAGACAATCTTCTCAAGAAAATTTACCCACTAAGTGTTGAGTATATTAAAAAGTATAGTAAAAAGCCTACTTTAGCTGTTGTTTTAATAGGGAACGATCCTGCAAGTGAAGTTTATGTAAGAAATAAAATAACAACCGCTAATAAAAATAACATAGATTCTCTCAAAATAACTTTATCTAACGAAGTATCTGAAAATATACTTTTGGATAAAATTGCTGAATTAAATAATAACCCTGATGTTCATGGAATTTTAGTTCAGCTCCCTCTTCCAAAACACATATCTGAAAAATTAGTAATACAAACTATTAATCCAGAAAAAGATGTTGATGGATTTCATCCAACCAACTTTGGTAACCTCTTTATAGGCAATCCTAGTTTTATACCATGCACACCCCTTGGTTGTTTTTATATGTTAAAAAAAGAAATACCTGATTTAAATGGTAAAAATGCTGTTATCATAGGAAGGTCAAATATTGTTGGCAAACCTATGGCATCTTTATTATTATCTTCAAACTGTACAGTAACTATAGCTCATTCAAAAACAATAAACCTTATTGAAACTTGTAAAAAAGCAGACATATTAATTGCTGCTATAGGTAAGCCTGAAATGATAAATGAAGAGCATATCAAAAAAAATGCAGTTATTATTGACGTTGGGATTAATAGAATAGAACAAAACGATCTTTCTTTAAAAAATAATAAATCAAAGTTAGTTGGTGATGTTAATTATAATAAAGTATTTGATATTGTTGATAAAATAACTCCCGTTCCTGGTGGCGTAGGTCCTATGACAATTGCGTGTTTAATGCACAACACTCTTAAAGCTGCATTTCTTAATAAAAATGATCCCTTTATCAATATACTGGAAAATATGTAGTAATGGATTGGTATAATATTACGCTATTCATTTCTTTATTTACAGTTTTAGCCATTCTTGCTTGGGGCCTAATAACTATGGCAAGAGGTGGAGAATATAATAAATCTAAAAGCAATATGATAATGAGATACCGTATTGTTTTTCAAGCAATAGCAATCCTTATTTTTGTTTGTCTATTATTGTACAAAAGGTATACAAATGGTTAAAATTAACAAAATATACACACGAACCGGAGATGATGGAACAACAGGACTTACTGATGGTAGCAGAGTTTCAAAACACTCTTTAAGGCCTGAGGCATATGGAACAGTAGATGAATTAAACTCAACTTTAGGTTTAGTATATTTTTATATAGAAAAAAGTAATCAGAATGAAGATATACAAAAACTAATTAGAGATATTCAAAATGATTTGTTTGATTTAGGAGCTGATTTGTCTACTCCAATATCTGACAAAAAATCTAAATACCCTCCTCTTAGAATTAAAGAAAACCAAATTATACTTCTTGAAAAGAAAATTGATGAATACAATAATAATTTAAATCCACTAAATTCTTTTATTTTACCAGGTGGCTCTGAGGCTTCGGCTTGGTTGCATTTAGCTAGAACAATTGCAAGAAGAGCAGAGAGAATAGTTTCATCATTAGCTCATAATGAGATGATTAATAATCAATCTCTAATTTATTTAAATAGATTATCTGACTTGCTCTTTGTTTTATGTCGCGTTATGAATGAAAACGGAAAAAATGATGTTTTATGGATACCTGGTTTAAATCAAAAGTAAATTAAAATACAAAAGTTATATTAAAGGAGTTTAACTTGAAAATTCTTGTTCCTGTTAAAAGAGTTGTGGATTATAATGTTAAAGTTAGAGTTAAAAACGATCAATCTGGCATAGAATTAGATAATGTCAAAATGTCTATGAATCCTTTTGATGAAATTGCAGTAGAAGAAGCATTAAGACTTAAAGAAAAAGGAATTGCATCAGAAGTAATAGCTATTTCAATAGGCGTTACTCAAGTTCAAGAGACAATTAGAAACGCTCTTGCAATGGGAGCTGATTCAGGAATATTTGTTGAAGTTAAAGATACTTTAGAACCTTTAACGGTTGCTAAAATTATTGCCTCTATAGCTAAAAAAGAAAATATTGATTTAATGATATTAGGCAAACAAGCTATTGACGATGACATGAATGCTACGGGCCAAATGATCTCAGCTCTATTAAATTGGCCACAAGCTACTTTTGCAAGTAAAGTTGAAATTACTGATAAAATAGCAAAGGTAAGCCGTGAAGTTGATGGTGGAACTGAAAACATAGAAATTACTTTGCCAGCTGTTATAACTACTGACTTAAGATTAAATGAACCAAGATATGCTAGTCTACCTAATATTATGAAAGCAAAGAAAAAAACAATTAATGAAATCAAAATAGATGATCTCAAAATAGATATTACACAAAAATTAGAAACCTTAAAGGTTGAAGAACCTTCAAAAAGAGAGGCCGGCATAATGGTTAAAACAGTAAAAGAACTGTTTGATAAGTTACAAAATGAAGCAAAAGTTATATAAAATTATAAAGGGTATTAAACATGAATGTTTTAGTAATTGCAGAACATAATAATGATGAAATATTGCCTGCAACCTTAAATACTATAAATGCAGCAAAACAAATTGGTACAGTTGACCTTTTTGTAATAGGACATGATTGCCAAGATGTTATTGATAGTGGAAATAAAATCGAAGGTTTAAATAAAATATTATTTTGTAATGATAAAGTTTACGAAAACCCTTTAGCAGAAAATATTTCTACTCTTATTCAATCAGTATCTAAAGATTATACTCACATACTCTTTGCAAACACAGCTAATGGAAAAAATACTGCACCTCGTTTAGCTGCTCTCTTGGATGTAATGATAATTCCAGATATTATAGAAATAATTGATCATAATACTTTTAAAAGACCTATATATGCAGGAAATGCTATTGCAACGTTAAGAAGTAGCGACATATGTAAAGTTATAACGGTTAGAACAACAGCTTTTGAAAAAGCAATTTTTGGTAAAAAAGAAGCTATAAAAATAGAGATTTTATCTTGTGAAAAGACTAATTTAACTAAATATATTAGCTCAGAGCTTTCAAGAAATGAACGCCCTGAATTAACAGCTGCAGATATTGTGGTTTCTGGTGGAAGAGGCCTTGGATCAACTGAAAACTTTCAAATTCTTGAAAAACTTGCCGACAAACTAGGTGCAGCTATGGGCGCAAGTAGAGCTGCCGTAGATGCAGGATATGTTCCCAATGACTGGCAAGTTGGTCAAACAGGAAAAGTGGTCGCACCAAATCTATACATAGCAGTAGGAATCTCAGGAGCAATTCAACATTTAGCAGGAATGAAAGATAGTAAAGTAATTGTGGCAATCAATAAAGATGAGGACGCTCCAATTTTTACAGTATCTGATTACGGGCTTGCAGATGATTTATTTAAAGTAGTTCCAGAATTAGAAAAGTTAATTAAATAAATTCAAAATATTGCTAATAACTCTTGGCTTTCCCCATTCTAAAATACCCTCGTGTTTTGATATTATGTAACCATTTCTGTCTACTAAAACAGTTGTTGGAATACCTCTTAAATTTAATGCTTTATACAAGGCCATTTTTTTATCAAAAAAACTTAATAAATCTGAAGCTCCATTGTTAGATAAAAAAATCATCTGTTCTTCTATTCTTTTATTATCAATTGAAACTGTAATAACGTCAATTTTATGCTGTTTAAGCTTTAAGTGAAGTAAATTAAGATCAGGTAATTCTTTTTTACAAGGTACACACCATGTTGCCCAAAAATTTATTACGTACCCATTCTTTTTTGAAAAATTATTGAATTTTAAAGTAAAAGGTTTGCCTTGATTATTAATTATTTTGATAATTGGAAACTTTGAATTTAAATCTGTTTTTTTCAATACATCATTAGCTAAAGCATTACCGCTGATAATCCAAATAAATATAAACATTGATATATATTTTTTACTAATTCCAAACATCTTCATTATTTGCCTTTATTTAAAATAAATTATAATTTCTTTTAAATAAATACTATAAACTATTATAGTACTTAGACACTTAAAAATTTTAATGAAAACAGATATATACATGACAAAAAAAGATACTAATAAAAAAAATAATAGTAAAATCTGGGGAGGACGATTTGCTTCATCCTCTAATGAATTAATGGAAGAGTTTAATGCATCGATTCAATTTGATAAAAAACTTTATATTGAAGATATTGAATGCTCAATTGTTCATGCAGAAATGTTATCTAACCAAAAAATTATTACTAAAAAAGATTACACTTTAATTAAAAGTGGTCTTAATCAAATTAAAAAAGAAATAACAGATAATAAATTCGTTTTTTCTATAAAATTAGAAGATATTCATATGAATATCGAGACAAGATTAATTGATATAATTGGAGAGTCAGGGAAAAAACTTCATACAGCACGATCAAGAAACGATCAAGTTGCAACAGATATAAAATTATGGTTAAGAAAAAGAATAGATGAAATTGAAATTGATATTAAATCACTACAAAGTGCCCTTATCTATAAAGCAGAACTTCATTATAATTTATTAATGCCTGGGTACACTCACCTACAAGTTGCTCAACCAGTTACATTTGGGCATCATCTTCTTGCTTATGTAGAAATGCTAGGTAGGGACAGAAGTAGATTAGTAGATTGTAGAAAAAGGTTAAATGAACTACCTCTTGGCTCAGCAGCATTAGCTGGCACAAGTTACCCGATTGATCGTCATTTTGTCGCTGATAAACTTGATTTTGATAGACCTACTGCAAACTCTATGGATGCAGTTTCTGATAGAGATTTTGCAGTAGAATTTATTTCATCCGCTTCTTTAATAGCAATACATCTATCTAGATTAGCTGAAGAATTAGTTATCTGGTCATCAGATAGATTTAATTTTATTAAATTACCTGAAAACTATACTACTGGATCAAGTATTATGCCTCAAAAAAGGAATCCTGATGCAGCAGAATTGATAAGAGCAAAGCCTGGAAGAGTTTTTGGTAATTTAATAAACTTAATGACAGTTTTAAAAGGTCTACCGATGACTTATGGAAAAGATATGCAGGAAGATAAAGAGCCCATTTTTGATACAGTAAACTCAATAAAATTATGTGTTATAAATATGGAAGGAATGATTAATGGTTTAGAGCCCATTCCTAAAAATATGCTATCTGCTCTTCAAAAAGGGTTTCCTACAGCAACAGATTTAGCTGATTATTTAGTTACTAAATTAAAAATTCCTTTTAGAGATGCTCATAGAATTACAGGTGAAATTGTTTTATTAGCGGAGAAAAAAGATTGTAATCTTGAAGATCTATCTTTAAAAGAAATGCAAGATATTATACCGACCATAGATAAAAGTGGATTAGAAGTTTTAAAAATTAAGAATTCAGTTGCAAGTAGAGTATCATACGGAGGAACAGCCCCTACAAACGTAATGAAAGCTGTTAAAGAAGCAAAAAAAAGATTTTTAAAGGATTAAATTAATAAATTATGAGTAAATTTATAATCATTATTTCTGTATTATTGATATCCATATCATTTTCAAGTTGCGGGAGAAAATCTGATCCTATAAAGCCATCTCAAATTATTAAAATGAATTAAGTGATTAAAATGAATTTACTAGGTTTCTATAGAGATCATAATCAAACACTCTGCGTACAAGACTTAAAAATTAGTGATTTAGCTAAAAAATATGGCACTCCATTATTTATATATGATACCGGCTTAATGAAACAAAGATATGAAGTATTTTTAGATGCAGTTAGTCCTGTAAAAGGAAATATACATTACGCTGTTAAAGCAAATGATTCTATAAGTATAATTAGTTATTTTGCAAAATTAGGATGTGGAGCAGACATTGTTTCCATTGGAGAATTTAAAAAGTGTATTGCGGCTGGTGTTCCTCCAAAAAAAATAATATTTTCAGGAGTAGGAAAAGAAAATACTGAAATTGAATTGGCTCTTAAAAATAATATTTTACAATTTAATATAGAATCTGAAGAAGAACTTAATGATATTCAAAGAATAGCATCTAAACTTAGAATTACAGCTAATATATGTCTTAGAGTAAACCCTGACATTTCTCCTAATACACATAAAAAAATATCTACAGGGGAAAAGAGTACAAAGTTTGGGATTAATTTTGAAAACGTAAAGTCAATATACCAAAGACTTCATGACTTAGATTATATAAATCCCGTTGGATTAGCCGTTCACATTGGATCACAAATTTTTGATTTTGATTATTTTTTTACAGCATATTCTAGTCTTAAGACTTTGGCTGATGAATTAAAAAAAAGTAACTTTCAAGTACCAAGCTTAGATCTTGGAGGCGGTATTGGAATCAATTATCAAAATAATAACCCTCCTGATTTTTCAAAATACAGAAAAATTGTCACTGATTTATTTTTAAACTCTGGCTATAATCTTAGTTTTGAACCTGGAAGAAGTTTAATTGCTGAGGCAGGTATTCTTGTGACAAAAGTAATAAGAAATAAGAAAAACAATGATAAAAAATTTATTATAGTTGATGCTGCAATGAATAATTTAATTCGGCCAACCTTATATGAAGCTTTTCATGAAATAGAGCCTGTTAATATTAATTATAATAATAAAATAACAGCTGATATTGTAGGTCCTATTTGTGAAACGGGAGATTTTATAGCTTTAGATAGAAAAATTCAAAGTGTTGATAATAATGATTTATTAGCAATAAGGACTGTTGGAGCATACGCTTCAGTTATGAGTTCCAATTATAATGCCAGAGCTGACGCTAATGAAATTATAATATATAATAATAAAGAATATTTAATTAAAAAAACTGATAGTATTGAA
>JAQBXK010000035.1 GCA_027625145.1 Pseudomonadota bacterium
TAAAAGAAAAATTTAGGTTTCTGATTTCTCATAAAAATTGTTTCATCATTACTATAATCTTTGATAGGAAATTTAATCTCTTGCTTAGATAAAAAACCATCATCAATTAGATGATAGGATTTACTCTTATTATTATGAAAAACTCTATCTAAGGAATATTTTATCATACCACGAGTTAAAGATGAAGAGATTGCAAAAGATTTACGTAGATTTGAACTTTTAAAAGCAAAAACTGTAACGTCTTCTTTTAAAAAGTAGTTTAGGTCATATGGTTTAGAAACTAAAGCCTCAGCAACACCAATTGGAGCTCCTGGTTCCAAAGTAAAAGTTTTACCTTTTTCATCTCTGGCTAATATAGTGCCCTTTTTGATAATATAACATTCGTCATGATCCTTGTTTTTTAAAAGATGTTCTTTTTTAAGTTCATGAATTGTATATTCTTTTTTAAGGAGAGGTATATATTTTGAAAGAATAACGTTTATCTTTTCTTCTTTTTCCAAGATATCCCCCAAAATTAATTAATAATGTTAATATAATTAAAGTATAAGAAAATAAAAATTTATTGGAAAGTTATTTTTATTTCAGAGGAAGTGGTTTCAGTCTCATAATTATAAACAAAAAACCCTACATATTGATTTTCTTTAAACAAAAAATTTTGTTTTAATTCTTTAATAAATTGATCCGAATCTGTCTCATATTTTTTAAATCTCTCAATGGTATCAAATTTAATAAAAATTGATAAATCTCCATCTTTTCCAATCATTACATTTAAGGATTGGAATTTGTCCTTTTAATCAATCACTCTCAAATCTATTTAGGGTGTTCTAAACCACTTACTTAAATTAGTGTGTATTATTGAAATTGAATGTTAGTTAAGTAACCTAACTTTTGAACGTTTTATGCTAAAGAATGATTAAAAATCAAAATTAATACCGTAATAGACAGTATCTTTATTAATTTTAAAATATGAAAAAGAATTACTTTTATAAATAATTTCATTATCAAAATTAGATGGATTTATTTGTATAGACTGTCTATTACTAAAGCTATAAATTAATTTATTTTTAGATTTTAATTTTAAAGAACTTTTATAAGAATTGGTTGTATTTATACTATTTGTGCATTTATTTATTGAATTATCACAAACAGAGGTTATTTTTTCATTTTTATCTGAATTACCAAAAGAAAATAATGATTTAACATAATTATTAATTTTATCATCATATCCGTAATGATTAAATAATTTTTCGGCAGATTTACTTAACTCATCTGCTTTTAACACAGATGTATTCACTAAAAGGTTTAATAAAATTATAAATATAAAAAATCTCATATTATATTGCAAGCTTTTTTAAAGATAAAGTAAAGTTTAAAAATATTTTTATTATAACAGTAATCTTAAATCACTAGATAGTTATTAGTGGATTAAACAAATTAGTTGTAATAGGTATAGTTAATTAATTAGGGTATTTAATATGAAACTCATCGCACTTAACTTACCACGTAACTTTGATGAACAGTCATTAGCTTTGTTATTTAAAAAAATTGGGGATATAAAATCTTGTACCCTAGTTATTGATCAATATACAGGCATATCCAAAGGTTTTGGTTTTGTTGAAATGGCTCTCGCACATGAAGGGGAAATTGCAATAAACGAACTTCATGGTAGTAAAGTGGGTAAAAATAAAATCAGAATTAAACATGCTGTATAATTATTTAAATTTATGTTGTTTGATTATCTATAAAAAATTTGTACAAATTAAAAGTATTTTTTTACTTTGAAAATTATTTCTAATTACTCCGTAAATGTAAAAATTTCTTATTTTAAATAAAACAATAAAAGGTTAGATTTTAAATAATTGAAGTATAGAATTTTCTTAATATAAGCTTGAAGCGTTAAGAATAATTTTAAAATTATGAGCAAGATTATTTTCAAGGTAAGTAAACTATTATCAATATAATTATATAGGAATACAAATAATTATGAATTTTTTTTCTGATTTTGAATTATCTACTATTAACACTAAAAGAGGAGTAATTAGATATAGAAAAGCTGGTCAAGGACCAGTGTTACTAATGCTTCATGGGAATCCTCAAACACATGCAATGTGGCACAAGGTAGCTCCAGAATTAGTTAATCAATATACTGTAATTTGTCCTGATATTCCTGGTTATGGTAAATCATTCAAACCTGTAATATCAAATAACCATTCAACTTATTCTAAAGTAAATATGGCCTTGGATATTATTAATTTTATGGAACTACTTGGTTTTGATAAATTTCAGATAGTTGCTCATGATAGAGGTGCTAGAATAGCTCATCGCATAGCATTAGACTTTCCAGAAAAAGTTATAAAAATGATATTGTTAGACATAATACCAACTATAGAGCATTTTGAAAGAACTAACATGGAATTTGCAATGGGTTATTATCATTGGTTCTGGTTAGCTCAAAGAAGTCCTATACCAGAATCTGTTATTAATAAAGCGCCAGAGGAATGGTTTTTTGCTCATACCTCTAGAGAAGAAAAAGATAAGAATTTTTTTGATCCTATTGCATTAAATGATTACCTAGATTGTGTTAAAAATCCAGAAACTATTAAGGCTATTTGTGAAGACTATAGAGCTGCAGCTACAATTGATTTGATAGATGATAAAAAAAGCAGAGATAATAATATTAAAATAAAAGCTCCCACATTAGTTTTATGGGGAAATAAAGGTAAGCTAGAGCAATGGTATGAGCCTTTATCTATTTGGCAAAATTATTGTTCTTCTGATTTAAGAGGTAATGCCATTAATTCAGGGCATTATTTAGCTGAAGAAAATCCAGATGAAATTATCAAGAATATAAAACTTTTCTAATTCCAATTAATTTTTAAAGGAAGATTAAATAAAAATGAAAAAGAGCAATAATGAATTACCAATTTGGGATCTCACAGAGATTTATAAAGATATTAAAGATCCTAAGATAAAAGAAGATTTGAAAAATATAAGAAAAATTTCTAAAGAATTTTTAATATCTTGGAAAGATAAAATAAAAAATTTAAATTCTAATGATTTAGTGGATTGTATAGAGCAATATCAAAATATAAACGAAAAAATCTATAAAATTGGAACTCATAGTAATTTAATTTTTGCAACTAATATGGAAGATCCAGAAATATCTAGATATAACTCTACTATTTCAGATGAAGTAACAGATATTTTTTCTTCATTAATATTTGTATCACTTGAATTATCAAAAATAAGCGATGACGTTTTTAACAAATGGATGTTGAGTGAAAAAGCTAAGGAATGGATGCCTTACTTAAAAATTCTAAGAAAAAGAAATCCTTTTATTTTAGACCCTTTAGTAGAAGAAATATTAATAGAAAAATCTGCAACAGGAAGATCAGCTTGGGTTAGGCTTTTTGATGAAACGTCCGCTTCTTTAAGATTTCCATTCAAAAAAGAAATGGTAAGCGAAGCAGAAATATTGAATTACTTATCTGATCCTGATCCGGAAAATAGAAAAATGGCAGGTCAATCTCTATCTAAAATTTTAGAAAAAAACAAACGTATTTTTGGAATGATACTAAATGTAATTTCAAGGGATAGATATATTGAAGATAATAAAAGAGGTTTTAAAAGAATCGTGTCGTCACGAAATTTAGATAATGATGTAGAAGATGAAGTGGTTGATGCCTTAGTCAAGACAGTAGATGAAGCTATGCCAAAATTAACTCATAGATACTATAAATGGAAAGCTAAACAATTTGGAAAAACTAAACTTGATTGGTGGGATAGAAATGCACCACTTCCTTCATCTTTAGATAGGTCGATTGAGTGGTCTGAAGCTAAATCAATAGTGCTAGAATCCTTTGCTTCGTTTCATCCAGAAATATCAAAGTTAGCTAATTTATTTTTTCAGAATAATTGGATTGACGCAAAAGTAAGGAAAGGTAAAGCATCTGGAGCTTTTGCACATCCTTCTATTCCATCTTTGCATCCATATGTACTTTTAAATTATCAAGGAAAAATTAGGGATGTTATGACTTTAGCTCATGAGTTAGGTCATGGAGTTCATCAAATTTTAGCCGCAAAAAATGGACTGTTAATGGCAGAAACTCCTTTGACACTTGCTGAAACAGCATCTGTATTTGGTGAAATGCTTGTTTTTAGAAAACTTCTTGAAGATAGTAATGATAAAGAAAAAAAACAACTTTTAGCAGGCAAAGTTGAGGATATGCTTAATACTGTTGTAAGACAAATAGGGTTTCATCAATTTGAAGTTAAGTTTCATGAAGCGAGAATTAAATCTGAACTTACCCCGGATGAAATTGGGGAGATATGGATGCAAACGCAATCTCATGCTGTTGGTCCATATATAAATCTTACAGACGAATATAAGGTGCTATGGGGTTATATTCCTCATTTTGTTCACACACCATTTTATGTTTATGCTTATGCTTTTGGAGACAGTTTAGTTAACGCGTTATGGTATTCATATCAAAATAGCGATAAAAACGCTTTTGCAGAAAAATATTTAGATATGTTATCTGCCGGAGGAACTAAAGGTCATAATGATTTGTTGAAACCATTTAATTTAAGTGCATATGACAAAAGTTTTTGGAATAAAGGTGTTTCTATGATTTCAGGTCTTATGGATGAATTAGAAAAATTAGAATAATACGTTTGAATGGATATATAAATGACAAAGAATACCTCAGATCAAGATACATTAAGTCATTCAATGGTAGGTGGCAGACTAAGAAGATATGCAAAAGTTACATCGGCAATGGGTGGCTTAGCCGCTCGTTTAGCTGGTGAAAAATATTTAGGTATAAAGATAGATAGAGAAAAGCATGCATCTGATTTAAGAGCAGCTTTAGGAG
Organism: Pseudomonadota bacterium; assembly: GCA_027625145.1. Taxonomy (GTDB): domain Bacteria; phylum Pseudomonadota; class Alphaproteobacteria; order Puniceispirillales; family Marisalimonadaceae; genus CAJJBL01. The sequence continues at coordinate 4,875 of JAQBXK010000035.1, forward strand.
GACTAAAAGGGCCTCTTATGAAGGTTGCTCAAATTTTAGCAACAATTCCTGATGCACTTCCACAAGAATATGTAAATGAACTGTCTCATTTGCAAGCTGATGCGCCTTCAATGGGCTGGTTATTTGTAAAAAGAAGAATGAAAGCTGAATTAGGTGATAGTTGGAATGACCAATTTAAGAGTTTTGATAAACAAGCTTCAGCAGCAGCTTCTTTGGGTCAAGTTCATTTTGCTGAAAGTTTAGATCATAAAAAACTAGCTTGTAAATTACAATATCCAGATATGGGGTCAGCCGTGCAGGCTGATTTAAAACAATTGAAATTAATTTTTTCTCTTTATGAAAAGTATGATTCAGCTATTTCAACAAAGTCTATTCATGAAGAGTTATCTGATCGTTTAAAGGAAGAGTTAGATTATTCTCATGAAATAAAAAATATGAATTTATATAGAGATATTTTATCAAATTTTGATGAAATAACATTACCAGAGCCAATTAATGATTTATCTACCGATAGACTTCTAACGATGACTAGAATTGATGGCATAAAAATTATGCAATTTATTTCTGAGAATTCTGATATAGAAATCAGGAATAAAGTCGCCATGAATATGTTTAAAGCCTGGTACGTCCCTTTTTACCAATATGGCATTATACATGGAGACCCTCATCTTGGTAATTACTCAATTAGATCTGATGGCGGAATTAATTTAATGGATTTTGGATGTATTCGTATTTTTAGGCCTGATTTTGTAACGGGCGTAATTGAGTTATATAGAGCACTCCGAGATGATGATAAAGAATTAGCTGTGAGTGCTTATGAAAGGTGGGGTTTTAAAAACCCTACAAAAGAATTAATAAATGTTTTAAATATATGGGCTAACTTTATATATCAACCTTTGCTTGAGGATAGAGTTAGACCAATTAATCCAAGTTCTTCAGGGCAATATGGCCGTGAAACGGCAGAAAAGGTTCATGAAGAATTAAAAAAAATTGGTGGAGTTAGGCCTCCAAGAGAGTTTGTGTTAATGGACAGAGCTGCCGTTGGTTTAGGGTCAGTTTTTATGCATTTGGGGGCCGAGGTAAATTGGTTTAGAATTTTTAATGATTTAGTTGAAAATTTTGATGAAGAGACGTTATCAAAAAAACAAAACATCGCCTTACTTAAAGCTGGCTTGAAAAATACTATATAAAATATAATATATTTAATTAATATGTTGTAAAATACTGTCTAAAGATTTTTTTGCATCGCCATAAACCATTCGTGAATTCTCTTTAAAGAAAAGTGGATTTTCAATCCCAGAATAACCTCTTCCTTGACCTCTTTTTGAAATAAAAACTTGTTTTGCTTTCCAAACTTGAAGTACAGGCATTCCAGCTATTGGACTATTAGGATCCTCCTCAGCTGCTGGATTCACAATATCGTTCGCACCTAATATTATAACTACGTCCGTATCAGGGAAGTCAGAGTTAATTTCATCCATTTCTAATACAATGTCATAAGGCACCTTTGCTTCAGCTAAAAGTACATTCATATGACCTGGCAATCGCCCGGCAACAGGATGAATACCAAAACGTACTTTCTTCTTTTTAGCTCTCAGTCTAGAGGTTAACTCAGAAACTGCGCTTTGTGCTTGTGCTACGGCCATACCGTAGCCAGGGACTATAACTATAGTGTTTGCTTCATTTATAGCAGTAGCTACTGTTTCTATATCTATAGCTATCATTTCTCCATCTATGTCCATAGCAGGTCCTGTGGAATCTCCCCAACCTCCAAGAATTACGGATATAAAATTACGGTTCATAGCTTTACACATTATGTAAGAAAGTATAGCTCCAGAAGATCCAACAAGAGCTCCTGTGACTATTAAAAGATCATTACCAAGCATAAAACCAGTGGCTGCAGCTGCCCATCCTGAGTAGGAGTTTAACATAGAAACTACTACGGGCATGTCTGCTCCACCAATAGCTAATACTAAATGAGCTCCAATCAAAAACGCAATAATTGTCATGGCAATTATTGTCCAATTACCAACATGTGTTAAAAACAAGTATCCAAGAAATAAGCAACCTAAAAACATTATTACGTTTAAAGGATGTCTTGCTGGAATGATTAAAGCTTTTCCTGAAATTATTTCAGATAATTTACCAAATGCTATTATTGATCCTGTAAATGTTATAGCTCCAATAAATACACCTAAAAACACTTCTACATTATGAATAATTAATTGTGTGTTAGATAATTCTAGGTGAGGTAACAAGGCTGAATTGATACCAATAAATACCGCTGCAAGGCCAACAAATGAATGAAGGGCAGCAACAAGTTGAGGCATTCCAGTCATTTGAACTTTTTTTGCTACTATTATACCTATTATTGAACCGATGATTATAGCTGCTATAAGCCATTCAAGCCATTCTGTTAAAAATATTTCTTTCCCCAAAAGAGTTGCAATGACGGCAATTGCCATACCTACAATTCCATACCAAACAGCTCTTTTCGCTTTTTCTTGATTGCTTAATCCGCCTAAAGCTAGAATAAAAAGCACACTTGAAGTTATATATGAAGCAGTTAGTAATCCAATAGTCATATTATTAATCCTTTGTTAGCTTCTTTGGAACATAGCAAGCATTCTTTTAGTAACCATAAAGCCACCAACAATATTAATGGTTGCTATAAAAATAGAAATTAATGCTAAAACACTTACAATGTTGTTGGTTGTTTCCATTTGTAATAAAGCACCAAGAATAATAATCCCGGAAATAGCATTTGTAATAGCCATTAATGGTGTATGTAACGCATGAGATACATTCCATATCACTTGAAATCCTACAAAACATGATAGAATAAATACTATGAAATGTTGCATAAATTCAGAAGGAGCATACATACCAATCAACCACATTAAGCAAGCTCCAATGATTAAAGAGCTAACCTGAATTTTCCCAGCCTTTTTCTCAGCATTAATTTTATCTAGAGCTAATTCTTCTGGGGCTCTTTCTTTTATATTTTGGTTTATATGTTTTGCAATAGCTGCAACTTTAGGTTTGGGTGGTGGAAAAGTTATTTCACCGTTATGAATTACAGTAGCGCCTCTTATTACGTCGTCTTCCATATTTATAAAAGGGATACCATCTTTTTTTGGAGTAAGATCATCCATCAAATGACGAGTATTTGTTGAATATAAAGTTGAAGCTTGTGTTGCCATTCTACTAGGTAAGTCAGTATATCCAATAATTTTAACTTTATTCTTAGTTTCTATCATTTTATTAGGAACTGTAAGATCACAATTTCCACCTTGTTCTGCTGCAAGATCAACTATCACAGAGCCTGGTTTCATTAAATTTACCATTTCTTTTGGCCATAACTTAGGTGCAGGCATACCTGGTATTAAGGCTGTAGTAATTACGATATCTAATTCAGGTGCTTGAGATCTAAAAAGTTCCATTTCCTTTTTAATAAACTCTTTTGAAGCAGGCTTTGCATATCCTCCCTCTCCAGAACCATCTGTATCAAAATCAAGCATAAGAAACTCTGCGCCCATTGATTCAATTTGTTCAGCTACTTCTGGTCTTACATCAAATGATCTTACAATTGCTCCCATTGATTTTGCTGTGCCAATTGCAGCGAGCCCAGCGACACCTGCTCCAATAACAAGTATTTTTGCTGGAGGAATCTTGCCTGCAGCAGTGATCTGCCCGGTAAAAAATCTTCCAAACTGATTGCCAGCTTCTATTACAGCTCTATAACCAGCTATATTTGCCATTGAAGAAAGAGCATCCATTTTTTGTGCTCTACTAATTCTAGGTATCATATCCATTGCTTGGACTGTTACTTTTTTCTTTTTTAAGCTTTCAAGTAATAATTTATTTTGACCAGGCCATATAAAACTAATTATTTGTTGCCCAGATTTCATTTTAGATATTTCTGATTTTTCAGGCCCTCTAACTTTTAAAATTATGTCTGATTCTTTCCATAATTGATCAGCATTTTTTAAAACTTTAACCCCAGCGTCTTTATAATCTTTATCAGAAAAGTTGGAATTATCGCCAGCTCCAGATTGAACAACGCATTCATAACCTAATTTTTGAAGATGTTTAGCGCTTTCTGGTGTCATTGCTATTCTATTTTCACCTTTGAATATTTCCTTGGGGCAACCTATCTTCATAATGAAACACTCCATGCATTTAAATTTACTTAATATTTAATATCAAATTATTAATTAATTATAAAGTATTAGGCAAAAAAAAACCGCAGTTATTTATATAATGCGGCTTTGGTCCAATTAAAATTTTAAAAAGCTTAGTAACCTTCGCGCTCTAATCTTTTCCTCATTAGTTTTCTTACTCTTCTTGTACTTTCTGCCGTTTCTCTAGCTCTTTCCTCAGAAGGCTTTTCATAAGCTCTTCTATTCTTCATTTCTCTGAACATGCCTTCTCTTTGCATTTTCTTTTTAAGTACTCTTAAAGCCTGATCAACATTGTTGTCACGAACTGACACATACATATTTTAAAACCTTTTAAAAATTAACATAAAATAAATAAGAACATAGCGGATAGCATAAAACATTATATATTGGCAAGTATATTAGTTACTAATTTTATTTTCATATTAATTGAATATAATTCAACATTAAATTAAACTTGATTTTATAAAAAATATTGGACACTAAATGAAAAAAATAAATAAAGATAATCAGCAAGTGAAAACAGATTTAGTTAAAGCTATGTTATCTCACGTTCCTTTCGATGGTTGGACATGGAAAGCTATGGAGCAAGGAGCAGTTGATATTAATTTTGAAAAAAATAGTACTGAAAAACAACGTATTAAGATTTATAAACTTCATTTTAATAACGGAGGTATTGATTTTATAAAATTATTTGTGGAAATAGTAGATAAAGCAGTTGAGAAAGATTTTATATCTCTGGATAATAAGCCAGAAAGGATACCTGAAAAAATTAAAAAATTAATCTTAATGAGATTAAATTATTGTATACCATATAAAGAATCTATTAGGTCATCACTTTCATTAATGGCCTTCCCAAAAAATTCAAAAAAATCTATGAAGATTTTATATAATACATGTAATAGTATATGGAGATTAGCAGGAGATAAATCGACGGATTTTTCTTTTTATACGAAAAGATTTTCTCTTGCTGGAGTGTACACGTCTACTTTACTGTATTGGTTAGATGATGTTTCTCTAAATCAATTAGAAACAGAACGTTTTTTGGATAGAAGGCTTCAAGATATATCAATGATATCAAAGATAAAAAATCCATTTAATTTTATTAAAAACATAAGTAATAATGTTAATCCTATGAAAGATAATATGGGTATAAATTTACTTTCTAAAGTTATAAAAAGTATAACTAAGATAAAAAAAACTAACTTTAGCAAAACTTTTTAATTTTATAGAGATATTAAAAAATGCCTATTAAAATTCCAGATAGCTTGCCAGCAAGGGAGATGCTTTTAGATGAGGATGTTGACTTAATAGATACTAGTATCGCTCAAAATCAGGATATTAGACCGTTAAAGTTTTTGTTATTGAACTTGATGCCTCAAAAAAATCAAACAGAAGTTCAATTTGCAAGACTTTTAGGGGCTTCTCCTTTGCAAATAGAGCTTACTTTGATGACTACACAATCATATTCCCCAACAAATACTTCAAAAAATCATATTTTAGAGTTTTATAAAAGCTTAGATGAAATAAAAAATAATTTTTATGATGTTTTAATTATAACTGGAGCACCAATTGAAACAATTCCTTTTGAAGAAGTCAAATATTGGCAAGAGTTAAAAGAAATAATTTCATGGTCTTCAAGTAATGTTTATAGAAGAATTGGAATTTGTTGGGGAGCGCAAGCTTTATTAAAAGAACTCCATAACGTTGAGAAGTACCAAATAAAAAGAAAATTGTTTGGTGTCTTCGATCATAATTTAAATAAAAGCAAACGTTATAGATTAATGAATGGATTTATTGATAGATTTCCAATGCCTGTTTCAAGGTATACTGAAAATAAAGAAAAGGAAATATTACAATCAGGTTTAGAAGTTTTAGCTTTTTCATCTGAATCAGGTGTCGGAATGGTAAGATGTCCAAAATCTAAAGATTTATTTATACTTAATCATTTGGAATATGACGCAAAAACATTAAAAGATGAATTTTTAAGAGATAAGTCGGAAAATTTTGGCATTGAATTACCACATAATTATTTTCCTAATAATGATATTAATTTAGAGCCTATAAACCGATGGCGACCATATGCTTTTCTATTATTTTCAAATTTTATTAATGAAGTTTATCAGGATGTACCTTTTAATTTTTGTAAACAATTAAAGGTATAAATTTAAATTATTCGTTTAGTATAATGACCCATTTTTCTGCCCGGCTTGATAGATTTTTTACCATAAATATTAATAGAATAATTTTGTTCATTATAAATATTTTTTAAGTGATTTAAGTCTTCTCCAATAATATTAGTCATTTCCCATTTACCATCAGCGGACACATTTTTAACAGGAAGACCACATATAGTTCTAATTAGGATATCAAATTGACTATTTCCAGAAATTTCATTAGTCCAATGAAAAGAGTTATGTGGTCTTGGAGCTATTTCATTAAATATTAAACTTCCGTCATGAAGTTCAAATAGCTCAATAGCTAAGATTCCATAAAAGTTTAAATTTTTAGCTAACTGTTTAGTTTTTAATTTTAATTCTTTCTCGATTGATAGATCTAATTTTACCGGAGCCATACTTTTTTTTAAGATACCATTTTCATGATGATTTTCTGATAACGGGAAATATCCATCAGATCCATCTTGACTCTTAAAATACATAATTGATATTTCTCTTTTAAAATTGATAGTTTCTTCTAGAACACATTCTATAGAGCCAAGATCTTCCCAAATTTGAAACAAGTTTGTTTCTTTATTGATTTTAGCTTGACCTTTTCCGTCATATCCAAAAGAGTTTGTTTTTAAAATTCCTGAATTATTTAGAACATTACTCGACTTTATTAAATCATCAGTATTTCTAATGAGGTGCCATTGGGGCGTTTGAAAGCCAGATTTTAAGGCCATTTCTTTTTCTTTTGAACGAATTTGAGCGCATCTAAAAACAGTACTACTTGGGGTAACATTTATATTTTGTGATAATAGTTCAAGTGTCTTAGATGGAATATTTTCAAATTCTGAAGTTGCGCATATAATTTTTGAAGAAAATTGTACTAATTTATCAAAATCATCCCATTCACCATTAGTAATAAAGTCCACTACTGTTTCAGCTGGGTTATCTCCTTTGGGACAGTATAGATGAGTTTTATAACCCATTTTATTGGCAGACAAAGCTATCATTTTTCCAAGTTGTCCTCCACCCAGTATACCAATAATATTTTGATTATTGGGTAATAATGGATAATCAATTTTATTAGTCATTATTTTCATATGGAGTAAATGGGACATTATTTGTTTGTTGAATTAACCAGTCCGAGAGATTTTTTTTAATTAAGTCGTTTGATAAGCTAAGAATTTTAGCTGCAAAAATTCCAGCATTAGTTGCTCCAGCTTTGCCAATTGACATGGTCGCTACAGGGACTCCTCCTGGCATTTGAACTATTGAAAGAAGGCTATCTATTCCATTAAGGGCAGAGCTTTTTATTGGAACTCCAATCACTGGGATATTCGTATGTGAAGCAACCATACCAGGTAAATGAGCAGCGCCACCTGCACCTGCAATTATTACTTGTAAACCTTCTTCATCAGCTGATTTAGAAAAGTTTATCATTCTTTCTGGTGTTCTATGAGCTGAGATTATTTTAGTTATATAGGGTATTTTAAGAGAAACTAATATTTCTTCGCAGAATTTCATAGTTTCCCAGTCATTTTTGCTTCCCATAATTAATGCAACAAGTGGTTTAGTAATCTTATTTTTCATTATGGTACTCATTTAAATTATATTAATAATATTTAATACTAAATATGCTATAATGTAAGTTTTTTGTTTAACTTCAATTTTAAAGTTATGGATTCTTGTTGTCATCATTTTCAAGTTTTCCACCAGCCTTGATTATTGCATTTTCCAGGTCTTCTTGAGCACAAAGACTTAATAGAACTGGATGTTTAGCTGTAATATTTGAAATATTCCAATGACTTCTAGTTCTTATTTTTTCTATAGTCTCTTTTGTTGTGCCTATAAGCTTAGAAATTTGGCTGTTTTTAACTTCAGGATGATGCTTAACAATCCAGGCGATTGCATTTGGCTTATCTCCTCTTCGAGCTAAAGGAATATATTTTGGACCTCTAGATTTTGCTTTAGATTGATGAAGTGAGGACAAAGATTTTTTTAAATAAAGACTTGAATCATTACAACATTTTTCAATTTCTTCTTTAGTTATTTGACCATTTAAAATTGGGTCAAATCCTAAAATTCCTTGGCCAACATCTCCATCTGCAATTGCTTGAACTTCTAAAACATGTAAGTTACAGAATTCAGCTATTTGTTCAAACGTTAATGCAGTATTATCTATTAACCACACAGCAGTAGCTTTTGGCATAAGAAGTGATGACATTTTCTTTTACTCCATTTTTCAAAAATTAGAAAATATTGCAAATCTAATTAAATTTAGATCTTATATATTAACATTATTTATAATTGAGATCAGTATTTAATTAAATTTTTGAAATTTAAACAACTAATATGTTGATATTACAACATTGTCAATCTAAGAAGTTCATCGTTTTTGAGGTAAAGGCAAAAGATATTTAGGAAAATTTATCTTTAATTTTATATTTTTAAAATCACATGCTAATGATTTGTTTTTCTCAAATTCATATAAATAACTTAATTTTATATTTGCCATACCATGATAGTCAGCAGTTTTCTTGCTATATCTTATGACAATCATTTTCCCAATTGCTTTATCTTCAAAATAAATATTTTGTTCGTCTTTAACATCTATTTTTTTTATGGATTGATTAATACTTATTGATTGAATAGGCACATATTTATTTTTAATTAATCCTCGCCATTTAATTCGAGCATTTACTTCTTGACCAATAAAACAGCCTTTTTCAAAACTTATAGCGTTTAATAAATCTAAGTTTAGTTCTAAAGGCAAAGATATCCCAGACATAATTTCGTTAGGACCTTCTGGAACGCAACATTTATATCTATATAAATCATACCAAGTTAGATCTGATGTTTTTTCAACATCAAATATTCCTTCATTAGGAAGTTTCATATAATAAATTCTACTAACTGCAAAACCTATAAATCTATGGTCCATTATTTTATCTATGTTTTTTTCATTGGAATCTGTAACAATAACTTTATATTCTGTGTTAACTATAGTTACTTCTTTTCTTAGATTATATAAGTTTAGCTTGGTTAACAAACTATCTAATTGATCAATATGACATTCTAAAAGAATAGAATTATTAATATCGGTTTTTTTTATACTTATTAACACATCAAATAAAATTCTTCCTTGAGGAGTTAGCAGAGTACTAAATAGAATTTCATTTTGTTTTAGATTGGATAAATCAGCAGTTAAAATATTGTTAAGAAATTTAACACTATTAGATCCCGAAATTTCTATAACTCTTCTATTACTTAGATAAATTTTTTTATTTTTCATAATATTGTTCAAAAGCTTTTAAGTTTAAAATATATAGATTATATACTATTACACTTTTTATATATTAAACAAAAATTTTCAATGAATAGGGTGTTTATGGCTATTATAATTTATGGAAGAAGATCTTCAGCTAATGTTCAAAAAGTAATATGGCTTTGTACTGAAGTAGGCATTTCTTTTGAGAACATAGATGTTGGAGGAAAATACGAAGGTAATAAAACTGAAAAATTTCTTGCAATAAACCCAAACGGAAAGGTTCCTGTATTAGATTACAATAATTTTATTATCTATGAGTCTAACGCAATTCTTAAATTTATTTCAGAAAAAAATAACTTTTTAACATCTAAGAATATAAAACATAATGCGCTAGTTAATCAATGGATAGATTGGGGAAGCTTTGCTTTTGGTGTTCCTTGTCAATTGTTAACAGCTCACATGGCTCATTTGCCATTAGATAAAAGAGACCCTAATAAAGTTATAGAGGCAAAAGATATTATTAATGAGATGTTGAAAATTTTAGATGAACAATTATGTAAAACTGATTATGTAGTTGGAGATAATTTCAGCTTAGCTGATATACCCGCAGGATGTTGGTTTAATAGGTGTAGAAACTTTGAGATTGATATGTCTTCTCATAAAGGTGTAACAAATTGGGCTAAAAAACTTTATGAGAGAAAAGCATTCCAATCTGCAGTTGTAGCGTCTCCTATCCCACCTAATTAGAATTTTTTTTACTTCATTTTATTAATGGCACTAATTACAGCAATTATTGGAGCTAATGTAATGCTAGTATCTATACCACAACCAAATATAGATTTTGTTCCATTATTAATTTTAAGTTCAACATAAGCTGAAGCTTCTGCTTTTGAAGTAGCACTTCTGGTATTCTGTCCAAAGTCTTCAAGAGTAAATTTTAAATCAAAATTATTTCGCATTCCATTAACAAATGCTGATATAGGTCCATTTCCTTGGGAAGAAAAGCTAACAACTTCATCATTGAATTTAATTTTAGCATTAATTATTTCTAAGTTTGATTTTCTGCTGGCTCCATCTGTATTAAAATCAATTAAAGAAAATGGACTTTCAAGAATAAAGTTTTTATTAAATATATTCCAAATTATATCACTTGTAATTTCTTCACCAGTTTTATCAGCAATTTTTTGAACTTGAGATGACAATTCAATTTCAGCACCTCTTGGTAAACGTATATGATGATCTGTTTCTAATAACCAAGCAGACCCTCCTTTGCCAGATTGGCTGTTTACTCTTATGATAGCATCATATGTTCGTCCAATATCTGCAGGATCAATAGGTAAGTATGGTACTTCCCACTTATCACTATTAGATTTTTCTATTGCTTCCATTCCTTTTCTAATAGCGTCTTGGTGACTGCCTGAAAAAGCTGTATGAACTAAAGAGCCGGCATAAGGGTGTCTCTCGTGAATTGGAAGTCTATTACAAAACTCTGCTGTTTCAATTAATTGATTAATTTTACTAAAATCTAAATTGGGATCAATACCTTGAGTAAACAAGTTTAAGCCTAATGTAATTAAATCAACATTTCCTGTTCTTTCTCCATTGCCAAATAAAGTTCCTTCCACTCTGTCAGCACCTGCCATTAGGCCTAGTTCTGTAGCAGCGACTGCTGTACCTCTATCATTATGAGGATGAAGTGATAAAATTACACGTTTTCTATCACTAAAGTTGTTGATCATCCATTCAATTTGATCGGCATGTACATTAGCAGTAGACATTTCAACTGTTGCAGGAAGGTTAATTATTACTTTATTTTTAACTGTTGCTGCCCAAATATCTAAAACGTTCTCGCATACTTCAAGTGCATAAGGTAATTCAGTTGCAGTAAAGCTTTCTGGGGAATATTCTAATTTAATATTAGAAGTATTTAGCTTTGAAATTTGATCTATAATTAATTTAGCACCGTCAATTGCTATTTTTTTTACGCCTTCCATACTTTCTTTGAAAACAACTTGTCTTTGGAGTGTGCTGGTTGAGTTATAAAGGTGAATAATTGCATTTTTACATCCATCAAGGCTTTCTATAGTTCTCTCAATGAGAGGTTTTCTTGATTGAGTTAGTACTTGTATTGTTACATCAGAAGGAATGTGATTATTAACAATTAAATCTCTAACAAAATTAAAATCTGTTTCTGACGCAGATGGAAACCCTACCTCAATTTCTTTAAAACCCATTTCAATTAATTGTTTAAACATTCTCATTTTTCTTATTGAATCCATAGGTTCAACAAGAGCCTGATTTCCATCTCTTAAATCAACAGAGCACCAAATTGGAGCCTTATTAATAATGTTATTGGGCCATGTTCTATTTGGAAGATCTATAGGTGGAAATGGAGAATATTTAGTATAATTGTTGTTCATAACTCTTTACCTTAATAATAGTTCAAATTTAAATTTAACTAATTAAAAAATAAATTATCCCGGACTCCTCGGAGGCCGGGTTTATTAATAAATTGAGAACTTCTATAGGACGCGAATTATAATATATTTTCATAATATCTAAACTTTATCAACTCAGTAATTATTTAGTCAAGTGTTAAGAAACCTTAAATCATTTTTTTAATATTGCCAAATAACAAGTTTAAAACTATTTTGCAATAAAATGATAATCTAATGCATTATTATTTATTATAAGGATTTCAATGACTGAAACTAATTTAATTAGAAATTTTGCAATTATAGCCCATATTGACCATGGAAAATCTACTCTCGCAGACAGATTAATTCAAGAATGCAATGGATTAGCTGAACGAGATATGAAAGAGCAAGTACTTGATAGCATGGATATTGAAAGAGAGAGAGGAATAACTATTAAATCTCAGACGGTTAGATTGCTTTACAAACATACTGATAATCAAACTTATACTTTGAATTTAATGGATACGCCTGGTCATGTTGACTTTGCTTATGAAGTTTCAAGATCTTTGTCTGCCTGTGAAGGTTCATTGCTAGTAGTTGATTCATCTCAAGGTGTCGAAGCTCAGACATTAGCTAACGTATACCAAGCAATAGAAGTAAATCATGAAATTGTTACTATTTTGAATAAAATTGATTTACCTGCTTCTGAGCCAGAAAGAATTAGACAACAAATAGAAGATGTTATTGGATTGCCAGGTGAAGAATGCATTGAAGTTTCTGCCAAAACAGGACAGGGTATAAAAGAGGTCTTGTCTAGCCTAGTAGAAAAGCTGCCTCCTCCAAAAGGAGATGTTAACGCTCAACTGCAAGCTCTTCTTATAGATAGTTGGTATGATCCTTATTTAGGTGTGTTAACCCTTGTGAGGGTTAAACAGGGCATGTTAAGAAAAGGGCAAAAAATTCGTTTTATGTCGACACAAGTATCTCATACTATTGAAAGCCTAGGAATTTTTACCCCTAAAATTTTAAACGTAGATACTCTTGGCCCTGGAGAAATTGGCTTTATAACAGCTTCTGTTAAAACTGTTGCTGATTGCAAAGTTGGAGATACTATAACTGATGAACGTAATCCAGCTAAAGATATGCTTCCTGGTTTTAAACCTTCTGTACCAGTTGTTTTTTGTGGTCTTTTCCCAATGGATAACGCTCAATTTTCCGATCTAAAAGAATCTTTAAGTAAACTATCTCTGAATGACGCATCGTTTAGCTTTGAAGCGGAAACTTCGGCTGCGTTAGGCTTTGGTTTCAGATGTGGTTTTTTAGGTTTATTACATATGGAAATAATAAGAGAAAGATTAACTAGAGAGTTTGACTTAGATCTAATTTCAACCGCTCCGTCAGTTGTTTATAAAGTTCAAAAAACAGATAATACTAACGTATTACTTCATAATCCAGCAGATTTACCTGATATTAATCATATTAATTTTATAGAAGAGCCTTGGATAAAAGCCACTATAATGGTTCCTGATGAATATGTTGGTTCAGTTTTAACTTTATGTACTGATCGAAGAGGTGAGCAAATAGACTTAACCTATGCTGGTGCTCGTGCAATGATTGTTTACAAGTTACCACTTAATGAAGTTGTATTTGACTTTTATGACAAATTAAAAAGTATGACTTCAGGTTATGCAAGCTTTGATTATCAAATAGATAGTTATAAGCAAGGGAATTTAGTTAGAGTTTCAATATTAGTTAATGGAGATCCTGTAGATGCTCTAGCAATGATGAGCCATAGAGATCAAGCGGAAAATAGAGGTCGTGCAATATGCGCTAGGTTAAAAGACTTGATACCAAGGCAGCTATTTAAAGTTGCCTTACAGGCAGCAATTGGAGGAAAGGTTATAGCAAGGGAAACTATTACTCCAATGAGAAAAGATGTAACTGCCAAATGTTATGGTGGCGATATCAGTAGAAAAAAGAAGCTTTTGGAAAAACAAAAAGCAGGAAAAAAGAGGATGAGGCAGTTTGGTAAAGTTGAAATACCTCAGAATGCATTTTTTGAAGCATTAAAGATGGGAGACAATTAGACTAAACTTTGTTTTTCAAATCATTGTTATTTTTAATTGAAGGTCGTTTTTTATAAGATTTTTTTAAACCAAACTTGATTAATAAAAAGCTTAATATAGCAAAAAAAGGGGCAGCAGGCAAATTTAGAATAGATGATATAAAAGGATGCCATATAAATCCAGAACAGTTGAATATTTCTAAGGACGAACAAGGATCAATATATCTGCTGACTATAGCCTCAGCTATTTGAAGGCTACTTGGAGCAAAATAAAACCAAATTTCACCTATTTGTGTAATCCCTTGCTTACTACTCATGTGCAATGAAACGTCAAAATAATTGCTAATTAGAGTTAATAAAAAAGAACTAATACCAAAAAATATAATTACTCTTCCTAGTATCAATTTGACATTCCTTATAATTGTTCTTGTGGTAGTGGAAAAAGTTAAATTATGAAAAAGTTATAATGATTTTACAATAAAATAATAGTTTATATTAACTTGCGACGCAAAAATTGTTAATGTAAGGTCTTAATTTTTGGAGGGGTGGCCGAGCGGTTTAAGGCGCACGCCTGGAAAGCGTGTTGGGGTTAACGCCTCTCAAGGGTTCAAATCCCTTCCTCTCCGCCATGAACATTACTTTGTTATGTCATGCTATGTCATTAGTCTAGGCCACGCCTTGATTCTATTGACGAGACCTCTTTTTCCTATTTCACTGTAATTCATCGTTAACCAATCCACTTTGTGGGCTGAATTGTAGACTGGAGTATAAAATGCACAAACTAAAATATAAACAATTATTACATTTACCTAGAGGCAAATATCACGACGGAAAGGGGCTATATATCTCAATTACAAGCTCTGGAACGGGCAAGTGGTCATTACGTTATCGCCTCGATCATAAATCAAGAGAAATGGGCCTTGGAACCTTCCCTGAAATCTCAATTGTAGACGCAAGGCAGAAGGCAGAAGATAATAGGCGTCAAATCCTTAATAAAATAGACCCTATAGAGGATAAAAGAAAACAAGAGGTTTTGAGAAACCAGCAAGGTAAGAAGTTTTCCTATATTGCTGACCTTTATATTTCTGCAAAGAAAAAGGAGGAATGGCGTAATCCAAAAAGTGAACAGCAATGGCGGAATACAATAACAAGTTACGCAGTACCGTTTTTAGATAAAAAACCGCTGATTGATATTAATATTGATGATATCCAAGAGCTTTTATTACCTATTTGGTCATCTAAAACTGAGACTGCTAGAAGGCTTCAGCAAAGATTATTTAGAATTTTTGGATTTGCAAAAATAAAAAAATGGTATGAGAAGGATAACCCAGCCTTATGGACAGGCGGGCTTAAAGAGATTATGTCAGACCCTTATAAAATACATAAAGTAAAAAGTTTTGCCTCATTAAATTATTCAAATATAAGTAATTTTTATAAAGACATTAGTGAAATAGATTTGCTTGCAGTATACGCCCTTAGGTTACTTATTCTGACCGCAACGAGGACCAAAGAAGTAATTGAAGCAAAGTTTACTGAGTTTGACCTAGATAAAAAGGTTTGGACGATACCAGAGCATAAAATGAAGGCAGGAGTTGAGCATAAAGTTCCATTATCTGATGAAGCCATCCAAATCATTAATTTCATGAGAAAAAAACATAATCATGAATATGTATTCCATAATAAAGCAACTGGAAAACATATCTCAAACAATGCCATGCTGGTTTTTGTAAAAAAACATCATTTAAAGACAAAGATTACTGTTCATGGATTTAGAGCAACGTTTAGGACTTGGGCTGAAGAAACAGGAAAGTATCAGCATCATGCGATAGAGTTTTGTTTAGCACATCAACTTCCAACAAAAGTTGAAAAATCTTATCTAAGGACAAATTTGTTTGGTATGAGAAAAATAATTATGAATGATTGGGAAAAATATTTACTCTCAAACATAGCATAGTATTGCTTGAGACAAGATAGAATGTTATAATTAATTAACTAAAGGCACCGCACATATATTGTGAGCCAAAATCACGGCGAGGCGAGACCCTGGGGAGTGATAACGCGCATGTAAACATGCTATTATTCGAAATAGATTAGTAAATCTAGCGACGTAGAT
>JAQBXK010000036.1 GCA_027625145.1 Pseudomonadota bacterium
GGAAAAGAAAAGCCAGCTGTTGTTGGTTCTAACAGTATGGCTTGGTCAAAAAATAGAAGAGCAGTTACTGTAATTAATTAATTATATAATTGATTTTTATTTAGTGCCTTTTTTTAGCTCTTTTTAGTTACTATTTTAAATAAAACTAAAAAGAGAAAAGAGAATAATGTTCAAATTTAAAATAAATATAATATTAATTTTATTAATTTGCTTAGCTTCTTCTCATGCAAAATCTCAAAATATTGATGGCTTAAAGGAAATAGTTACCTCCCAACAAGAAAAAATAAATACAATTGAAGACATCCTTAAAGAGTTAAGGGGATCGATAGAGAGCCAGTCAAAAAGCAGCAATAGCAATCAAGTTAATTCAGTTTTACAAAATAAAATTGATATAATTAACGACACTATTAAAATTTTAGAAAATAAAATTAATAATATTACTAACTTTACATATGATTTAGATTTTGCTCTGAAGCGTATAGAGAGACATTTAGATTTATCATCAATTAATGTTTCAAATAACAATCAAATTAAAGATAGCAATACAGAAAAGCAGCCGATTTTCAAAGAAAACAGTAAAATAAATATAAATAAGAAAAGTTTAAATGGTCAAACAGAAGGTGTTTTAGGCTTTGTTAAAGATCAATCTGTTGAAGATAACAAAAATAAAGATAATCTAATTTTACCAAAAACAATAAATTTATCTCCAGAGGATCAATATAATTTAGCTTTAGATGCAGCTTTAAAAGGTGATTTTAATAAAGCCGAAAAAAACTTTAAAGAATTTTTAATGTTATACAAAGAAGATAAAAAACAAGCGGATGCTCAATATTGGTTAGGTAGAGTTTATTTTACTCAGAAAAAATATGAAGAGGCTGCAATTGCTTTAGCAGAATTTAATAGTTTTTTTCCTAACGATAAGAGGTATCAAGAAACAACATTACTTATTGCAGAATCTGCCGTAAACTTTGCTCCAAAGCAGCAGTTATGTGATATACTAAATCAATCATTAGAATTTATGATCAATCCATCAGAAAAATTTAAAAATAGAATAAATTTTTTAAAGAATGAAAAGCAATGTTTGAATGAATGATAGAGCTCTTCAGTAATAATTTTAAAAAACAAATTTATAACCTTGTTCCTTCATCCAATAATTTTGTTCTTGGTCTTTCCGGGGGCACTGATTCAATGGCATTATTGCATTTATTGCATTGTTTTTTAAATAGTAACTCAGAATTAAATATAAATATTTATGTTGTGATAATTGATCATAATTTGAGATCATCCTCAACAGAAGAAGCTAGAAAAGTTCACGCAATTTCTACTAGTTTAGGGTTTAAAACAATTATTAAAAAAATTATTGAAAATAAACCAAAAGGAAATATTCAAAGTTGGGCAAGGTTTCATAGAAGAAAATTGCTACATGATACAGCAGTTGAATACTCTGCTAACTTATTATTAGCTCATCATTATGATGATCAGGTTGAAACTGTTTTTATGAGGCTAACAAGAGGATCTGGAATAGATGGTTTATTGGGAATTAAAGAAAGCCAATGGTGGAATGGTATATATATAATCAGGCCACTTTTAATTTTTAAAAAAGAACAATTAAAAAGATATATCTATAATAATAATATAACTTTTTTTGAAGATCCTTCTAACGCTAAGTTAGATTATGAAAGGGTAAGAACAAGAAAAATAATAACAATCATGAGAGATAATTTCTGGAATAACATATCAGAGGATTTAAAAAAATTTAGTGATTTAAATAAAAAATTGATGGGATCTATTAATCCTTTCTTGTTCAAATGGGTAGAAGAGAATGTATCAATCGAAAATACGGGATCTATAAAGATTAATTATTTTAACCTTAAAGCTCTTTTTTATAATTCTAATTTAATGGGAATAAAAATATTAGGTACTATTTTACAAATTGTTGGAGGTAAAGAGTATTCTCCTAAAAAGAAGAAAACTTCACATTTGTTATTATCAATTTTTAAATCTCCTTTTAAAAATCAAAGTTTAGGAAATGTTACTGTATATTTAGAAGAAAGATTTATTTTTTTTATTAGAGAGCAAAGGAACATCTCATTTCACAAAGAGATAAAAGAAAATAAGTATTATGTTTTTGATGGAAGATTTCTTTTAATTAGTAACGTAGCAGGAAAATTAATTAAAAATACAAGAAATTATTTTAATCAAGAAAATAGCGATAATACATTTTATAAATATAGAAATCAGATAAATAATTCCTTGCCAATGATAGAAACCCTTGAAGGTAAGCGAATTAATCCCTATCTTAGAGTCATAGATAATAATGAATTTGAAAGAGATAATATCAAAGATGGTTTTTTTGGGCTTTACCTTATCAATAGACTTTTGCTATAAAAACAAATTGTAATTTTAAATATAAACTTAAGGAACATAATGAATAATTTTGGAAAAAATATAGCAGTTTGGGTAGTTATATCTTTAGTTTTAATTGCTATTTTTAATGTTTTTCAAGGCTCTTCTTCAAGAGAACAAAGCAATGTTATTGCTTACTCTGATTTTTTAGCTAGGGTTAATGCTGGCGAAGTTAGAGAAGTTAACATTCAAGGTGATAAAATATCAGGTGCATCAAGCAATGGGACTCCTTTCTTTTCATATGTTCCTAAAGAAGAAGAATTGGCTACTAAATTATCTGAGAAAGGAATAAAGGTATCGTCAGTGCCATTAGAAAGTGGAACGCCTGGAATTTTATCAGTCTTAATCTCTTGGTTCCCTATGTTACTTTTTATTGGAGTTTGGATTTTCTTTATGAAACAAATGCAAGGTGGTTCAAAAGGGGCAATGGGATTTGGGAAATCAAAAGCCAAGTTAATGACCGAACATAAGGATAAAATTACTTTTCAAGATGTAGCTGGAATTGATGAAGCAAAAGCAGAATTAGAAGAAGTTGTTGAATTTCTTAAAAACCCTTTAAAATTTCAAAAATTAGGTGGTAAAATTCCAAAGGGAGTACTTTTAGTTGGACCTCCAGGTACAGGTAAAACTCTTCTTGCAAAAGCAGTAGCAGGAGAAGCTGGAGTTCCTTTTTTTACAATTTCTGGATCTGATTTTGTTGAAATGTTTGTTGGTGTAGGGGCCTCTCGAGTTAGGGATATGTTTGAACAGGGTAAGAAAAGTGCTCCCTGCATTATTTTTATAGATGAGATTGATGCAATGGGTAGGCATAGAGGCGCTGGTTTAGGCGGAGGAAATGATGAAAGAGAACAAACATTAAATCAATTATTAGTTGAAATGGATGGTTTTGAAGCTAATGAAGGGGTAATTTTAGTAGCGGCAACTAATCGGCCGGATGTTTTAGATCCAGCCTTGCTAAGACCAGGAAGATTTGACAGACAAGTAGTTGTTCCTAATCCAGATATGATTGGAAGAGAAAAAATTCTTAAAGTACATATGAAAAAAGTACCTTTGTCATCTGATGTTATAGTTAAAGTCCTAGCAAGAGGTACACCTGGTTTTTCAGGTGCAGATCTTGCAAATTTAGTAAATGAAGCTGCATTGCTTTCTGCGAGAAAAGGAAGAAATGATGTCAGTATGAGTGAATTTGAAGAAGCTAAAGATAAAGTAATGATGGGATCTGAAAGACGCTCTATGGTGATGACTGAAGATGAAAAAAAATTAACGGCTTATCATGAAGCAGGACATGCCGTCGTAGCGGTTTACTCTCCTGCAAGTGATCCTATTCATAAGGCAACTATAGTTCCAAGAGGAAGAGCGCTTGGGATGGTGATGAGACTTCCTGAAGGAGATAGAGTTTCTATGTCTAAGGATAAGCTTTATGCTGATTTAAGAGTTGCATGTGGTGGGAGGATTGCTGAAGAAATGATCTTTGGTAAAGATAAGGTTACTACTGGTGCAAGCTCAGATATAAGAATGGTGTCTGATGTTTCACGACGTATGGTTACTGAATGGGGACTTTCTGAAAAACTTGGCTTTTTAGCTTATGAGGCTAATGAACAAGAAGTATTTTTAGGAAGATCGGTGGCACAGCAAAAAAATCTATCAGACAATACTGCTTCAATAGTAGATACTGAGATAAGAAGGATTTCAGATGAAGTTTATACTGATGCACAGAAAATTTTAAAAAAACACTCAAAACAATTAAAAGACGTTGCCGAAGCATTGTTAGAATATGAAACGCTAAATGGTGAACAAATAGGAAATATATGTAAGGGGTTGAAAATATCAATTTCATCTCAGAATGATATAAATATTGAACCTTCAAAAGCAAAAAAACCTAAAAAAAGAGCAGGAATTCCTTCAACAAATTCAAAAGGAACAATTGTGACTAACGATATAGATGATTAATAATATTGATTAGATTTATGTAGCTCTTTGGAGAAAGTTTTGAATACTATAAGTAATCTTTATTATCCAGCTTTTTCTGGTGAAGTTGATACTTATATATGTCCTATTACAAAACCTTTTCACGAATGTTCTCATGGCTTAAGATTAGCAAATGGCTGGCGATATTTTGAATATTTAAGAGTAATTCAAAAGCATAATAATTTGTATTATGAAGCTATTATGTCTTATAAGGATCTGATAAAGTCAGCTAAATCTGGTGGTAAAAATTCTCTTGTAAAGGCCGAAGTAATAATTGATAAGTTAACCAGAAAAAGAAACTCTTTTTCTGGTTTAGATATGTCTTCCTTACATTTAATGGGAATTATTAATCTAACACCTGATAGTTTCTATGAAAAAAGTAAAAAAAATAATGTTCTATCTGCATTAGAAGCCGCAAATAAGATGAATAATGAAGGTGCTTCTATTGTCGATATAGGAGGAGAATCATCTAGGCCTGGGGCATTAAAATTATCTCCAGATGAAGAGAAAAACAGAGTATTATCATCAATAATTGCGATTAAAAAAGAGGAATTAAAAGCAAAGTTATCACTTGATACTCGTAATCTTTCTACTATGGAAATAGGTTATAAGAACGGAATAGATATTATAAACGATATATCAGGATTTATTGATAATAAAAATATTAACTTTATTTCTAAAGCTAGTTTACCAATTATTGTTATGCATATGCAAAACAATCCTACAATGATGCAGGAAAATCCTCAATATGAATTTGCTCCAATTGATATTTATAAAATTCTATCAAAAAGAATCCAAACATTATTAAGCCTAGGTGTTAAAGAATATAATATTGTTATTGACCCAGGCATTGGTTTTGGAAAAAATTTAAATCATAACATTGAAATATTAAAGTATTTATCAATGTTTCATTGTTTAGGGGTGCCAATTTTAATTGGCGTTAGTAGAAAGTCATTAATTGAAGATCTTACAATTCAAGGTTATCAGTCGCTTGGTATTAGCAAAATTTCAATTGATGCTAATAATAGATTGAGTGGTTCTCTATCATTTGCTATTCATGCTTATAATAACGGCATACAAATCATAAGGACACATGATGTACCTGAAACAAAACAAGCTATTTTTTGTCATGAATCTTTAAATTAATTAAGGTAATAATAAAAATTATATTGAAAGAATAAAATGATAAAAACTACATTTAACTCAAAAGATAGATTATTTGGGACTGACGGTATTAGAGGTACCGTTAATGATGGAAAGGTAACAGCATTAATGGCTGTTAATCTTGCTATGGCTGCTGGAGAATATTTTCGTGGAAGGGCTGGCACTAAAAAACCTAGAGTTTTAATTGGTAAAGATACCAGATTATCTGGTTATATGTTAGAGCCTGCTTTAGTCGCTGGCTTTACTTCTGTTGGATTGGATGCAATTACCACTGGTCCACTGCCAACGCCTGCTATTGCACATCTAACTACAGTACTAAGATGTGATTTAGGTGTAATGATTTCTGCTTCTCATAATCCTTTTGAAGATAATGGATTAAAATTATTTGGAGCTGACGGATATAAGTTAAGTGATGAAGTTGAAACAGAAATCCAAGTTAGAATGGAAAAAGATACTATTCTTGCTAAATCTCCTGACATCGGAACAGCTCGTAGAATGGAAGATGGGATTGGTAGATATATTGAATTTATTAAACAAATATTATCTAAAAATGATAATTTAACTGGTATTAAAGCAATTTTAGATTGTGCCAATGGAGCTGGGTATAAAGTTGGTCCAGAAGCGTTCTTTGAGCTTGGAATGGAAATCCAACTTCTAGGTTGTGAGCCGAACGGTAAAAACATTAATTTTGAATGTGGTGCAATGTTTCCCATTAAAATGGCTAAAAATACTAAATTAGAAGGTGCTGATATTGGTATAGCATTAGATGGTGACGCAGATCGTGTTATTTTTTCTGATGAGCAAGGGAATATTATTCATGGAGATCATATAATAGCTGTTTTAGCAAGAGAAATGATATTAAGCAAAGAACTTAAAAGTAATGAAATTATAGGCACTTTAATGTCAAATCTTGGTCTAGAAAACTTTCTTCAAACTCTTGGGGTCAATCTAAAAAGAACAAATGTAGGTGACAGACATATTCTTGATGAAATGATTAAATCAAATAGTAATCTTGGAGGAGAGCCATCGGGGCATATAATTTTGAGTGATTATGCTAAAACTGGTGATGGACTTTTAACGGCAATAAAAATTATTTCTTTATTAAAAAAGTCAGGTTTAAAAGCATCTAAATTCTTAAGGCCTTTTGAATTAGTGCCTCAATCTCTCAAAAACATAAGAAATATTGATAAAAATATTCTTAATAACAAAATAGTTCAAGATATGACAGCTAACATAAAAAAATCTCTTGGAAATACGGGAAGAATTTTAATTCGAGCTTCTGGAACTGAGGATATGATAAGAATAATGGTTGAATCCACAAATCAAAAAAAAGTTAATGAAATTACTGATAAATTAGAAAATTTAATAGTTGAGCAAGATAAAATTGAAAAAAATAAATAAAATATCAGGGTCTGTTCTTATTATTGCTGGTTCTGATCCTAGTGGTGGAGCAGGTATTCAGGCAGACTTAAAGACTGTAACTAGTCTTGGGGCATATGGTATGACTGCAATAACTGCATTAACTATTCAAAATACTATGGGCGTTTCTAGTATATTTGATATACCAGTCAATGTTGTTCAGAAACAAATTGAATGTTGTCTTTCTGATATTAAAGTAGATGTTATTAAAATAGGAATGATGCATAATGCAAAATTAATTTATGGAATAAGTGAAACTCTATTTAAAAATATAAAAAGTAATAACAAAATTAAAATTGTTTTAGATCCAGTCATGGTAGCTAAAGGCGGACACAGACTATTAGAAACAGAAGCTATTAATGTTTTAAAAACCTTTATAAATAACTTTAATCCTATTTTAACTCCTAATATTCCTGAAGCTGAAATTTTAACGGGAATTAAAATTAAAAACATAGTTGACATGGAAAATGCAGGTAAAGAAATTTTAAAGATTGGAGCAAGTGAAGTTATATTAAAAGGAGGTCACTTAGATACAGATATTATAAATGATGTTTTAATTGATTCAAATTCTTGTTATACACTAGAGACTGTAAAGCTTAAAACTACTCATACTCATGGAACAGGATGCACAATGTCTTCTGCTTTAGCGGCAGGCTTAGCGCAATCTTTAAATATAAAAGATGCTTTTGAACGAGCTCATTATTATGTTCAAAAAGCAATAAAGTCAGCTCCTCTATTAGGCAATGGAAATGGGCCAATAAATCATTGTCATTCAATCAGTAGTTTCGTAAGCTGAATGTCTTATGAAGATTATTGTACCAATCAGTTATACAGTCATCATTATCCAATAAATCACAATTGCCACACATTGCAACCCATTTAAAATTACTAATAAATATAAAATCCTCTAATCCCGGAACATTTCCTGAGATATACCTGTTTTCTTTAATGAGGGTTCTAATTGGACTAATTAACTTTCTAAAATTTTTGATAGTAGATGAAATAAAAGGTTTAAATTGTGATAAAGGTCCTTTGATACGAGTTTCTCTAGTTTTAATATAATACTCCAAGTCTTCTTTTTCTAAAATATTAGGTATATCGTTTGCTATTATTTTAAATAATTCAGGCAATAGTTGTTTAGAAGTCCAATAATAAAGAAAGTGAGAAAAATTCTTATTTGCAGAATTAATAAACAAAGGTTTGTCTGTATAATTTTTATCTAACCAATTTATTATATTACAAGAATCACAAACAAATCCATCTTTATGGGTAATAATTGGAACAAGATCCTGATTTGAAAATGCTATTTTATGTTTCTCGGAGAATCCTACTGGAACAGTTTCAAATGGTATGCCTTTAAAAATAAGACATAATTTAATATTCCAACATGCAGGACTAAATCTTAAATTATTTTTTCCACATAAATCATATAATTTTAACATAAATTTAATTCTCCAAATAATAATAGGTATTGGCTTAATATTATTAAACTTTATTGACATCAAAAAAAAATTGTTTATGTATTGTTTTGGGCCATTGCTTCCCAACAAGCAGTAACATTTTAAGAGGTTAATATGACCAGACCATTAGTCAAGCCAATTCGACCTGAATTTTCATCAGGACCTTGTGCCAAAAGACCTGATTGGTCTTTGCAAGCTCTAACAAAAGCTACAGTTGGAAGATCTCATAGACATAAAATAGCAAAACAAAAACTAGAAAAAGTTATAGAATTAACTAAATCAATTCTTGAGATACCAGATAACTATTTTGTAGGGATTGTTCCGGGTTCAGATACCGGTGCAATAGAAATGGCTATGTGGAATCTCTTAGGCCCAAGGCCAATAAACATATTGGTATGGGATAGTTTTGGATTAGATTGGGCAAATGATATTGAATCACAATTGAAATTGAAAGATGTTGTTATTTCAAAAGTAGATTATGGTCTGTTGCCTGATTTTTCAAAAGAAAAATTGCAGGGAGATATTGTTTTTAATTGGAATGGAACAACTGCAGGAGTTTGTATACCTAATGCAGATTGGATAAATCCAAATAGAGATGGAATAACTATTTGTGATGCAACTTCAGCAGCTTTTGCAATGAAGTTAGATTGGTCAAAATTAGACGTAGCTACTTTCTCTTGGCAAAAATGTTTAGGTGGAGAAGCTGGACATGGAATGTTAATTGTTTCTCCCAAGGCAGTAAAAAGGATAAATGAATATAATCCTGACTGGCCTATTCCTAAATTATTTCAACTAAAAAAAAATAACATATTCAATCAAGAAATTTTTTCCGGTTCAACTATAAATACACCTTCAATGATTTGTGTTGAAGACTTCTTAGATACTCTTAATTGGGCAAAAAATATTGGTGGTTTGTCAGAGTTAATCTGCAGATCAGAAAGTAATTTAAATATTATTAAAGATTGGGTTATTTCGTCATATTGGATTGATTTTCTTTCTGAAAATTCAAATACAATTTCATCTACTTCTATCTGTTTGAAGTTAATTGATCCATTGATAATAAATGAAACATTAGAATTAAAAAATAACATTGAAAAAAACATTGTTAAATTATTAGAAGAAGAAAAAGTAGCATTTGATATTGGAAGTTATAGATCTGCTCCTCCTGGTTTAAGAATATGGGGTGGTCCAACTGTTGATAGTAAAGATATTGAATTATTACTACCTTGGTTAGATTGGGCTTATACTGAGACGCTTAAAAAATTAAATATTAATTAATCATAAATGGAGAAAAAATTGCCAAAGGTATTAATTAGCGATAAATTAAGTGAATCTTCTATAGATATTTTTAAAAAACAAAATATTGATACAGATTATAAACCTGGAATTAGTAGCAATGATTTGCTAGAGATTATTGATCAATATGATGGTTTAGTAATTAGATCGTCAACACAAGTAACTCAAGCAGTTTTTGAAAAAGCTAAAAAATTAAAAATAGTTGGTCGTGCAGGTATTGGAACAGATAATATAGATAAAAATGCTGCAACCAAAAATGGTGTAATAGTAATGAATACACCTTATGGAAATGCAGTAACAACTGCAGAACATACTATAGCGTTATTAATGTCTTTAGTAAGAATGATACCTAGAGCAGATGATTCAACTAGAAAAGGAAAATGGGAAAAGTCAAAATTTAATGGCACAGAGATCACAGGAAAAACTTTAGGTTTAATTGGTTGTGGTAATATTGGTTCTATAGTTTCAAATAGAGCTTTAGGTTTAAAAATGAAAGTGTTAGCTTTTGATCCATTTCTTACTCCTGAAAAATCAAAAGAATTAGGTGTAGAAAAAGTAGAGTTAGATTTTCTCTTACGTAATTCAGATATTATCTCTCTACATACTCCTTTAACGGAAGATACTAAAAATATTATATCTGCTGAAGCTATTAGCATAATGAAGAAGGGGTCACGAATTATAAATTGTGCAAGGGGAGGATTGGTTGATGAAGTCGCCTGTAGGGCCGCTTTAGAAACAGGTCATCTAGCTGGTGCCGCTTTTGACGTTTTTACTGAAGAGCCAGCTAAGGCTAATATTTTATTTGATGCTCCAAATTTAATTGCAACTCCTCATTTAGGTGCTGCTACTATTGAGGCACAAGAAAATGTAGCAATTCAAATAGCACAACAAATGGCTGATTATTTAAATACTGGAGCAGTTACGAATGCAATTAATTTTCCTAATGTTTCATCTGAAGAAGCTCCTATACTAAAGCCTTATATCAGGTTGGCTTACTTACTAGGTTCTTTTTTAGGCCAAGTAACACAAGAAGGTATTCATAACATAAAATTAGAGTTAGAAGGTAAAGCCTCAAATATACAAGATGGACCTTTATTAGCTAGTGCATTGGTTGGTATTTTAGAGCCTTCATCAGCGGCTGTTAATAATATTAATTCATCTTCTGTAGCTACAAGTAGGGGTATTAGTTTGTCAACTATAAAACATGAAAGGCAATGTGATTATGAAACTCTTATAAAATTATCAATAAAACATGATAAAGGTGACAGAACTATTTCAGGTACTTTAATAGCAGGAGATAAGCCTAGAATTATTAATATTCAAGGAATATCTATAGAATCTGATTTTCCAAAAAATGCTCTATATTTACGAAATTATGATAAACCTGGTTTTATAGGTGACTTAGGGAATGCGCTAGGAAGAAAAGGGATTAATATAGCTTCGTTTCATCTAGGGCGTAGAGATGTCGGTGGTGAAGCTATAGCATTAGTGGAGGTTGATGGTGGCATTGACGATAAAATTGTTGCTGAAATAAAAGATTTACCTCAGGTTTCAAGAGTCAATTCAATTTATTTTGATTAATACATAGTATATTCAAAGTTATTAAAAAATAATTAGATACATAATTAACTTTGTTATATAAAATATTAATTTATATTTTTAAGGTTGTGTTTTATGACTGACTTTATAAGTCAAAAAGGTTTGTTGCCTGCAGGATTAAGTGATGTGCTTTATCCTGGTGCAGAGATACAAGCAAAAACCATAGAAAAATTATTGGATGTATTTTCAAGCTATGGTTACCTTCGTGTTAAGCCTCCTCTAGTAGAATATGAAGATAATCTTTTATTAGAAGGACCTGGAAGTCTGTTAAAGGATTCTACTTTTAGAATTATGGATCCATTATCTCAAAAAATGATGGCTCTTAGGTCTGATATGACAGCTCAAATATCACGAATATCCTCTACACGTATGTCCCATCTTCCCCGTCCACTAAGATTATCTTATTCGGGGGATGTATTAAGAGTTAAGGGTGACAGTTTTAATATGGATAGACAAAAAACTCAAGTAGGAGCTGAGTTAATTGGAGTCCAATCTGAAATAATAGATGCTGAAATAATACTTTTATGTGTAAAAAGTTTATTTTCAATAGGTGTTTCTCCAATAACAATTGATTTAAATCTACCTTTTTTAAGAGAGTACCTATTAAAAGAAATCTCTATTTCTTTCAGAGACGAAATAAATGAGGCTATAGACAGAAAAGATCAAAATTTGATTAAAAAATTAAAATTTAAGAATTCAGATTTGATTTTAGATTTTATGAAGGCTTCTGGAGACTATAATCATTCAATAAAAATCTTATCTAGATTGAAGTTAGATAATTTTGCTGCAGATGCAAGGGATTATCTTTTGAATGTTGGAAAGATTATTAAAGAAAACAATTCTTTAGTAAATATTTCAATAGATCCTCTTGAAAATCGAGGTTTCAAATATCATACAGGATTATCATTTACACTTTTTTCTCAAAATTATAGAGGAGAAATAGCTAAAGGTGGGAGATATCAAACAATTTCTAAAGAAACAGCTACTGGATGTACAATTTATACTGAAAAATTATATAATACCTCAAATGATTTAATTGACAGAAACTTAGTATATGTTCCTTTTTTCAATATCAAAATTGCGGAAAAAATTATTAAAAAAGGGTATAAGGTAATCTTTGGTAAAAATTCAAATAATAATATGGAATTGGATGCTCGTGAAATAGGTTGCAGTTATATTTGGAATAATGAAGCTATTGAGAAAATAAAAAATTAATTTAAAATTAGGAATTAAGGATTATTGATGAGTAATGTTATTGTAGTAGGTTCTCAATGGGGTGACGAAGGAAAAGGAAAAATTGTAGACTTATTATCTGAAAGAGCTGATTTAGTTGTAAGGTTCCAAGGCGGCCACAATGCTGGTCATACTTTGGTTATTGATGGCAATGTTTTTAAATTATCATTGCTGCCGAGTGGGATAGTTCGACAAAACAAAGTTGTTTTAATAGGTAATGGAGTCGTTGTTGATCCATACCATTTAATAAAAGAAATAAAGCAATTAGAAGAAAAAAATATAAAAATAAGCCCAAAAAACTTAATTATATCTGATAGTGCTTTTCTTATTTTACCAATCCATCAATTAATTGACGAAATAAGAGAAAAAAATAATGGTTCACAAAAAATTGGAACTACCGGAAGAGGTATTGGACCTGCTTATGAAGATAAGGTTGGAAGACGTGGTGTAAGAATATGTGATTTTTTTGATAAAGAAGATTTTGAAACTAAGATAAAAAAAATATACGATTTTCATAATATTTGGCTTCATGCATTAGGCGAAAAAAAACAAAATTATAAAAATATTATAAATGAATTGTGGGAATTAGGAAATATTATTACCAAGTATACAAAACCTTCTTGGTTGGTAATTAATAACTTTAAAAATGCAGGATCTAATATCTTATTTGAAGGTGCACAAGGCACCTTTTTAGATGTTGATCATGGTACTTATCCATTTGTTACTAGCAGTAATACTGTAGCATCACAAGCTGGAATAGGTTCTGGTCTTGGTCCTACAGCAATGAGCTATACATTAGGCATTACTAAAGCATATACCACAAGAGTTGGATCAGGTCCTTTCCCTTCAGAAGATAATGGAAGTGATGGAAAAACATTAGGTACAAATGGACATGAGTTTGGAACGGTTACTGGAAGACAAAGAAGGTGTGGTTGGTTTGATGCCGTTCTAGTTAAACAAGCTGTTATTCTTTCAAATATAAATGGTATAGCTTTTACAAAACTAGATGTTTTGGATGGTTTTAAAGAAATTAAAATTTGTATTGGTTATGAAATAGGATCACAAAAAATAGATTATCTTCCATCATCAACAATTGAACAAAAAAAAATTAAACCGATATATGAGACTATCAAAGGTTGGCAAGGAAGCATAGTAGGTATTAGAAATATTAAAGATTTACCAGTTGAAGCTCAATTATATATCAAAAGAATAGAAGAATTAATTTTCTGCAAAGTTGTCTTAGTTTCAACTAGTCCTGAGCGAGAGGATACCATTGTTATAGAAAACCCATTTTTAATAAGTTAAGGATCATTCTAATATTATTTAATTAATTTTAGCTCTTTTGCTTTAAATTTCATGGCTTCTTGAAGTTTCTCGAATGCTCTTACTTCAATTTGTCTTACTCTTTCTCTACTTACTTTATATTCTTGGGATAGTTCTTCTAAAGTTTTAGGAGATTCAGACAGCCTTCTTTTTATTATAATATCTTTTTCTCTAGGTTTTAGAAGAGAAAGTGCTTCTAACATCATTTTTTTTCTTATGTTATTTTCTTCTTGTTCTGCAAATTTTACTTCTTGACTATCTCCTTCATCAGCAAGTAAATCTTGCCATTGACCTTCTTCTCCATCATGTCTGCTAATACGTGAGTTTAATGAATGATCGCCGCCCAACATTCTTCTATTCATGTCAATTACTTCTTTTTTAGAAACATCCAATGTGTCAGCAATATATTTAACCTGATTAGGAGAAAGGTCACCATCTTCTAAGGCGTTAATTTTACTTTTAATTCTTCTAAGATTAAAGAATAGTTTTTTTTGATTAGCTGTAGTTCCAATTTTAACTTGTGACCAACTTCTAAGAACAAATTCTTGAATAGCTGCTTTTATCCACCACATAGCATAAGTAGCAAGTCGAAAACCTTTCTCTGGATCAAATTTTTTAACAGCATGCATCATTCCTATATTACCTTCAGCAATTAAATCTGCTATAGGAAGGCCGTATCCTCTATATCCCATTGCTATTTTTGCAACTAGTCTAAGATGACTAGTAACTAGTTTATGAGCGGCTTTAGTATCGCTTTTTGCTAACCAATCCTTCGCAAGAGAATATTCCTCATCAGCTTCCAACATAGGAAACTTTTTAATTTGATCAAGATATCTTCCTAAATTATTATCAGGAGAAAGTATTGATAAATTCATTGATTGCGTATTATTCATTTTTTACTCCTTATAATTAGTTATATAAGACTTTTTTTTATTTTTTAAAGAGTTATAGATATTTTTAAGATTATTTTTTAAGTTTTAAAAGTATTAATTAAATTAATCATATCATTTGGTAAAGGACTATTAAATTCAAGATATTTTTTTGTTATAGGGTGATTAAAATTAAGGTTTGTAGCGTGTAAAGCTTGACGATCAAATAATCGAATAGATTTAATTTTGTCTTTGATGCTTTTATCAACTATGGTTTTTTGGGATAAAGGTTTGCCATATAAAGGATCTCCAACAATACTATGCCCTAAGTCAGCCAGATGAACTCTAATTTGATGAGTTCTTCCTGTTTCTAATTTACATTCTATTAGACTTGCCAAAGGAGGATAAATATCCAATATTTTCCATTTAGTAGTGGCCATTTTTCCTTTATTTGAAATAGCCATTTTTTTTCTATCAAAAATAGATCTGCCAATTGGTTTTTCTATATAACCTTGATTTTCAGGCTGTCTCCACACAATTGCATTATACCTTCTATCCAAATCATGTTCCTTAAAAGTTTCACAAAGTCTAGTATGAGATAAATGAGTTTTAGCAACAACCATTACCCCGCTGGTATTTTTATCTAATCTATGAACTATACCTGGCCTTTTTACTCCTCCTATACCTTCTAAGTCTTTTCCACAGTGGTATAACAAAGCATTCACAAGAGTGCCATTAGGGGAGCCAGGAGCAGGGTGAACTACAATTCCAGCTTCTTTATTTAAAACTATTATATATTTATCTTCATAAAGTATTTCTAAATTAATGTTTTCTGGTAAAGGAGTAGCATCATCAGATTTAGGAATGATAAGAGAAATTATATTTTGATTTTTTATTTTAAAAGAAGGGTCCGTTATAATAACATTATCAATTGTTATCTGACCTTGTTCAATTAATTTTTTTACTCTACTTCTGGATAATGATAAATAATTATTATCTAAATCTTGATTTGAAATTAAACTTGCTTTAAGTGCTTCTGTAACCCATATATCAAGTCTATTTATTGAAAAATCTAACTCTTTAATAGAAAAATTAATTTTTATAGGATTTAACATGTCTAATACTTTTAATCCAAAAGAAGAAATTAAGAAAAATACATTTCCTAATATAAGGATTATAAAGTTTTTTGCTATTATTTTAGGGGTTTTGATTATATTTGGCTTAACTGCCTTAATTATAGGATTAGCGAAAGGATATAATGATTTAGATGTAAAGACAGAAAAAATGGATAATTCATTTAATCAAGAAACATTAAAAATAACATCATTTACTTTTTTTCAACCACTTGAAGCCCAATTAATTTCAGCATCATTAGGTTATAATAATGAAATTTTATTAAGGTATCAGTATCAAGGTAAAAATGTATTAGTTATTTTAGATAAAAGCACAAAGCAAAAAAAAGAAATTATTACTATTAAAAAGAAAATAGATGCCTGGAACTAAGACAAATTAATTAATAAGAAAGATATATTAATGTCTAAAAAAAATATTTTATTAGGAACTGATACTGTTTCGGGAGTAGCTCCTCAAATATTAGATTCAATTATAGAAGCATCTAAGATTAAAACTTTGCCCTATGGAAATGATATTTTTACAAAAGAATGCAAAGAAAAAATATGTAAAATATTTGAAAAAGATGATATTGAAATTTTTCCCATGATGTCAGGTACAGCATCAAACTCCCTGGCGATATCAAGTTTTTTACGTTCTTATGGAAGCGTTTTATGCCACAATGAATCACATATAAATAAAGATGAAGGTGGTGCACCTGAGTTTTTTTCAAATGGAGGAAAACTAATAAGTATATTCAATGAAAGTGGCAAAATTACTGCTGAAGATTTAAACCATAAAATAAATTCTTTAATTTTAAAAGGGCAGTATAACTCCAGACCATCAGGCGTTTCGATAACGCAGCTGGCAGAAAACGGTACTATTTATAATATTAAAGAAATAAAGACTATCAGTGATGTATGTAAGAAACATAAGCTATTTCTACATATGGATGGAGCTAGATTTGCAAATGCAATGGCATTTCAAGATGTTTTGTCTCCAGCGGATGCTACATGGAAAATTGGAATAGATTGCCTTTCTTTAGGCGCAACAAAAAATGGAGCAATGGCAGCGGAAGTAATTATTTTTTTTAATGCTGAATTAGCTAAAGAGGCTAGGAATCAAATTAAACAAACTGGACATTTAATATCAAAAACTAGATTTATTTCTGCTCAATTAAACGCATGGTTAAATAATGGATTATGGTTAAAACTAGCCAAATCAGCAAATGAAAAAGCTATTTACTTAAGTAAAAAACTTTCAATATTAGATGATTTCGAATTATTGTATCCTACAGAAGGAAATGAAATATTTTTTAAAATAAAAAATACTACTTATAAAAGTATCCTGGCATTAAATATAATCCCTAATTTATGGAATAAAATAGATGATGAAATGTTAGTAATTAGATTTGTAACATCTTTTGAAACAGAACAAATTGAATTGGACGAATTAATTTCTCGAATTTACAATAAATTTAATTAAAAATTAAAGTCCATAGTTTAAATACAATGCTATATATAGAAAAGATGAGCTTAAAAATGAAAATATATCTTTTTCAAAAATAAATGCAAATATTCCAATAGATGAATATCCATTTAATAAGGGCAATAAATAAACTCTAAACATAAAAATTAACCATGCCAAATAAAGTGGTATAATTGGTTTAATAATAAAGAATGGTATTGATTTTATTATAAATGTAAAAATAGGGTCAGTTATTTTTTTTAAAAGGCGGTTAATATAAAAATTATTATCATCTGGAAGTAATATATTAAAAACAAATTTAGTGATCATAATCCACATTATAATCCCGAATAAATAATCAATTAAAATAAGCCATATTGGAAAATAAATATTCATTTTATTCTTATATATATTAAAAGCAAAATATTAAATATAAATTTAAATTTTAAATAAAAGTAAGTTAAAATTTATTTTTTATGATAGAAAACTAATTATTAAATTATTATAAATTCTGAGGTTACTATATGAATAATCCCCAATATATTTTTTCAATGTACAAATTAAATAAAACGTATCCTGGAGGTAAACAAGTAATTAAAGACATGAGTCTTTCGTTTTTACCTGGTGCTAAAATTGGAGTTCTGGGTGGAAATGGAGCAGGAAAATCAACATTATTAAAAATAATGGCTGGGATTGATAAGGATTTTAATGGAGAAGCTAAATTAGCCGATGGAATAAAAGTAGGCTATTTGGCACAAGAGCCAGAATTGAATAATAATTTAGATGTATATCATAATGTTATGGAAGGTATGGCGGAAGCTAAAAAATTAGTAGATTCATTCAATGAAATATCTCTTAAGTTTTCAGAAGATCTTACTGATGAAGAAATGAACGAAACAATAATAAAACAAGGAGAAATTCAAGAAAAAATTGATAATCTAGATGCATGGGACCTAGATAGAAAAGCTAATATAGCTATGGATGCTCTAAGTCTTCCTCCAGGTGATGCAAAAATAGATAACTTGTCTGGTGGAGAAAAAAGAAGAGTTGCTCTAGCTCAATTATTATTATCAAACCCTGATTTTCTGTTATTGGATGAACCAACTAATCATCTCGACGCTTTATCTGTAGCTTGGTTACAGAGATTTCTTCATGATTTTCCAGGAACAGTAGTAACAATAACACATGATAGATATTTTCTTGATGAAGTCGCTGGATGGATATTAGAATTAGATCGAGGTGAAGGAATTCCTTATAAAGGTAATTATTCAGGTTGGTTAGAACAGAAACAAAAGAGACTGGAAATGGAAGGAAAAATAGAAGAGTCTAGAAAAAGACGGTTAGGAGAAGAGCTGGAATGGATTAGATCAGCGCCAAAAGCGAGACAGGCAAAATCAAAGGCAAGAATATCTTCATATGAAGAATTGTTAGCTCAAGAACAAGAAAATATGATGAATTCAGGAAATTTAATAATTCCACCGGCCCCTCGATTAGGAAATGAAGTTATAATTTTTACAGAAGTATCTAAATCTTTTGAAGATAAATTACTAATAGATAAACTATCATTTAAATTGCCCCCTGGAGGAATTATTGGAGTTATAGGAGCTAATGGAGCTGGTAAAACAACTTTATTTAAGCTTATAACTAACATTGAAAAAGCCGATAGTGGTAGTATTAAAATAGGAGATACCGTTACTTTGAATTATGTTGATCAATCGAGAGATAAATTAACTCCTAACGAAACTATTTGGGAGTCAATTTCTGAGGGATTAGATGAAATCCAAATTGGAAAACGAACAATTCAAAGTAGAGCATATGTCGGACAATTTAATTTTAAAGGATCAGATCAACAAAAAATAGTAAGCCAGCTTTCTGGTGGAGAAAGAAACAGAGTACACTTAGCCAAAACATTAAAGACACCAGGAAATGTGATTTTATTAGACGAACCAACTAATGATTTAGACGTTGATACTCTAAGATCCTTAGAGGAGGCTATTTTAAGTTTTTCAGGTTGTGTTATTGTTATTTCACATGATAGATGGTTTCTTGATAAAATAGCTACTCATATCCTCGCATTTGAAGGCGGGAGCCACGTTGAATGGTTTGAAGGGAATTATCAAGATTATGAGCTAGATAGAAAAAGAAGACTAGGTGAAGATTCATTGAATCCAAAAAGAATTAAATATAAACCAATTTCAAGATAATATATTATTTAGTTTTATTTAATTTTTCTATTAAGAGATCAAAGCTTCCTTTATTTCTTCTTAAAAGAGAAATAGTTTCAGCCTTATGAGAACTGACTAGAGATACATTTTCAATTTCTAAATCAAGTATTTGGTATTGATCGGCTTTATTTAATGCAACTTTCCAAAGAAGATTTATTGAAGGTTTCATTTTATTTAAGTCTTCAATAATTCCTCTGATATAAATCAATTTTGCTCCTCTAGGCTCAGTGTTTATTGTTTTATATGTCAGGCTAGATAATTTGTTGAGATGAACCTCAATCGTAATAATAATTTGATTTAATAATGCTGATTTATAACTTTGTTGTTGTAGATAAGTGGCTTTATTCCAAAAAGGGCCTGTTGTAGCTCTTGCCATAAAATCAATATTAATATATTTTTCTATTAAAGGTTTTATTTTTTTTGTTCTAAGAATTGGATCTAAGTGTAAAGTTTGAATAGCATGAATTTTGGCTTCAGATAACAATAATTCGACAGTTTTGTTAGCTTTGTTAAGACTGTCAGCATTGACTTCCATAGTAAATATTAAAAAACATATTTGAGAAACAAATAAGAAAAAAAAAGTTTTTCTTATATAATTTTTATTGTAAAAGTTTTTCAAATTCGTAATCTTTCTTTAATTCTAGTTTTTTATTGATTGTACTACTATTAACTATAGATCTTCTATTTTGCAAATAAAACGATCTCATTTTAATGTATGGATCGGATGATTTATAAATGCTATCAATTGTGTCTGATAATTTTTCTCTTGAATGAACAATTTTAATTGGTTGTTCAATTAAACTAATATTATCAATTTTCCCTGAGATAATATTAGAATTATTTTGTTGATCAACAATAAAACCAGAAAAAGCTCTTGTTGTTTTTGGACCAAGAAAGGGCACCATTAAAAAAGGTCCTTCAGGTACTTTATATTTAGCTAAAGTTGAACCAAAGTCTTTTTTAACAACTTTTGTTTCATGATTATCTAAATCATAAAACCCAAGTGTAAGACCGTTTAATAAAAATTTAGCAGATGTTAAAATAGTGTTTTCAGCGTTAAGTTGAAGTGTGCTATTTATTATAGTAATTGGTAAGTTCATCCATTCAAGATGACTTCCTATACTGTTTCTAGCTTTTTCTGGAATGTTTTCTGCATAACTTTTACTAATAGGGTTTATGATTTTCTCATCTAATTTTTTATTAAAATAAAAAACCTTTCTATTTAAACTTTCAAAAGGATCTAAAGTCGTAACATTAGTAGAAATATTGTTGGAACACCCATTTATTAAAAATAGAGATATTAATAAAAAAAAATGTAAATAACTAAATTTATTCATTAAAAAAAAATCTTTATAAAATTATTATATATTA
>JAQBXK010000073.1 GCA_027625145.1 Pseudomonadota bacterium
GCGTTTGTGCAAAGAGTTTAGCTTTACTGCTGGAATGCTCAAGGGTGCACTTGCTAAAGGGAGAAGAAATGAAAAAGAAAGTATCATATAAGTCGTATATGAATAGCCCGCATGTGAGTTACAAACACACAACTTATTTTGATAGCTATGACTATTTTTTTAACTCCTACAGAGGCAAGGAAGTAACTTTTGTAGAGATTGGAATTCTTGATGGCGGATCTCTTTTTATGTGGAGAGACTATTTCGGTCCTACCGCTAGGATTATTGGAGTTGACTTGAACCCAGAAGCAAAAAAATGGGAAAAAGAAGGTTTTGAAATATATATTGGCAGTCAGTCTGATAGGAGTTTTTGGAAAGAATTTATAAATGATGTTGGAGTGATTGACATAGTTTTAGATGATGGTGGGCACACTTATAATCAACAAATCATTACAACAGAAAGCCTTCTGCCTCACTTGAAGGATGGTGGAATGCTTATTGTTGAAGACACACACACGTCATACATGAACGGGTTTGGTGACTTAAACTTTTCATTTATTGAATATGTAAAAGAACATATTGATAAGGTGAATATGAGATTTGGAAAATTTGATAAAGAAAAGGCAGAAAAAAGATTTTGGAGTATAGAAGTCCTAGAGAGTATGGTGGCTTTCAGGATAAACAGAGCTGCAACATCTTTAAAGTCTGAACCTATTTTTAATCATGGCTCCACGATTTCCGCAAAGGATTTTAGGTATGAAGATAAAAACGCCTTACTGTCAGCTGATCAAGTATTTAATAAAAAAGCTCCAAACGTCACGCTATCGCTTCGACAATTGGAAAGCATTCTTTCGAATGTTAAAGAAAAGCACCCTGAAATCGTTGATACGTTAAAGGCGATTTTAGACTAGTGCCTCGGCATATTTTAGATCAAGGATAAGTTATTAGGTGCAATGAGTGAATGGCACGATAGCCAAAAGAAGCCAAGCGGCAACTTTCGTAATTTGCTACGAAAACGAATTAGCGAAGCCAACCCAACTACTAACCCCCGTCCATGGTCCATGGACTACGGTCAATGGGCAGAGCACCCCTTGACCAAAGATCAATGTTGATTAGAAAAAGGTTCAGTAACCCCTGACCATGGTCGATGGAACTTTGTATACCATACTGTATACCAGAGAATTATATTTTAACTTGTGACGATATATGCTAAGCTATTGATATTGTTGAAGATCAGCACTTTAATGACTCTGATGTTAGGTATCACACCTCATCTCGAGCGCACCATCTTCTTTTATAACACATTGATATTTATGTATTATTTTTTAAATATTGTCGCTGTAGACAAGGTTGTATACCAAACTGTCTACCAAAATAAGTATCATTTTGTATTTAGTTCTCTCATTATATTATCTCCATTTAATTCATATTGATTAGAAAAGTACATAATAAGTAGATAACATATTTGAATAGAAATTATTTATTGATTTTTTAGTAATTTGAGGCTTAACTTTTATTATGATCAGAGTTATTCAAGGAGGTTACTTTATGAAAAATTATGATGAGGAAAGATCAGAAAGACTTCTAAAATTATACTCTGGTGCAATTACTGACATAATGGATTCCATAAGTCCCGATTATAGGAATCAAACCCTTCCAAGTGATCTACGTCCACTTACCCCAAATATGAAAGTAGCAGGACCCGTATATACAGTTCGGGGTAATAAGAGATTTTATGATGATGGTCAGGATCCAAGATATAAACAAATGGATATGTTAGATGGAATTTTCCCTGGTAGTATAATCGTAATGGACTCAGGAGATGAAAAATCTGCTGCACATTGGGGTGAACTAATGAGCAAAACTTCAATGGAAAAAGGTGCAAAAGGTGCAATAATTCATGGGGGTATAAGAGATACTGAAGAAATCATAAAACATGAATTTCCAGTTTTTGCCTGTTATCACTCTCCTTTAACTGCAGTTTATAGATATAATATTATAGATTTTAATAATCCTATAATGATTGGTGAGGTTAAGATCAATCCAGGAGATTATGTTTTTGGAGATATAGATGGTGTAATATGTATTCCAAAAGAAATAATTGATGTTGTAATTAACCAAGCAGAGATAGTAAAAGATAAAGAAGATATTGTAAGAGACGAACTCTCTGCAGGTAAAAATATTCGTGATTTATTCGAAAAATATAAGGTTTTTTAGAGTCTAAAATTTTTAAAAGGAAAGTTAACAGGTCTTTGGAGCCAATTTTCTGTTGAATATTTACAATTATTATCAAAAAAATGCATTACATAAGTGTTTCTTGAGTGGTTAGAAAAATTTTCTGAGCTTTTATGAGCTAAACTTCCATCGAATATTATGATACTTCCAGTCTTTACAGAAAGAGATATATTATTAGTCTCATCCCATTCTTTATTAACTAGGTTTTCTTTTATTATTTTCCCTTTTATATATTTTACTCTTTTTCTAATCTTTTCCTTATGAGAGGATGGTTTGACTACAAGACACCCATTTTTTTCATTTGCATCATCTATTGCTATCCATAAAGCTAGGCAACTTAATGGATTAGTAAGTAAGTATGTGGAATCTTGATGCCATAAATACTCTCCTCCAACTAAAGGTTGTTTGAATATATATGATGATTGATTTAAAATTGGTTTAGAGAGGTTTGTTAATTTAATAATTTTTTTAATTCTATCATGGTAAGAATATTTTTTAAAAATCAAATCAACATCATGAAGACAATGACCTAATTTACTAATACAGTTAATTTTTTTATCTTTAAAAGTTCCATCTTTATTAATCATTTTGTCTTCATAAAAATTATTTATTTTATATGCTGAAGATAAAAAGTTATTAGACGTATGATGTTTATTTTTTTTCAAAGAAAAACCTATGGTATTAGAAGAATGGTCTTTTTCTACAAGAAAATAAGCTCTCTTTTTCATATCATCACAATGTTTTTGTTCAAAAACATTTTCAATAATTACATAACCAAATTTTCTGTAAAAATCTAATACATTAGGTTTATCTTTATTAAGGTTTGCAAACTCAAATTTTTGTAAATAATTCAAATACACTTCCCTTATAGTTTATCATCAAAAAATTATTATTATTAAATTTTACAACAAATCAAATAAGTTTTCAATCTTAATATTCATACCAACCCATCAATGAACCCTGGTCCATGCTCCATGGACTACGGTCAAT
Source organism: Pseudomonadota bacterium (assembly GCA_027625145.1). GTDB lineage: Bacteria > Pseudomonadota > Alphaproteobacteria > Puniceispirillales > Marisalimonadaceae > CAJJBL01. The sequence goes on from JAQBXK010000073.1 coordinate 3,205, forward strand.
GGGCAGACCACCCCTTGACCAAAGATCAATCTTGATTA
>JAQBXK010000074.1 GCA_027625145.1 Pseudomonadota bacterium
ATCATTAAATGAAAAGATATTCTGGTTCTGGGTTCCTAGTTAAACCCCTCTAGAATCTCGAAGCAAAATCAAGCTTATAAACACAGACTAATTTAGTTTGAGCCTTGATTCCAAATGTTTATCCCTAGGCTATCACTCAAATAGAATAAGACTGTATAAATATTTTCCAAAATAATAATAAATTAATCCAGCTATAATAATATAAGGACCAAAAGGAATTTCTGTTTTAAGATTTCTTTTCTTGTTTATTAAAGAAGGAAACACCACAACTAATCCCAAAACCGAAGAGACAAACAAAACAAAAGGGATTGCCTGCCAACCAAATAGTAAACCAAGACCAGCCATAAGCTTGGCATCACCCAATCCCATGCCTTCTGTTTTTTTAATTACTAAATAGATATAAATAATTAACCAAATTGAACAATAGCCAACTATACCTCCTATTATTGAGATTTCTAAATTTTGAGTAAAATTTAAACCAAGATTTGGAAAAAAGTTTTTAATAATAGCAAAAATTATCAAACCAAAACTTAAAACATTTGGGATAATATAATGTTTAAGATCGATAAAAAAAATTATTAAATAAACTAAAAATAAAAAAGCTAAGACTATTTTAGCTAATACACCATGATTTGTCATATAGATGAGCAAGAAAGCAAGTCCCGATATGAATTCTACTAAAAAATATTGTAGAGATATTTTTTTTTTACATTTTCTACACTTGCCGTTAAGGTTTAAATACGAGATTAAAGGAACATTATCGTACCAATTAATTATTTTTTTGCAGTAAGTGCAAAAAGATCTATCCCATATAAAAGGTTTAGATCTAGGTAATCTATAAATACAAACATTGGCAAAACTTCCGAAAATTAAACCGAAGAAAAAAGTAAAAATTAAAAAAATAATTTCAGGCAAAACACTATAACTTCATTGATGAAATTATTTGAATAATTCCATAATAACAATATTCAATAAACATCACACCATCATGAATTAAAACTTCTAAATTAGGTGTAAAAATTTGTATTTCCATAAATTAAAAGATTGATCTCAAATCTTATATAATTTTTTTAGATTATTATACCATGTTAAATAACTAATAAATGATAAAGTAGCTTAATAATAGTTTAATTATATTTTTATAGATAGTAAGATATTATTTTATGATTAACAAAGTTTCAGAGCTAGCTAAGGCAAATAAAAAAATATCAGACTTTCATTTAAGGGGGGGGTCAGATATTTCTTATCGAGAAATGGGTGATATTGTTATCGCACCCAGTAGCAAGATTACAGACAAAGATTTAAATGAACTATTAAAAAATAATTGTACAGCAGAAGAGATTAAAAAATTTGAATTAAAAAATGAGCTCGATACAGCAGTAATGTTGGGTGATTTAAGATTTAGAGCTAATTTTTACAAAACGTTAAATGGTCTAGCCGCCGTTTTAAGGAGAGTTGAAACCAAAATTCCTTTAATGGAAGAATTAAATCTTCCTCAAGTACTTTACAGTCTGTTAGATGTACATAAAGGTTTGGTGCTTGTGACAGGGCCTACAGGATCAGGAAAGTCTACAACACTTGCTGCTATAATTAATCAAATTAATGAGTCAAGACCTGCTAATATTATTACTATTGAAGATCCTGTTGAGTTTATTCATCGAGATAAAAAAAGTATTGTTTCTCAAAGAGAGGTCGGAAAACAAACGGAAAGTTTTGCTCATGCTTTAAAAGGTGCTTTAAGAGAAGATCCTGATGTTATTTTAGTTGGAGAGTTAAGAGATTTAGAAACAATTGGTATGGCATTGACCGCAGCAGAGACAGGGCATTTAGTTTTTGGAACTTTACACACGAGCGGTGCGCCAAATACGGTAAACCGAATTATCGATGTCTTTCCCCCAGCACAGCAAGGACAAATCAGAGCTCAATTAGCCGAGTCATTGCATATGGTAGTAACACAAAGATTATATAAGAAAAAAGATGGTTCAGGCAGAGTAGGAGCTTTTGAAGTAATGGTTTGTAATACGCCTATTAAAAATTTAATTCGTGAAGCAAAAATTCACCAAATTCCAAGCGTTATGCAAACAGGGCAACGTGAAGGTATGATTACTATGGAAAAATCTTTAGAGGATCTAATTGGAAGAGGAGTTATTTCAAATGCCGAAAAATATAGTTAAAGGTTTTACAATATTAGAAATTTTCGTGGTACTTGCAATTATAGGATTTTTTGCTGTGTTCGCATACCCTAAAATTTCAAATACTATTAAAGATAGAAATGTCAAATCTGAAACAAATAAGTTTATTGCAGAGATAGAGCAAATGAAATCAAAAGTTACTAGCGGAGAATATGCTTTAGCAATGGGCTGGTTTACAGAAATTACTAAAAATAATGTTCGTCTGCAAACCGCTATGTTGAAAAAGTATTATATGAACCGTGAAGATTTTGCTCAAAATTATCCCATATCAAATATGGCATCTGGTGCAAAGGGGTATTATAATTGCGACTATAATACTAGAAATCAAAAATATCAATTTATTGATGACGTAATTAGTAAGGAAGTACGTCACTGGCCAAATACATGGTTGTGTATTTCAAAAGATGGCACAAAAGGATTATACGGCGGAAGAAACCCTGAGACTAATCAAAAAAGAACTTTAGGGAGAGTTATTTTTTGTCATGTAAGCAATACCACAGACTCCGGTGGTTCCAATAGATGCAATGACACTAATAAAAATGATTATCGTTATATGGTGACGTGGGATGTTTTTACTAATCTGAAAGTTTACAGGTTTAATATGAAAAAAAATCAATGGTGTATTAATAAAATATGTCGTTCTATGAGTGAGTTTAATTGATGTTAAAATCGAAAAGAATCAAAGGTATTTCGTTAATTGAGTCGTTAGTGTGCGTAGTAATAATTGGAATTGGGTTTATTGCAGTATTACAACTTTCTGCTTTTTCAATCGGGTCTATGGATCGTGCAATGGAAAAAAATAAACTTAATTATTTATCGGAAATGGTAATAGAAGATATGATTGCAGATCCAGATAATGTTTCAAAATATAATGGTTTTAACAAAACTTGTTTTACTGGAAATCAGACAAGTACCGATCTTCAAACAAAGATGAAAAAAAAATGGGATGACATGTTGCAAGAGAAAAGTCTCATTCAAATTAATAATAAGGAAAGACAACCAATGTGTGACTCTAA
>JAQBXK010000075.1 GCA_027625145.1 Pseudomonadota bacterium
TTTAAAGCTTTTTATTATTATAATAAGATTAATTTTATTTACTCATTTTTTAGTTATTTGTTTTAATTTTATTTTATGGTCTTAAATTGTCTAGTTTTTGCTCAATTCTAGCCTGATTTATAAGAACAGATTCTATTTTTTCATTATTTGAATTTAATTTTATATCTATTTTATGCACATCAGTAAGAAAATCAGCTTTAACATCTTGAATTGAATTATCAGTTATGTTAAACATTGTAAGAGTGAAAGCAAAGCTAGCAGTTAAAGCCATTAAAAAAAATTTATTTGTGCATATTTTTGTTAAGGTCAAAATAAACCCTTAGTAGTTATTACCTTTTAATTTATCCCAGACAAACATTGCCCCAACTGGTGATAAAATGGCAATAATGCCGTTAACATCTGATATGATACCCTTTGCAATAGCTAGACCCGCAAGTGTTGCATAAGCCATGATTGCAAAATGTCGGCTATGTATCATATTAAATTAAAAATCAAAATACTAATTAAACTTTTTTTTTATATAACGTTAAAAATGTCGTCTATGCCTGACCCTTTATAGAATTTATTAAAAGCTCGAATTTTCAATATACATTTACCTTTAAGTGATTTATTTTTTCTAAATACTTTAATTGAAGCTTTTGAGCCTAAGCCAAAAATCGCCAATACTGGAAAACCATTTTTAAAAATGCCGCCGGATATGTGGCTAGCACCAACAGCATTAATTTTTAAAATATTACCCTCTTTTATTGAATTGCCGTTTTTAGTTTTTACCCAATTACATGAAATTTTCATAATTATAAAATAACATGATACTTAATAAAAATATGGGTTAATTTTACTTACAAATATATCGCCTTCCTTACGGTCCATAGGATTTCTCTCATGGATTTTGATATGTTGGATAATCCAAGCTTTTGGACAACGAATACTTAAGCCGCAAATTGGGCAGCCATAAGTTTTAATCATTTCTTTTGCGTAATTATAAGAAGCTGCTTTAAGCATATTTTTATCTTTTAAATAACTTAATGTATGGTCTGGCACTAATTTTTTATTAATTAAATCTCTAGACGTTTGTTTTAGTATTCTGGCACTTTGTGCAATTTGGTTAAATGTTGGTATCATATTATTTTTATCCTTTTAAAAATTTCTCTTATTTTATATTTTCTTGTTTTTGGTATTTTACCTAAACGCATTAAAATATAATCAGCTCTTTCAGGTTCAGGTCCTTCATTTCTTACTTTAATTTTTGTAGGCAATGAAAAAACGTGTTCATGATACCCATTAACTAAATCTGAAATATGACATTCACACGGGCAATTAATAACTTTTTTACACATGCCGCATAAATCAGAATTAATAGGTATTATCAAGATGGTTCGCCTGATATTTTGCTTTGAATACAATTAGCTTGGTTCAATATTTTATTAAAATTACTTTCATTGTATAACGGTTTACCTAAACCCCCATTTACCATATCATGTATAAAATTAATTTGATTTATTGCATGTTCTCGGCATGATTCGCATTCAATTTTTTTTACTGTATTTTCTAATTCCTTCCAAATAGCTTTTCCTTCGTAACCTGTGCAACTATACCCGCAAATCTCATTTTTTAAATCACATGCTATCATAAGTTAAGGTCCTTGATTAATTGTAAAGCTTTATCGTTATCCATTTTTGTTATTTTTCTTATTTCTGATATTTCGCCAAGATTTGGAATTATAGGGCTTCCTAAAGCTTCGCCTTTTTTTATTTCGATAGCCATGTCTATGTTGTCAAAATGTTCTTTGAATACTTTATGAATTTTAAACAATTTTATTTGTAGCTCTTCATCAGGTTTTTTAATAATTACCTTCTTGGCATAATTTTTTATAAAATCCCATAGTTTAGAAATAACTGCATTTTGAATTTCAGGTCTAGCCAAATTATCAAAACCCTCAAGAACTTTTATAGCAAATTCTTTAGGCGTACTAAGCTGGCTCGTCATTATCTATTATTTGGCTAACTGTTTTTGTTAAAGCTTTGTTTATTACTTTATTTTTTAAAGAATCGATTAACGCCTCACCTAGCTCAAAATTACCCATAATACTATTTTTTACTTTTTGATTTATGTATTCTGGGTCTATTAATTGGGCGGCGGGCGGTTGTGTTTGATTTTGCTTGTAAATCGAATATAATGGTCCTAATCTATCAATCAAGCTTGTAATCAATTCAATTTTTTCTAAAGGATTACCGGTTTGTATTGGTTCATTATTATTATTTACGTTTGTGTTAACTGCTTGCGTGATATTATTCATGCCAGTTATAACTTCTGATAATTTGCCAATAATAGAATTTTGACCTTGATTTAATTCATCAATTTGTGCTTTCATTTTATTAATTCCTAATACATTAGATAAAGCTAAAATTTTATCATCAGAATTTTCTTTTTTTAATTCTTGATTTCTATTTTCAACCATTTTTTTTAATGTTTCATTTTGTGTTTCTAGATTTTTTAATTTATCAGCTTGTATAGATTCGTTTATTGTTTCAATGGTTTTATCTTCATTAATTTTTATATCTTCGTTGCCGCTTTCATACAATTTTAATCCGCCTCGTCTGTATCTTCTTTATTATTTTCAGGTGTAGGGATTCCTAAATCATTTAATTTATCAATGTCTATCTCTTCTATGTCTTTTGATTCGCACCAAATGCATGTTCCAAAAGCTTCTTTTGTAAATTGTCCACAATTAGCACAAACGCCGCGAGGTCTAGAGGTATAAGCTGGGTTTTTCTTTGTGTTGCAATTAGGACCTTTGCAAATGAAACTAGGTTGCCATGATGGCACAACTTTAACTATTTTTTCAATCTCTTTTTCTACAATTTGCGGTTTTAATTCTTGATTATTATTAAATCCTTTAATTTCTACTTCTGGCAGTCGTGAAACTACTGGCTTTATTTCTGGCACATCAATTTCTAGCTCTAAATCTTGCTCACATACGCCATTTTTACACTTATACCCTTTTGGAATGGTTAAATCTAATTTAGCCAATTATTCGCACCTTTATTTTTTTTATTTCTTCTTTAATTTCTGTTCTATGTCGATATTTGTGTAAAATTAAACCCTCTCTAACTGTTTGACTACGTTTTGATTTTGGTATGCTTTCAATATATGCTAGTGTTTCATTATCTATCGTATAAAGTTTGTTTTGTCTAGCCATTTTTAATT
>JAQBXK010000076.1 GCA_027625145.1 Pseudomonadota bacterium
AAGTACTAAATTTATTTTTAATCATGAATTTAGTATAATTATTCTACCAAATAAATCTTGTCCAAATTATATATAAATACTGGACTGATATGGAGTATGTGTCTCTTATTTACTAAGTTATTAAATTAGATATTGATATTATTTTGGAAAAAATATCCAAAGGCTAGCAACAATATAGAGGCCAACACCCCAAACTCTAATTTTTCTATTAACTAGTGTTGCTTTCTTTTGATTAGTTGAAATAAATCTACTGAACCAAATACTCATAAATGTAGGGATACAGCAAAATATATACGATAGAAGAATGTATTCATCTAATGCAGTTAGATAATTTAATTTTGGCACATCATCTGCAAATACAAAATTATAAGCAATCAAAGATAATAGGGCCACCATTGAAGTTGTAAGTCTTGTTTCAAATTCTTTGGTGGGAATCCACAATACAAACCATGCTAATGATAATATTAAAAATACAGGTATAATAATTTTGAAAATATATTGTTCGTAATTTCTTTTAATTTCAATTTCAATAACTAGAGTGTTTGTTGAGTCTGTGGTAATTTTTCCACTATATACATCATATGAGTTTTCATTTACTTGTTCATTAGATAAAATATTTGTTGAAACAATTTCCCATTTTTTTAAATAATTATTTTCTTTTAACTCTTCTAAGTTTAAAAAAGCACCTTTTTCAGGTGTAACAAAGGTGACATTAGGCTTTTCACCATTATAAGACAAAGATGCATCAGAAAAATTTGTTTCTCCAGACATAACTACAAATTTAATTATTTGTTTATCAAATGGAAATTTTTCAAATTGAAAATCTTGTCTATAAGACGATACACCAGACTCAACTCTAAATATTCTTGCAATCCCATCATCAATTGTTAGAGATATAATTGGATTATTAATTTTTGTCTTATTGTTTAAGCCCACTCTAAGATCTTCATCATATAAAAATTCATCAAAATAGAATTTTTCAATAGGAAGATCATTTTCATCAATTGTATTACTACATAGATCCTTATAGGAATAATTATTATCTACATTATCATCTTTTAAAATTTTTAATAAATCAGCTCTTTTGTGAGAGAACAATGAGTTTAGAGATATCTCAACAATACCTTTGGTTGCCTCGATACTTTGTATTGTGTTTAAACCAAAACTTTCCATTTTAATATCATTAACCTGATAAAGTTTAGAGTTAAGGTTTATGATATTTCCACTTATAAGCTCTAATTCAACATCTTTATTTTGTCTGTGAATTTTTTCTAATTCAATATCACTTATTTTTGATAAATTAATATCATTATAAGACCTTATTATAGTTCCTTGAGTAATATCTGTTTTATTAAATAGTGAAAATCTTATTATAGGATAATTTTCTGCATTTCTTTTTATTTTGATAACTTTTTTTTCTTTGTCCCATTCAAAATCATAAAATACACCAATATCATTTCTCTCTTCTTGAAAATAATTCTGTTGTAGTTGGTTTTTAGTTATTGCTCTATCCCATTCAGTACAAACTACTTCTGCTTGTGCTTTTATAGGGTGTAGGAATATTGCGATTAAGCTTAAGATAAAACTTAATAAATAAAGAGGGTTTTTTTTAAATAGCATATTAAATTATAGCTTAAGTTATTTTTATAAATTACTATAATTCATATAATAAGATTTTAAAAGCTATGGCAAAAATTAGAAAAACAGCATCCATTGAAAATGGTTTAATGGAAGTAATAAAAATATTAAGCGAAGAAGAGATACAAGCTGCCATTGGAAAAGGTTCCTCTTATGTGAGAAAATGTAGTAATCCAGACTTACCTCAGGAAATTGATCATAACGACTCGTTTAAACTTGATAAAGCTTGTGTCTTAAAAGGAAAAGCACCTCCATTATTAACTGCTCATGAATACATGATGGCCAAAGAGTTTGATGAAATAGATACACCTGAATCTAAAGATATTAGTCAAATTTTAGTACGATCCACAATACTACATGGAAAATTAACAGAGCTAATTCATCATGCTCAAGATCCTAAAAGTGATAAAGGTATAGAAATTAGTATTCTTGAAAAAAAAGAGATTAATGAAGCAATTACTGATTTAGAAAATAAAATTATGAAGATTAAAATGACTATCGATACTAAGTTTTAACTTAGCTTAGTTCTTCAAACTTATCCCATTCTCCATCTTGGTTATAGTCATAGGCAATAACATCCATAGTACCATCATCATTTTCATCATACTCAGCTCTATCAGGGTTACCATCTAGGTCATCATCAAACACTATTATTTCGTAATTTTCATTTTCATTTTCATCAAATGCTACACCTTCTATGATGCCATCTTCATTAAAATCCATTAAAACTTTTTCATTATTACCATCATTATTCTCATCAAGAAGCCAGGCGTCTGTTACACCATTTTTATTTAAATCTGCCTCTTTAGCATTAGGATATTTTTTAGATATTCCACTGTTTTTATTTTTATCAGATTTTTTTTGTATCCAGGTATTACCTTTTTTCTTTTTTTGAATATATTTAGATTCAATATCTTCTTGCTTCACTTCATTAATGAATTCAATTAAATCATCAACAGCTATTGCAAAATTTAAATTTTCACCTTCTGATGTAAAAGTATTGACACCAATTAATTTACTATTTTTATCAAACAAAGGTCCACCTGAGTTACCTGGATTTATAGGTACCTGCATTTGTATTGTATTTGCAAAATGCCTTGAAGATTTATAGCTCCATTTGTGATCAGGTCTTTTTTGACTAATCATTCCATTAGTAAAAGTCCACACCAATCCATCAGGATGACCTATAGCAAATGCAGTTTGACCAATTTTTACACCGTTATATGTTCCGTAAACTACAGGCTTAATTGAAGTAGGCAAACCTTTAACCTCTATCATTGCAAGGTCTTTTTGTTTATTTCTCTTTATAACTTTACCAGTGTAATAATCTGTATCACAAACTCTATTTAGGTTTTCAGTTTTTAGACAAATAGTTACATCTTCTGCAGTTTCAACAACATGCCAATTTGTAATTATTTTTAACCCCTTATGATTGATCACAAAGCCAGACCCCGCACCATTATCTTTTTTATTATCTATATAAACAACGCTATTAGCAAACTTTTCAAAAATTTCTTCAGGTCCACCTTTAAACTTAGGACGTGGTTTTCTATTTTTATTTT
>JAQBXK010000077.1 GCA_027625145.1 Pseudomonadota bacterium
TCAGTTGGCGATGCCCTGCAAGACTACAGTATAGCTAGATATTTTTATAAAATTTCAAAATAATGAAATAAATGAATTCAATAATTCAAAATAAAAAGTTCATTGTAATTTTTTCTTTATTTACAGCTTATTTATTTCTTGTCATGCTAGATTCCTTAGTTAAGTACCTTGCAGAATTTATTCTTATTGAACAATTATTATGGGCTAGATATTTTTTCACCTAATTTTTATATTGTTGTTTTTTTTAATAAAAAAACCTCCTATAAATTTAAAGAAAAATTTTAAAATACAATTACTAAGATCTGTTTTAATGATTTCAATAACAGTGCTTCTTTTTATATCTTTTAAAAATGTAGACCTAACAAATGTTTACGTTTTATTTTTTTCTGCACCAATTTTTTTAGCTTTAATGGCATCTTTTTTTTTAAAAGATAATCTTAGTAAGACTGGATGGTTATTAACAATTTTAAGTTTTGTGTCTATTCTTTATTCTCTTGAACCTGAAAAATTTGCTTTTACAATTTATACTTTTATGCCTTTGATTGCAGGCCTAGCATATGCTGCATATCAATTTTTAACAAAATTACTATCTAAAGATAGAGAGCCTTTTACAGCTTTATTTTACACCGCTCTATTAGGAACTTTGTTTTTTTCTATTTATTCTTTAATAGATTGGACACCCATTTCTCAACCTATTTTTTGGCTTGGCTTGGTGCTCATAGGTTTTTTGGGGTTTCTTGGTCATCTTTTAATTATTTATGCTATTCAATTTTCTAACCTATCATTTGTTTCAAGTTTTCAATATAGCCAAATAATTTGGGGTGCTATATTTAATTATTTTATATTTAATATATCTATAAGTGACAAAAAATTAATAGGTATTATCTTAGTTGTAATATTTGGTTTACTTTTTATTAAAACTGAGATGGGTAAAATTGAAAAAATTTAATACAGCAATCAAATTATATGATAACTTTAAATATGATTAAATTAAATGGCAATCAAATTATAGGTAATTCAGAGCAACCAGGTAATGAAGCTGTTATTAAAAGCACCAATCCATTAACTGGCCAACAATTAGATCCAGGATATAAAGGTGCTAACAAAGCCCAGGTCAACGAAGCATGCTTATTAGCTAAAAATGCTTTTGATACTTATAGAAATACTTCCTTAAAAATAAGAGCAGAATTTTTAGAAGAAATCGCTAATGAAATAGAAAATTTAGGAGATCAACTTACAAAGAAATTTATAGAAGAGTCCGGCTTACCAGAAGGTAGAGCAAAAGGAGAAACGGGTAGAACAGTTGGCCAACTAAGAATGTTTGCAAATCATATTAAAAATGGATTTGCAACTAATGCTACTATTGATACTGCGTTGTTAGATCGTAAGCCATCAGCTAGAACGGACCATAGGCTAACAAATATACCATTAGGACCAATTGTTGTTTTTGGAGCAAGTAATTTTCCATTAGCATTTTCAGTAGCAGGTGGCGATACAGCTTCAGCTTTAGCTGCCGGATGTCCAGTTATTGTTAAAGGCCATTCAGCGCATTTAGGTACCTCTGAATTAGTAGGAAAAGCAATTATAAGTGCCATCAAAAAATGTGGAATGCCTAATGGCACTTTCTCATTACTTTTTGGCAGTGGTAGTATTGTAGGTCAAGAGTTAGTCTCAAATAAGGAAATTAAAGGAATAGGGTTCACAGGATCAAGAAAAGGTGGGTTGGCAATTTTAAAAACAGCTCAATCAAGAAAAGAGCCAATACCGGTATACGCTGAAATGAGCAGCATAAATCCTGTTTTTTTATTACCATCAGCATTTGAAAATATTCAGTCTATTGTAGACGGGTTTATTAACTCTCTTACAATGGGTGCTGGTCAATTTTGTACTAACCCAGGTTTATTAGTTTTTATAGAAAATAATGAATCACAAAAATTAATTAAGTCTCTATCTGATGTAATTGTAAAGACCAATACTCAAACCATGCTTACAGAAAATATTTACAATTCATATTGTGCTGGACTTTCAAGACTTGAAAAAAATAAAAAAATAAAACTTTTAGCTAAAAGTAATTCGTCCACCGAACCTAACCAATGTCAAGCAGCACTTTTTGAAACAACTGGTAAAAACTTCTTGTCCGACACTGATCTAGCTGAGGAAGTTTTTGGAGCTAGCTCATTAATTGTTAAATGTGAAACAGAGTACGAGATGGAAGAAATTGCCAAGTCAATTGAAGGTCAACTTACAGGATCTTTACATTTAAATAAAGATCAAGATGAAAAGCTTGCAAAGAGAATTATTTCCCAACTTGAACTTAAAGTTGGTAGAATTATTTTCAACCAATTTCCAACTGGAGTTGAAGTTTGTAACGCTATGGTTCACGGAGGTGTTTATCCAGCAACATCAGACTCAAGATCTACATCAGTTGGTTCTACAGCGATAAATAGGTTTCTACGACCAATTTGTTATCAAAATTTTCCACAAACATATCTGCGTGATGAAATTAAAGACCACAATCCTAATAATATTACTCAATTATTAAATGGAGAATATAAGTCTAGCACTTAGCTTTTTATTGTGGGGTCCAACGCAATGCAACCAGGCAACGGGAATGGGGAATAATTATTACAGAGGTACACTTGAGGTACAACTAAAGGTTACACCCAAAGTGTTGACATAAGCTAACATAAGTTAAAGGGCTTTTAGAATTTGTAATAAAAATTATAATCTCTATATTCCAATTATCATTTAGTAATATTCCTGGGGTGAGGACCATATTGTTGTTTTGTCACTCATTTCTTCTTCACCCTGGATACCTTCCTCCCTCAATATTTTTTATATAATATTTTTTAACAGGGCCGATTTTTGAAAAAGAAAAATGTTGGGACTAGATGTTTAAAACCAACTATATATATTAAACTATTAGGTTCCTTTTCTGTACAAAGTGGATTGACCTTTTTAAATCCGATCAACAAAGTAGATTGACTTGGTACCTCTATCGATTGCAAGTCGTCTTACCTCGTCTAACAAAATTTAATCAAATACTTGGTCAGAAGTAAATTCTAAATGTTTAGCTGTCTAATTAACGAGACAACTAAACGAATTTTTGGAGGCAACGCCCAGAATCGAACTGGGATACAAGGATTTGCAATCCTCTGCGTAACCATTCCGC
>JAQBXK010000037.1 GCA_027625145.1 Pseudomonadota bacterium
ATCATGATTGGATTTAAAGTGGTTAACAGTTATTTGAGCACATCTGTGTAAGAGCACAACTATATATATCCTAGGTGACCGGCATGGCTCTCGTATGGGGGTACAGTTTAAATGTTACATACAAGTGTCTTTAACATCTAAATATAATTATCATTTACGTAAGGCTATTCCATTACGGGAACATTTTTTAACTGTGAAAGAAACTGTGAAAGAAAATGTGCCTGTTGACACAGATTCAGTAATACATAAACTGTTGCTATTGCTAAAGTTCAGTTGCAAATGGTGCATCTTGTATGAATAGAACTGCTTCTCAGCCGCACCATTATCTCATGCTAACCAATTGAACTGTAAGCATTTTATGTGTAACAGGCAACTGGTGTGAAAGACTGCACTAAATCTTGTTCATCCATTTATTTATAACTTCCAAAGGATACCCTGTTCCATAAGACTGCCCTACTCCAGCAGTTTTCCATCCACCTATTCTGTCTATTATATCACTTGGACATTCTACTGCTCTTAAACGGTCACGAATACTGTGTCTAAAGCCATGAATCACGAAATCATCTGTCAGTTGCTCTTTTAACCATTTATTTAAAGCGGCACTTGCTGAGTTAGTGTTACAATTATCCACGGAGGTGTATCTAGGAAAGGCATAAATACTATCATTATTGTTTTCTAATATCCTTTTAGATGCCCACAAAGATGCTCCAACAAGTGGTATACATCTCTCACTTCCTCTAGTTTTTAATGACCTCCAAGGATGTGGTTTTAAATGAATATGAGGAATATTATCATTATAGATTATATCTTCTTTTAATAATCCAACAGCTTCTCCTAACCTCATACCAGTATCACTCACAAGAGCTAATATCCAACGCATCTCGTCATCTTTTTCTACACATAGTTTTTGAACTAACTTAATTATATCTAAGGGTAAAGGTTTACGAACTTCAGTTGAATTATCATTTGGAAAATAGGTTTTAGCAAAACCATTAGTGCAATCCAAACCTAACTCACTAATAGAAATATTTATAATAGACCTTACAGATGAAAAAACTCTCTTAACAGTATTCATGCTCATATCATTATCTAATAACCAATCACGAAACTTCCCACCATCAGATGATGAATATGATTTTAATGACTTATTACCCAAAACTTTGATTACATATTTAATATTTCTATTAGTAGTTCTAAAAAACACTTTGTCTTTTCCAACACCCTTTAGTCTTAGATACAAATCTAATGCATCAGAAATCTTGGGAGTATCATCATTAATAGCACCATCTAGTTTAATCTTATCTCCTGCAGGTACATTCATATCCTTCAAACGCATACCAAACCAATAGTCATCTAATCTTTGAGTAATAGATTTAGAATATCTAATTGCAGTTGAATCAGACTTAGTTTTCAAACTAAAACATAGCCTTTGAACTGAATAATGATGGGTTAAGTCAGAAGGTATATGACGAACATAATAATACTTACTATCACGTTTCATCACATGATTTGTTACACATTTATTTCTCATTATCTTTCACACCAGTTGCCTGTTACACATAAAATGCTTACAGTTCAATTGGTTAGCATGAGATAATGGTGCGGCTGAGAAGACTCGAACTTCCACGGATTATTCATCCACAGCGACCTCAACGCTGCGCGTCTACCAGTTCCGCCACAGCCGCACATACTTAAGTATAGAGTTTCGGATATCAAAAGCATATGTATAATGCAAGATAAATAATCTATAATATTTTATATATTAAATTTAAAGGTATCTTAATTGAAAAATAAAATTGAATGGACAGTTTCTGAAAAGCTTATTCACTATGATTATGCTATGTCTATAATGCAAGACAGAGTTTCAAACATTAAAAGTAATTTTGAAAAAGAACTTGTGTGGCTTTTAGAACATGAGTCAGTTTATACAGCAGGAACATCTGCAAAAGAAAAAGATTTTCTCAATAATAATAATTTATTAGTAAAGTATACTGGTAGAGGTGGGCAATGGACATGGCATGGACCAGGCCAAAGAGTAGTATACGTAATGTTAAATTTAAAACAAAGACTTGCAGATGTTAAAGCTTACGTAAATGCATTAGAAGAGTGGATTATCTTATCTTTAAAAGATTTATCAATTAACGGTTTTAGATTAGAAAATAAACCAGGAGTATGGATTAAAAGTAAAGATAAAGGATATAATAAAATTGCTGCCTTAGGCGTTCGCATTTCCAGCTGGGTTACATGGCATGGAATATCAATTAATGTAAACCCAGATTTAGAGTTTTATAAAAATATAGTTCCATGTGGAATTTCAGATGCTGGAATTACAAGCATTCAAAATTTAAAAGTTAAAATTACAATGGATGAATTAGATAAAAGTTTATATAAAAATTTTTTTATTGTTTTTGGAGATAATGGTATATTTAAGATTAAATAAAATTACTGGTTCTTATAAAAAGCTTTCCTAATCCAGTGTCTGTTATTTTCATTGCTTTTTTAGCATCTTCTTTCAAAGCATTTTTACTATCATTACTTCCATAGAAACCTTCTATAGGGCCTTCATAATGTAAAATTTGGTTTCTTCTTATTCTCAACCATTTTAAGTCTTTTGATCGTTTGAAATCATTAAGATCCAATCCATCAATATAATTTAAGCTTCTTTCATCCATAATTATATTGTCTATAATAGTTAAGGATAGAATAATTACTGATGCCCACATTTTATTTTTAAATGCAATAATATACTCATCATATAAAACCTTTGCATGCGGATTTAAGAAAGGAATATAATTAGATGTTATTTTATTATTCATTTTATATAATTTAATTATAAATCAAGTAATTAATTATGTTTTAATATTTCTACAAAGGAAATTATTTTATTTAATTCCTGTGATATTTTATCTCTTTTTTCTGCGGCATCTTCTTCAATTCCCCAATTTTTAGCTTGCCAAATTTCATCTAAAAAAGAAAGTTCAAATGCTTCTTTTTTTAAAACATCTCCTTTTAATATACATAAAGAAATGAAGATTGATCCTGAAATATTAGTTAATCTGTGTAATGCAGAAATTTCTTGATTAGAAAAAGTATTCATTAGAAATTTTAGTTTTGGAAAAATTTCTAGTGGTTGTGTTATAGGCATTATACCAGAACAAAAGTTGATTTCTAAATTTAAGTATTTTTTAATATATGATAAAATTGGATTCCACAAATTGTTTTGAATATTTATTAACTCATCTGGACCTTCCGCTCTATAGCAAATTAAATCAGTATTCACAAAATTAAGCATATCTTTAATATATATGTTTCTACTAAATTCTATTTTATCAATTGCAGTAGAAAGTAAGCCATAATAAATCATATTATTAGTATTAATTACTTTTTCTTCAATATCCCATTCTTGCGCTATTTCTTTTGCCATTATAAGATTTAAAAAAATTAAATCTTTTTTCATAGGTGTTTTTAAAACTTTATTATCGAGATGAACTTGAAATTGATTAGGATAAATTTCTTTTACTGCTACATTCTTCCAAAATTTTTTCATATTAATCAATAATATTGTTTAACAATATATTTAATTCATTTGCATCAGAGACCAAATGATTAGCACCGGCAGATAATAGTAAATCCTTACTGTTGTAACCCCATTTAACACCTATGCTAACAATACCTGCATTAACTCCTAATCCAATATCATTAACAGTATCTCCTATTATAAATGTTTGATCCCTAGCAACTCCAAGCTCTTTCATTGCTCTTAGAGCCATAGCTGGATTAGGCTTAGGAATGTTTTCATCTGTCGATAAAGTTATATCAAATATATCTGATAAATCATGTTTTGCTAAACCATTTGTTAAACCAATTCGAGATTTATTAGTAGCAATACCAATTAGCCAATTATTTTTTTTTAAATTATATAATAATTCAACCATACCTGGATAAAGTGGTTCATTTTGCAAACCTAGCTTTCCTTGTTCAGCATACCATGATCTGTAGGCTTCTGAAATTTTCTCAGGCGTAATATTGTATCCAGGAGGCATGTAAGCATCAAGAGCTACAGCTAGAGTTTTACCTATGTTTTCTCTTACCTTTAATGGGTCAGGATCTGGAAGTCCACACATTCTAAAAGCTTCTATTGCTCCAGTAACAATCATACCAGCAGAATCCACTATAGTACCATCATAATCAAACAAAGCTAGTTTAAGGTTTAAGTTCAAAATTAGTCTCCAATTACATATAAAATAATTTATTTATATTGTTAGGCAATGTTAAGCCCAAGAATTTAATGTTTTGTTTAAATTGTTCTGGAAGTTTAGCCTCTATAAATTCTTTGTTTGGTAACCTTAAGGAGAGGGCATGTAATTGTAAATTAATTTTATTATTAGTGCTCCATTTTATTTGATTTATACTATCATGACTTGATAACTCTTCATTAGAAGATAAAATGCCGTCTAATCCTTTATACTTATTATCACCTACAATAGGAGAGTTTATTGACTCGAGATGAACTCTTAATTGGTGAGTTCTACCTGTCTTCGGATTAAGGGCTACCAAAGCTACTCTAGATCCAACATGATCAAGAACTTTGTATTCTGTTATAGCTTCTTTACCGATATTTCTATCAACCCTAACTCTTTGACTTCCATCTATACCAGATTTAATTAATGGTAATTTGATTGAACCAAAATCTAAATTAGGACTAGGAGAAACTAATGCTAAATAAATTTTATTAATTTTATGATCTTTAAAATATTTTGTTAACTCTTGAGCAGAAGTTTGTGTTTTTGCAATTAACAACACACCAGAGGTGTCTTTATCTAATCTATGAACTAATTTTGGAATGTCTTTGTTATAAAAAACACACTTTAACATATCATCCACATGATAATTTTGAGAACTTCCACCTTGGACAGCTAATCCATTTGGTTTATTAATAGCCAACCAATCTTTAGTTTCCTTAATTAAAATTTCTTTATATAAAACATTATAATATTTCTTTGTTTTTTCGCTGAATTCATCTTTTTTATACTGTTTTTCAAAAAGTATATTTTCTGAATAATTAATTAATTGTCCAGAGATAACCTTTACAGATGATTTAACTTTCTTTTCAGCTAATAAAATTTGACCAGATCTTAATAGTTTCTCTAAATTAGCTTGGTTAATATTACCTAACAACCTCCTAATACATCTATCTAGCCTAGTCCCATTTTCTATTTTTGGAATAACTTTATTTAACATGTAATTAAATACCACTATTATAAATTATAATTAACTGATAATTGATTATACACCAAATATCCATCCTTCTTTTTTTGATACACTTGGAACATTCCAATAATTATCCTTTTTCGAAAAAAATCTCAAAGCAGCCGATGATATAATCGCGTCAGCATCGTCTTGGTCAGGCCCTTGAATTTGAATATTTTTTGATAAATTATTACTTTCAAAAAAATTTAAGGCTTTGTTTATGTTTTCTAATGTATAAACTATATTTTTTTGGGGCTTTACTCCTGCCATTCTAAAATAATAAGTAGGGAAAATTTCAACTGAAACACTTTTGTTTCTATTAATAATATTTTCAAATGGCCATATACTAAAATCTTCCTTTAAAATATGAAGAAATCTCATTCCTGACAATGATCCCGTTCCAACGCCACCTGGACCAACACAATTGAAAGAAGGACTAGGTGAATGAATTTTATTTTTCGCATGTATTTCTGTTTTACGCCTTCTACTCTGATAGTAAATACCTTTTAATCTAGGTGCATTATAATATTGCAAAAAAGGGTTTTTTTTCCAAATTCCACCACCATAAAAATTGTCTTTATCTTGATTAAGATTATCTATTAATTTCCATAAATCATAAGGACCAGTTGGGCTGTCATTAATCCCTGGAAAATACGATGACTTGTCATAAAATGGGTATGAAAATGAGAAATCAAACCCAACTAAAGATTTTCTTTTTGATATTAATTCCAATATCCATTTTAATAACATACTTCTAGACCAACATCCTATATCAGGTCTAATAATTTTTGGAACTGTATTTCCTTTTTCACATATTGCTATACTTATTCCTTTTTGAAAATTATTTTTATCACCTGACCAATCAATACCTACAAAATAATCAAAATCCATTTTTTTACTCAAAAAAAAACCGTTCTATTTAAATAGAACGGTTTTTAAATTAAATTAAATTTATTACTACCCAGCCACCGCTTCTTTAGAATCTTCTTGAGTTATAACATCACTTTGAATTGGACCACTATCTTTACCTCTAGCATTTTCATCTCTATCTACTAGTTCTATTACTGCCATTGCAGCAGCATCCCCATATCTATAACCTGCTTTTAATACTCTTGTATATCCACCTTTTCTATCCGCATATCTAGTTGCAAGTGTATCAAATAATTTTGATACCATTGCGTTATCTCTTAACTTAGAAAAAGCTTGTCTTCGAGCATGTAAATCACCTTTTTTACCTAATGTAATTAATTTATCAACAATAGGTTTCATAGTTTTAGCTTTTGGAAGTGTTGTTATAATCTGTTCATGCTTAATTATTGCCTGAGCCATATTTTTAAACAAAGCTTTTCTATGTGAAGATGTTCTATTTAACTTCTTACCTTTTAATCTATGCTTCATTGGTTTCTCCTAATAACTTATATAAAACTAAAATGGCTGTTCTATTCTTTTAACTAATTCTTCAATATTCTCAGGAGGCCAACTTTCTATAATGATACCAAGCTCTAGACCCATTATTTTTAGAACTTCTCTTATTTCATTCAAACTTTTTCTACCAAAATTAGGAGTACGTAGCATTTCTGGTTCAGATCTTGAAACTAAATCTCCAATATAAACAATATTATCATTTTTTAGACAATTTGCAGATCTGACTGAAAGCTCTAACTCATCTACTTTTCTAAGTAGATTTCTGTTAAAAGGAAGATCTTCAAGAACTTCTTGAACTTCTTCTTCTTCAGGTTCTTCAAAGTTAATGAAATTATGAAGTTGATCTTGCATTATTCTAGCTGAAAAAGCTACAGCATCTTCTGGTGTCACTGAACCATCTGTAGTGACCGTTAATGAAAGCTTGTCATAGTCTGTTTGTTGACCAACACGAGCATTATCAACATTATATGAAACTTGAACAACCGGGCTATATATAGCATCAATAGGTATTACACCAATTGGAAGATCTTCATTTCTGATAGAAGATGAAGGAATGTAACCTTTTCCATTTTCAATGGTAAATTCAACAGCAAAAATTGCACCATCATCCAAAGTACAAATTTCATGATCTTTATTCATAATTTCAATATCTGTCGGACAATCAATCATACCTGCTGTAACTGTAATAGGTCCCTTTAAATTTAACTGTACTTTTTTAGGTCCATCAGCATCCATTCTTACTTTAATGCCTTTAATATTTAAAATAATGTCTGTTAAATCTTCTCTTACACCTGGTATTGATGAGAACTCGTGTAAAACACCTTGAACTTGAATTGAAGTAATAGCACTACCTTGAAGTGATGATAATAAAACTCTTCTTAGTGCATTTCCTAATGTGACTCCATATCCTCTTTCAAGAGGTTCTGCTATTATAGTTGCAGTAAATTCTGGACTAGTCTCTTGCTTAACTTCTAACTTAGAAGGTTTAATAAGTTCTTTCCAATTCTTTTCAATCATAATTACTCTCTATAAATAATAATTTAAATTTTTATTTCTTCAACTATATAACTTTTATACTCTTCTACGTTTTTTAGGCCTACAACCATTATGCGGTATTGGAGTAACATCTCTTATAGAGTTCACTTGAAAACCTACAGTTTGAAGAGCTCTTAATGCTGACTCTCTTCCTGAACCTGGTCCTTGCACTTGGATATCAACAGTTTTAACACCGTGTTCAGATGCTTTTTTACCTGCATCTTCTGCTGCCAATTGAGCGGCATATGGGGTTGATTTTCTAGAGCCTTTAAACCCCATGCTTCCACAAGAAGACCATGAAATTGCATTTCCCTGTACATCAGTAATGGTTATAACAGTATTGTTAAAAGAAGAATTAACGTGTGCAACTGCATTAGTAACATTCTTTCTTTCTTTACGTTTAATTTTTGTTTGGCTTGGTGACTTAACCATAATAATTTACTCTCCTAATAGGATTATTTCTTTTTACCAGCTATTGATTTTGCTGGCCCTTTACGTGTCCTAGCGTTAGTATGTGTCCTTTGACCTCTTACAGGTAGGTTTTTCCTATGACGCAAACCTCTTAAACAACCAAGGTCAAGATATCTTTTTATATCCATAGATGTTTTTCTTCTTAAATCACCTTCAACTAAAAAATCAGTGTCAATCATTTCTCTTACTTTAGTAAGCTCATCCTCAGAAAGATTATTTATTCTTCTATCTTCTGTAATCCCTACTTGTTTACATATCTTTTTGGCGCCAGTTAAACCAATTCCATGCACATATGTTAATGCTATATGCACCCTTTTATTTGTTGGTACATTAACTCCTGCTATTCGGGCCACTAAATATCTCCTTCTTTCTTTTATTAACAATTTAGATCAATTAAAAATTTAATGGATCGGGAATTATAATCATAACAGTCTAACAGTCAACCTCTTAAACTTCACCTATAGTCTTATAAAGATCATTAGTAACTTTTTCTATACTTTGCATACCATTAATTGAGATTAATTTATTTTTATCTTTATAATATTTTAAAACTAGTAATGTATCATTTTTGTATACTAGGATTCTGTTTTTTAAAATATCTACAGTATCATCATTTCGTATATCTAAATTATCTTTTGCACGTTGTTCTATTCTACTAATCAGTAAATTTTCATCTACTTTTAACTCTATAATATAATCTATTATAATATTTTTTCTTTTTAACAATTCATCTAATTCAATTGCTTGATTTAAAGTTCTTGGAAAACCATCTAATATAATGCCATTTTTACAATCATCTTTATCAATTCTTTCTTCAATGATTGACATTATAATTTTATCCGAAACTAAATCACCTTTATCCATTATCAAACTTAGAGATTTTCCCAATTCAGAACCTGATTTAATTGCTTCCCTTAACATATCACCTGTTGATATTTGTAATATATTATATTTTTCAATTAAAAATTTAGCTTGAGTACCTTTCCCTGCTCCAGGAGGTCCAAAGAGTATGATATTCATTTATCTTCTTCCCCCTCTTAACTTAGTTTTCTTTATTAAACCTGAATATTTATGAGCAATTAAATGTGATTGAGCTTGGGCCACTGTATCCATGGAAACAGTAACAACAATTAGCAAACTTGTACCTCCAAGATAAAAAGGAATAGAGTATTTAGAAATTAATATTTCTGGAAGTATACATACCGCAGATAAATAACAAGCTCCTATTGCTGTAAGTCTGGTTAAAACAAAATCCAGATAATCAGCTGTAGGTGCACCAGGCCTTATTCCAGGAACGTAGCCACCATTTCTTTTTAAGTTATCAGCAGTTTCATCTGGATTAAAAACAATTGCCGTATAAAAGAAAGCAAAGAACACTATTAAACCTATATAAAGAGCTAAGTATAATGGTTGCCCACGACCAAAATAGGAGTTTAAAAGCAAAACCCATTCCGAACTATCAGCGCCCAAACTTGCAAAAGATGAAATTGAAGTAGGTAAAAGTAATAATGCAGACGCAAAAATAGGGGGTATAACACCCGGAACATTTATTTTTAATGGCAAATGAGATGAGTCTCCTCCAAACATTTTATTTCCCATTTGTCTTTTGGGATACTGTACAATTATTTTTCTTTGGGAACGTTCTATAAATACAATAAAAGCCACAACAGCAATTGCTAAAATAAAAATTGCTATTATTAAAAATGAAGAAATTGAACCTGTCCGCCCTTGTTCTAAAATCTGTGCCATTGCCCTAGGTAATTCAGCTACTATTCCTGAAAAAATAATTAATGAAACACCGTTACCAATCCCTCTAGAAGTAATTTGCTCTCCGAGCCATAAAAGAAACATTACAGAGCCAACTAATGTAACAACCGTTGTTACCTTAAAAAAAACACCAGGATTCAATACTATTGAACCAGCGGAACCTGATGTGCCTTCTAGCGCCACAGCAAAGCCATATGCTTGAACAGTAGCAAGAAGCACTGTTAAATATCGTGTATATTGATTTATAGTTTTTCTACCTGATTCGCCGTCTTTTTTTAATTGGGCCATTTGAGGTGAAATTGAGGTCATAAGTTGCATAATAATTGAAGCAGATATATATGGCAAAATAGTAAGTGCAAATATAGTCATACGACCTAAAGCACCTCCAGAAAACATATTAAACATCCCTAAAACACCGCTATTTGCCTGATTAACAATTTCAGCCAATGCAATAGGATTAATTCCAGGAACAGGTATATAAGTACCTAATCTATAAACAATCAAGGCACCAAGTGTAAATAATATTCTTTGACGAAGCTCTGTCGCTTGACCGAAAACTCCAAACACACTTTCATTTGCCATAAATTAAGCCTCAGATTTCTCTGTAATTATTTTATCTGATTTTTTTTTATTAGAAATTAATACAGTTCCACCATTTTGTTCAACATGAGCTTTTGCAGAAACAGATGAAGCAGAAACTTCAATATTTATTTTAGATATTAATTCACCTTTACCAAGCAATTTAATCTTTTCATCGATTTTTTTAATTAGACCAACTTTAAATAATTGTTCTGCATTAATAATATTAGCTGGATCAATTTTTTTATCTTTTATTAAACTTTCAATTTTATCTATGTTGATTTCAGTATAAGTTGTTCTGAAAATATTTGTAAACCCTCTTTTTGGCAAACGTCTATGAATAGGCATTTGTCCACCTTCAAAACCTTTTATAGCTACACCTGATCTAGCTTTTTGACCTTTATGACCTTGGCCAGAAGTTTTCCCTGTTCCAGAACCTATACCTCTGCCAATTCGTTTTCTGTTCTTAGTTGCTTCTTTATTATCTCTAATTTCATTTAACTTCATAGGTATTCTCCTGGTTAGTTTTTAAAAAAACTAATTAACTTTAACTAAATGTTTAACTTTATTAATCATCCCTCTTACAGAAGCAGTATCCTCTAATTCACGACTTCTCCCTATTTTATTTAATCCAAGACCAATTAATGTTTGTCTTTGATACGCTTTTCTTCCAATAGGACTTCTTTCTTGAGTAACTTTAACAAGTTTTTTATCTGACATCTTTATTTTCCTACTCAGTTTTAACTAGCTCTTCTTGAACACCATCATCTTTATTAAGCTTTGGGTCATTACCATAAATTTCAGCTACTTTTCTACCTCTTTTATTAGCAATGCTTCTTGGCGAAGACATTGAGCTAAAAGCATCAAAAGTAGCTTTAATCATATTATGAGGATTAGATGTGCCTATAGATTTTGCAACAATATCTTGAATCCCTAGAGTTTCAAAAACAGCTCTCATTGGACCACCAGCAATAATTCCAGTTCCCGCAGGCGCACTTCTTAAAACAACTCTACCAGCTCCATAATGACCTTTCATATCATGGTGAAGAGTTCTACCTTCTCTTAAAGGGACTCTAACCATATTTTTTTTAGCATCATCAGTTGCCTTTTTTATTGCTTCAGGAACTTCTTTAGCTTTACCAGTTCCATATCCAACTTTACCTCTGGCATCGCCTACAACTACTATAGCTGCAAACCCAAATCTTCTTCCACCTTTTACAACTTTAGCAACTCTGTTAATACCAACTAACTTATCAACTAATTCGTTATCTTCATTTTGATTTTTTCTATCTTGTTTTTCTCTTCTAGCCATAACAAACCCCTAAAAAATTAATCCGCCTTCTCTAGCTGCTTCAGCTAGACTTTTTACTCTTCCGTGATAAATGTAACCACCTCTATCAAAAACAACATTTGTAACGCCTTCTTTTTTTGCTTTCTCCGCAATAATCTTTCCTACTAAAGTTGCAACTTCTTTCGTGCCACCATTTTTAAATTTGGCCTTTACTTCACTCTCCAAACTAGAAGCAGAAGTAACAGTTTCACCTTTAGTATCATCAATTATTTGCCCATAGATATGTTTACCAGATCTAAAAACAGAAAGTCTTAACTTGCCAGCAGATTTCTTTTTAAGAGCACTACGATTTCTTTGTTTTCTTCTATCATTTAAAGATATAAAATTACCCATTTTTTCCTCTATTTCTTCTTACCTTCTTTGCGTAAAATATATTCATTAACATAACGAATACCTTTACCTTTAAACGGTTCTGGCGGTCTTTTTGATCTAATAACTGCTGCAAACTGTCCTAATTTTTGTTTATCGGCTCCAGATATTGTTAGCTTTGTATTTCCATCCATTTTAATACTTAATCCATCAGGTACATCCATTTCTACAGCATGACTTAAACCAAGACTTAATGATAATTTGTTATCTTGCATCGAACCTCTATAACCAACACCAACAATTTCCATTTCTTTTACAAAACCAACACTTACACCTTGAATTACATTATTGACAAGTGCTCTAGTTGTACCCCATAAAGCTCTACCTTTTGGGCTTTTATCATTAGGCACAATAGTAATTATATTATCCTTAATGCTAACAACAACCAACTTGTCAATTAAAGTGCTTAATTCTCCTTTAGAACCTTTCGCAGATAATACATTACCTTCCTGTAATACTTGCACACCTTCTGGAATAGTAATTATAGACTGACCAACTCTAGACATTATTTATTTCTCCTAAAATACTTGACATAAAACTTCACCACCAATCTGAGCTGCTCTAGCTTCATTATCACTCATAACTCCTCTTGGAGTAGATATAATTGAAATACCAAGTCCATTATAAACTTTAGGCAAGTCTTTAATTCCTGAATAAATTCTTCTACCCGGTGTAGAAACTCTTTTTATTTCACTTATAACCGGCTTACCATCATAATATTTTAATTCAATTTTAAATTCATTAATACCAGGACGTTTTTCAATTTGAGTATAATTACGAATATAACCTTCTCTTTTAAGAACATCTAAAACGGTCCCCCTAAATCTAGAAGCGGGAGCATCAACTACAAACTTTTTAGCTGACTGGCCATTTCTAATTCTTGTTAACATATCCCCAAGCGTATCACTCATAGACATAATTATTACCTTTCTACCAACTAGATTTTACCATACCTGGAATTTGACCAGATAGGGCGTATTCACGTAATGCAATTCGAGACATTTTTATTTTTCTGTAGTAACCACGAGGCCTACCAGTTATCAAACATCTATTTCTAAGTCTAATTTTTGAACCATCTCTTGGCATTTCAGACAACTTTAATTGAGCCGCAAATCTTTCCTCAATAGGCAAAGATCTATCACTACAAATATCTTTTAACCTAGTACGCCTAGAGAGACTTTGTTTAACTTGCTTTTCTCTTCTTAAATTTTTTTGAATGGCGCTTTTTTTAGCCATATTACTCTCCTATTTAACTATTCTGATATAAAGGGAAAATCAAATCCCTTTAGTAATTCTTTTGCTTCATCATCAGTTTTAGCAGAAGTCACAAAGATTATATCCATTCCCCTTGCACTATCTACGTTATCGTATTCAATTTCTGGAAAAACAAATTGTTCTTTTAAACCCATCGCATAGTTACCATTGCCATCAAAACTACTAGCATTAATTCCTCTGAAGTCTCTAACTCTTGGTAAAGCTATATTAATAAATCTATCAATAAATTCGTACATTTTTTTTCGTCTTAATGTGACTTTAACCCCAATTGGCATACCTTCACGTAGCTTAAAACTAGCATTTGCCTTTTTAGATTTAGTAATTATTGGCTTTTGACCAGTTATTGAAGCTAATTCACTTACTGCAGAGTCAATTTTTTTACTATCTTTAACAGCCTCTCCTACACCCATGTTAATAACAACTTTTTCAAGTCTAGGGATTTGCATATTGTTCTTATAACTAAATTTTTCAGTTAAATTTTTAGCAATTTCATTATTATATTTATCTTGCAGACGAACCGACATCTATTTTCTCCAATTTATTTATCTAATAAAGAACCTGAGACAACGGCAAATCTTTTCTTAATGCCATCTTCAGTTTTATATTTTACTCTTGTTGGCTTACCAGTATCAGGATCAATATGTGAGACATTTGAAATATGTATTGAAGCTTCAATCTCATCAATCTTACCAGGATTTTCTTGTGTTGCTTTTCTATGCTTTTTTACAATATTAATACCTTGTACAAGCACCCTTTCTTTTTCCTTAAGAACAGAAGTAACACTTCCTGATTTACCCTTATCTTTTCCAGCCAAAACAATAACTGTATCGCCTTTTTTAATCTTAAATTTTTTATTCATTATAAAACTTCCGGAGCTAGTGAAACTATTTTCATGAATTGCTTACTTCTCAACTCACGAGTAACTGGACCAAATATTCTTGTGCCTATTGGCTCATTGCTTTTATTAACTAATACGGCTGCGTTTTTATCAAATCTTATACATGTACCGTCATTTCTTCTCACTTCTTTTCTTGTTCTTACAATTAAAGCTCTATGTACTTCACCTTTTTTAACTTTACCCCTTGGAATTGCTTCTTTAATCGAAACAACGATCACATCACCAACTCCAGCTGTTTTTCTTCCTGAGCCTCCTAGAACTTTAATACATTGAACTCGTTTTGCTCCGGAATTATCTGCAACTTCTAAGTTACTCTGCATTTGAATCATATTATTTCTCCTAAAAAGACACTAAATTAGTATATAACTTCAAAACGTTTATTCTTGGAAATAGGAGCACATTCCCTAATATTAACTGTGTCACCTTCTTTGAATTTATTTTCACTATCATGAGCAGCAAATTTTTTTGATTTTGTAATAAACTTTTTATACATTGGATGCATTATTCTTCTTTCAACAATTACGGTAATTGTTTTATCAGCCTTATTACTTGTTACTTTTCCAATTAAAATTCTTTTTGGCATTTTAAAATTCCTTATACTTCTATTGTTGCACTGCTATTTAAAATAGTTTTAATACAAGCGATTTCTCTTCTTACTTGCTTAAACCTAGCAGGACTTTCATTTTGGCCATTCGTAACTTGAAAGCGTAAATTAAATTGCTCTTTTCGCAGCGAAGTTAATTGCAGCTTAAGTTCATCAACTGTCTTTACTTTTAAATCTTTGGCTTTATGTCTGGCCATTTCACCCTCTTTTTAAACTATTCACCTAATTTTTTTACAATTTTAGTATGCATTGGAAGTTTTGCAGCAGCTAAGCTAAAAGCTTTCTTTGCATCTTCTTCTGATACTCCGTCTAATTCAAACATAATACGACCAGGCTTAACTCTACAAACCCAAAACTCAGGTGAGCCTTTACCTTTTCCCATCCTTACTTCTGCAGGCTTACTTGAAACAGGTATATCTGGAAATATTCTAATCCAAACCCTTCCTGCTCTCCTTAAATGTCTAGTAATTGCTCTACGAGCTGCCTCAATTTGTCTAGCTGAAACTCTTTCAGGCTCAGTTGCCTTTAGTCCAAAGGAACCGAAATTTAACTTAGTTCCTCCTTTAGCTAACCCATGAATTCTTCCTTTATGAGCTTTTCTAAATTTAGTTCTTTTAGGTTGCAACATAATACTTATCCCTGATCAACTGATTTATTATTAGTGTTTTTAATTGATCCAGCTAAACGTTTATCTTGAGCCATGGGATCATGCTCCAGAACTTCACCTTTAAATATCCATACTTTAACACCTGTAGCTCCATAAGTAGTAAAGCCAGTTGACTCACCGTAATCAACGTCTGCCCTTAATGTATGCAACGGCACTCTTCCCTCTCGATACCATTCAGTTCTTGCTATCTCTGCTCCACCAAGTCTGCCAGCACAGTTAATTCTTATACCTTCTGCTCCAAGTCTCATTGATGACTGAACAGCTCTTTTCATAGCTCTCCTAAAAGCAACTCTTTTTTCAAGTTGCTGCGCGATACCATCAGCAACTAATTTTGCATCTAATTCTGGCTTTCTGATTTCTATAATATTCAGACTAATTTCAACACCAGACTGCTTTGCTAAATAAGCTTTTAATGATTCAATATCCTGACCTTTTTTACCAATTACCAAACCTGGTCTACCAGCATAAATTGATATTCTTGCCCTTCCTGCAGGTCTTTCTATAACAATTTTACTAATTGCAGCAGCTTTTAATTTATCAAATAAATATTTTCTTAAATTAATGTCTTGATGCAAAAGATCTGCATAAGCACGACCGCCAAACCATCTAGAATCCCAAGTTCTGTTAATTCCTAATCTTAATCCAACTGGATGTGATTTTTGTCCCATTTTATTTGCTTTCCTGTTCTGATAAAATAATTGTCAGATGAGAATAAGGTTTTATGATTTTTGCTCCGCGTCCTCTTGCTCTTGCATGAAAACGCTTCATCACTACACCTTTACCAACGTAAGCTTCTTTAACTACTAGTTTATCAACATCTAAGGAATGATTGTTTTCGGCATTGGCAATACAAGAACGAAGAGCTTTTTCTACATCATTAGATATGCGTCTTTTTGAAAACTGTAATATTGATAATGCCTTTGATGCTGATTGATTTCTTATCATCTGAGCAACAAGATTTATCTTCTGAGGGCTAACTCTGACATTCCTCAAAACAACTTTAGCCTCATTATCAAGCTCTCTACGTTTATTTTTTTCTTTTCCCATTGGTTTTCCTATCGCTTAGATTTTTTATCAGCGGTGTGTCCATAAAAAGTTCTTGTTGGAGAAAATTCCCCAAGTTTATGACCAACCATTGCCTCGCTTATTGTTACAGGAATAAACTTTTTACCATTATGCACTCCAAATGTTAGTCCCACAAATTGTGGCATCACAGTGGACCTTCTTGACCATGTTTTAATAACATCATTTCTACCAGATTCTCTTGCTACATCTGCTTTTTTTAATAAATAACCGTCCACAAATGGACCTTTCCATATAGATCTTGACATATAAATAACCCTACGCTTTTCTTCGTCTAATAATTAATTTATCAGTTCTCTTATTATTTCTTGTTCTATTTCCTTTAGTGCCTTTACCCCAAGGTGTAACGGGATGTCTTCCCCCTGAAGTTCTCCCCTCACCTCCACCATGTGGATGATCAACAGGGTTCATCGCAACACCTCTAACAGTAGGCCTTCTTCCCAACCACCTACTTCTACCAGCTTTACCTAAATTAGTATTTTGATTATCCGGATTAGAAACAGCACCGACAGAACACATACATGAAGATAAAACAAACCTAACTTCACCTGAGGTTAATCTTAATATTGAGTAAGACAAGTCTTTACCAATTAACTGAACATATGATCCGGCTGATCTAGCTATTTGGCCACCTTTTCCTGGTTTTAATTCAATGTTATGAAGGATTGTACCAACAGGAACAGATGATAAAGGCATGGAATTACCTGGCTTTATATCTGCTTTTTGAGATGATATTACCTTATCTCCAACATTTAATCTTTGTGGAGCAATTATATAGTTCAAAATACCATCATCATATTTAATCAAAGCGATGAAGGCAGTCCTATTTGGATCGTATTCAATTCTTTCAACTGTGCCCAAAACATCAAATTTAGTTCTTTTAAAGTCTATAATACGGTAACGTCTTTTATGACCGCCACCTCTGTCCCACATCGTAACACGACCTGAGTTATTTCTACCACCAGCCCTATTCAAACCTTCTGTCAAAGTTTTAATAGGCTTGCCTTTAAAAAGATCACTCTTATCAACTAAGACTAAACCTCTTTGACCAGGTGTATTTGGTTTGAATTTTTTTAATGGCATCCTATACTCCTACTGACAAATCTATAGTATTACCAGGTGCCAATGTTACTATAGCTTTTTTAGTATCGACTCTACGACCAAGTATACCTTTAAATCTTTTGGTTTTTCCTTTTAATAAAATAGTATTTACTGATTTTACTTTTACAGAAAAAATCTTCTCTACAGATGATTTAATATCAATTTTTGTTGCTGTAGTTGGCACTGCAAATACAACTTTATTAAATTCAGATAACTGAGTAGCTTTTTCCGTTACTAATGGATTAAGAATAACTTGATAAGCCTTATTAATATTAACCCTTGGGTCGACTCTTTTTCTAGCTCTTATACTCATACAAAACGCCCCTCAAGTAATTTAACGGCATCATCGGTGATTATTAAATTATCTTTACGCACAATATCATAGACGTTCAAACCTGCATGCGATAACAAATCAACATGAATAATATTACTAGCTGCCCTTTGAAAGTTTCCATCTACAGCATCACCAGTTATCACCAATAAATTTTTAAAACCCATAGCATCAAGTTTCTTTTTTAAAGACGCTGATTTACCATCACACTTAACGTTCTCTAAGATAACCAATTTACCTAATTTTGCTTTAGCTGACAAAGCTGAACGCAAGCCTAAAAGACGAACTTTTTTGTTAAGACTATGTGAATGCGAATGAACGACTGGACCATGAGCACTACCACCACCTCTAAACTGAGATACTGCAGCTGAACCGTGCCTTGCTTTACCTGTACCTTTTTGCTTATACATTTTAGCAGTCGTCATTTTAATATCAGCACGTGTCTTAACACTATGATTACCAAGCCTACGCTTTGCAAGTTGCCACCTTACAACTCTAGCCATAATGTCTGCCCTCGGCTCTATACCAAAAACAAAATCATTAAGCTCTATTTCATTTCCTGGTTTATTATCAATATTTATAACCTTAAGCTTCAACGTCTCCTCCTAATTTATCTGATTTGACATCATTGTTTTCTGTATCTGAATTTATAACAACCTTATCAGCAGTAATTTCTTCTTCTTTAACTACTTTAGAATTATTTATAAATAAACCGGCTGGGAAAGGCGCATCATTAGGAAGCTTATGCTTATAAGCATCACTTAACATTATTATTCCATTTTTTGAACCAGGAACAGAACCTTGTACAAGAATAAGATTATCATCTTCTATCAATTTTACTACAGTAAGGTTTTGAGTGGTAACACGGACATTACCCATTTGACCAGCCATCTTCTTACCTTTCCAAACTCTACCAGGATCTTGACTGTTCCCTGTAGATCCATGCGCTCTATGACTTACAGACACACCATGAGAAGCCATCATACCGCCAAAATTATGCCTTTTCATTGAACCAGCAAAACCTTTACCTTGAGAAGTACCAACTACATCAACTTTTTGGCCTACGACAAAGTGATTAACTGAGATCTTATCTCCTACATTTAATAAAGCATCCTCAGAAACAACAAATTCAGCAAGACGTTCTTTTGGCTCTACTCCGGCCTTTGCAAAAACGCCTCTCATTGGTTTAGTAGTATGCTTAGCCTTACGGGTACCAAAACCTAATTGAACAGCTAAATAACCATCTTTTTCCTTTGACCTTGTTGAAATAACTTCAACATCTTCAAGCCTAAGTACAGTTACAGGAATGTGTTCACCAATATCATTAAACACCCTAGACATACCTAATTTTCTTACTATAACACCGCAGCGCATGATTAAATCCTTTAAATCTTAATTTCAACATCTACACCAGACGCTAGGTCTAGCTTCATAAGGGCATCTACAGTTTGAGGAGTAGGCTCAATAATATCCAAAACTCTTTTATGCGTCCTCATTTCAAATTGCTCTCTACTCTTTTTGTCAACATGAGGCCCTCGTAAAACGGTAAATCTATTAAGAGAAGTTGGAAGTGGAATAGGACCACGAACTTGAGCACCGGTTCTTCTTGCTGTACTTACAATCTCAGAAGTAGATTGATCTAATATTCTATGATCAAATGCCTTTAATCTTATTCTTATATTTTGACTTGCCATTAACTATCTCGATTCTATTAATTACTATTATTTATTTTAAGCTTCGATACTCGTTACAACGCCAGCACC
>JAQBXK010000038.1 GCA_027625145.1 Pseudomonadota bacterium
ACAATATTTATTAAAGGATTTAAATAAGAATAAAATAAATTATTTACTAGAAATTTATAAATAATAATAATAAATTATTTATATCTGAGTAATGCAATATTGAATTAATTAATAGTATCTTACTAAACTTTTTTGTGTTATTAAGAATTGAATTAAAAAAAGTAAAGAACCTTTTAATATTTAAAATATTTATTTAACGTTTTCGACATTCCCAAAAATAATCAAGAAAATATTATTCTAAGAATTATAAAAACTCATTATACTTTGATGAGAAGAAAATTAATTGAATTTTAATCAATTTAGGAGATTTAAAATGGCAAAAGGTAATAATCAAAAAGGTAATAAAGAAACTAAAAAACCTAAAAAAGAAAAACAAAAAATACTTGCAACATCAAACTCAATTAACAGTATAAATAAAATTAATAACAAAAAGACATAAGGTAAAAAATTAATATGAAACCAGGTGACAAATTTTATTTAATTGAAGATACTAATATTTATGCAGAGATTGTGTCTGAAAAAATTATGAATAATATACCTCACTACAATCTTATTGTTCATAGAGGATTATCTAAAAGTCAGACGATGTTAAGCAAAATGGCAATAGAACAATTTTATCAATCAGAACCCATAAAAAGAAAAGGTTTTATTTCAAAATTTTTTAGTTAAATATTTTTATAACTTAATATTATAGTAATAATTATTTATTATCGTAATTTATACTTTGAAAAATACTAAAAAAGCTAAATTTACTTAATATATCGTTTATA
The DNA here is from genome assembly GCA_027625145.1 of Pseudomonadota bacterium. GTDB lineage: Bacteria > Pseudomonadota > Alphaproteobacteria > Puniceispirillales > Marisalimonadaceae > CAJJBL01. Next base: position 771 of record JAQBXK010000038.1, read on the forward strand.
AAACTAATTTAAATGATTAAATAATTAATACATGGGAAAAACTAAACTTATCCTTACACTTCTCTTAAAGTACCTGAAAGTTTTGTGTTTATTACTTCTATTATATTAGAACTTATTTGTTCTAAGTCTTTATCAGTTAAACTTTCTAAAATAGGTTGAATAGTTACCTTTATTGCAATTGACTTTTTACCTTCAGGAATATTTGTTCCTTCATAAATGTCATAGATGATAATATCTGTAATTAATTTTTTATCAGCAGATTTAGCGGCTTGAATTACTTTTTCAGATTCTAATAAACTATCTACAATGAATGCAAATTCTCTTGTAATCGGTTGAAGTGAAGCTATTTTAAGCATTGGCCTTGCAGTTTTATTATTTTTAGGAATTGGAATGTTATCAGGAAAAATTTCAAATCCAAAAACAGAAGATTTTAATCCATAAAATTCAATTATTTCTGGATGTATTTCGCCAAAATTTGCAATAATATTTATTCCTATTTTAAACGTAGCACTTCTTCCAGGATGAAAATAATTTGGAGAATCTGTATAGATTTTTAAACTATTTGAAGGTGCGCCAATGCTATACAAAGTTTCCAGAACGTCTGATTTAATATCGTAGAAATCAAATTTTTCTGAAGTTTTTTTCCAATCACGTATATATTTATTGCCTATCCGTATTCCTGAAATAGTATTTAATTGCTCGTTAGGACTATCTCCTTTAAAAACCGGTCCAGTCTCACATAATGAAATATCATCAATTCCCTTATTAATGTTTTTTTGAGCTGCTTGAATTAAATTTGGAAGAATAGATGGCCGCATATCAGTAAGCTCTGATGATATTGGATTAACTAAACTTAAAGAATTTTGTCCACCATTAAACTGATGTGCCATAACTTTATTTAAAAAAGAAAAAGTTATAACTTCATTATAACCTCTAGTTGCAAGTATTCTAGTTGCAAAAAAAGATTGTCGATGCTTAGAATTCATTGCTGGTTTAGCTATATAATTTTTACGTGACAACATAATTGTAGGTATAGAAGAATAACCATTTACTCTGATGATTTCTTCAACTATGTCCGCTACACCGTCAATATCGGAGCGCCATGAAGGAACAATAATATTCCAATTATTATTATCGACAAAAACATTAAAACCTAATTTTTCTAGTATTTTTAACGATTTCTTATTTTCTATAATTACACCACTTAATTTTAAAATAATTTCAGGGTTAAATATAATTTTTTTATTTTTATTTTTATTTTTATTTTGAAGAGAAACAATTTTACTAACTTTCCCTCCACAAATTTTTTGTATCATTAAAGCAGCATAATGCATAACTAGCTCTGGAGAGTCATAATCAAGACCTCTCTCAAATCGATAACGAGCATCAGAATTAATATTTAATGCCCTTCCTGTTTGTGCAATTGAAGAAGGGCTGAAAATAGCCGCTTCTAGAAATATTTCAGTAGTATTTTCATTAATACTAGTTCTTTCTCCGCCCATTATACCTGCTAAATCGTCAATGCCATGACTATCAGATATAACAAGCATTTCATTGTCTAAATCATATATTTTACCATTAAGAGCATTAAATTTATCTCCTTTTTTAGATTTTTTTACGGTAAGATTTTTCCCTTCTATTTTTTTAATATCATAAGCATGTAATGGTCTTCCTAGATCTATCATTATATAATTAGTAATATCCACCAAAGATGATATCGGCCTTTGATCAACTGCTAATAATCTTTTTTGCATCCATGACGGAGAAGCTTCATTAGTCAAATTAGTAAAGGATCTACCAAAAATTTTCGGACATAAAAAAATTTCATCTTTATTTAAATCAATTTTCCAATTAATTACACTTTCAAAATTACCTTCTATTTCTTTGATTTTTAGTTCCTTTAATGTCCCAATTCCACTTGCAGCCAAATCTCTTGCTATACCTCTTACACCCAAACAATCTCCCCTATTAGGGGTTATTTCAATTTCAATGATAGGATCATTTAGTTCGAGAACGTCCACAACTGATGAACCAATTTTTGTACTCTTTGGTAATTCTATTATACCTTCGTGCTTATCAGATATGGTAAGTTCTTTTTCAGAACACAACATTCCATCTGATTGTTCTCCTCTAATATTACTACTCTTCAAAGTAATATTTAAACCGGGAATAAAAGTTCCAACATATGCAAAAACACCTATCATTCCTACTTTTACATTATGAGCGCCACAAACAACTTTAAAGTGTTTGTTCCCATCGAATACCATACATACATTAAGCTTATCTGCATTAGGATGTTTATTAACTTCTAAAACTTCAACAGAAACAAACTCTCTTAGATCTTTTGCTATATCTATAACTGAAGCTACTTCAAGCCCTAACTTAGGCAAAATTTCAACAACCTGATCTATTTCAACTTCAGTTTCAAGATGCTCAAGCAACCATTTCCAAGTTAACTTCATGAAAAAACACCATTTAACCCCGAATGCAAACTAGGGTTATCTATAGGTAAAAAGCCATAATGCTTTAACCACCTTAGATCACTATCATAAAATGGCCTTAAATCAGGAATGCCATACTTTAGCATTGTTAGCCTTTCTAGCCCCATACCAAATGCAAAACCTTGATAAATATTTGGGTCAATACCAACACCTTCTAAAACTTTAGGATGGATCATTCCTGCACCTAAAATTTCCAACCAATCTTCACCTTCACCTATTGAAAGACTGCCATCTTTTTCTTTTTTACATCCTATATCAACTTCTGCTGAAGGTTCCGTAAAAGGGAAGTAACTTGGTCTAAAACGAACGGGTAGATTCTCAACATTAAAATATGATCTACAAAATTCTATTAAACATCCCTTTAAATGACCCATATTAATATTTTTACCTAATACTAATCCTTCACATTGATGAAACATTGGTGAGTGTGTTGCATCATGATCAGATCTATATGTTCTCCCTGGTATTATATATCTAATTTCATCAAATTCTTTTAGATTAAGCTTTTCCATTGTTCTAATTTGAACAGGACTTGTATGAGTTCTTAAAACTTTTCTATTTCCGTCTTTATCAGGTTCTAAATAGAAAGTATCATGCTCCTGACGAGCTGGATGCTCTTTAGGAATATTTAAAGCTGTAAAATTATAATAATCTGTTTCTATGTCAGGACCTTCAACTATAGAGAAACCCATATCAGCAAAAATTGCAGATAATTCTTCTATAGTTCTAGAAAGAGGATGTAATGTTCCCAATTCTCTTTCTTTTGAAGATAGAGTGATATCAATTTTTTCACTATTAATTCTATTATTTAAAAGATCTTTTCTAAAAGATATTTTTTTTGTATCAATTAAATTATTAATATTTGATTTAACTTGATTAACTAGTGATCCAATTTGTTTTTTAGTGTCTTCGTCATAATCTTTTAGATTTTTAAGATAAGCTGTGACAGAACCTTTTTTTCCAAGACTCAAAACTCTAATTTCATCAAGATTTATAAGATCTGAAGAACAAGATATCAAATCAGCAATTTCTTCTGATAATTTAATCAATTTTTCTTTTATTTGATTAGTCATAGTAGATTTAAACCCTGAAAATAAATCCTACAATCATAATATAAAAAATATTTTTGAGTAAAGTTATAAATTTTAAGAACTTGCAGCCTTAGCTTTTGATATCAAACCTTCAAAAGCTAATGGTTCGTAAACAGCAATATCAGCTAACATTTTTCTATCAATTTCAATCCCCGCCAGCTTAAGTCCATTCATGAATTTTGAGTAATTTAATCCATATAAACGAGTTCCAGCGTTAATTCTTTGTATCCAAAGTCCTCTGAATACCCGTTTCTTCTTTCTTCTATCTATATAAGCATATTGACTTGCTTTTTCTACAGCTTGATTAGCTACAGTAAATAAATTTTTTCTAGCACCGTAATAACCTTTAGCTGCCTTAATAACTTTTAAATGCCTAGCATGGGTTGTTACACCTCTTTTAACTCTTGCCACTATCTTATCTCCTTATTTAAGCGTACGGAATAAACTGCTTTACAATTTTAGCATCACAATCTTTCAATATCATTGTTCCACGAGCTTTTCTTTTCATTTTTTGAGAACGTTTACGTAAATTATGACTTAAAAAAGCAGGACTACCCCTAACTTTTCCTTTTGCAGTAAGACTAAAACGTTTTTTTGCACCGCTTTTGGTTTTTAACTTAGGCATTTTTATCTCTTTACTAAAATAGTTCATCTTGATTAGATTACATGCTTATATAGAACCCTGTACAAGTTATCAACCCCAAGATTGTATTTTTAAATTTAAATTTTTACTGAAGTTACTTCGGCGCTAAAATCATAACCATTTGCCTACCTTCTAACTTAGGCATTGCTTCAATTTTACACAATTCTTCAGTATTTTCTTTAACTCTATCAAGAACACTTACTCCAATATCTTGATGAGCCATTTCTCTACCCCTAAACCTTAATGTTATTTTAACTTTATCACCATTATCAATAAATTTTTTAACTTGTTTCATCTTAACAAGAAAATCATTACTATCAATATTAGGTCTCAGCTTTATTTCCTTTATCTCTATAATTTTTTGCTTCTTTTTTGCTTCATTTTTTCTTTTTTGAGCTTCATACTTGTATTTACCATAATCTAAAATTTTACAAACTGGCGGATCGACATTTGGCTGAATTTCAACAAGATCTAAACCTAAATTAAGAGCTGTCTTTAGAGCCTCATCTATTGATAAAACCCCTAACTGTTCACCATCGGCACCAATACATCTGATATTTTCAGCTCTAATAGCTTCGTTAATTCTTGGCCCCGCCTGAGTTGGTGGAGTGTTATGTAAACCTACTATACGAAATTCTCCTTTATAATTTATTATTAAAAATTATTATTACACTATTTTAAATATAATTGTTAATATCTTTTAACAATGTTGAATAAATTGATGGCACTAATAATATTCTATATTTTATAGAAGCCTTCTGATTACTTCAAATCAGGAGGCGAACATTTTATTACCAAGCCTTCAATGAATTGATTCATACCTAGAATTTCTTGATTATTTGATCCTAAATATCTTACCGCAACATTTGATTTTTCTTCTTCTTTTTTACCAATTACAACTATTATAGGAATAGCATTGATAGAGTGTTCTCTTATTTTATATCCTATTTTTTCATTTCTTAAATCAATTTCATTTCTTATACCAACTTTATTCAATTCCTTTTGTATAGAATAAATATAGTTATTTGTTGAATCAACAATTGAACATAAAACAACTTGAACTGGAGCTAACCATAATGGCATTCTTCCTGAATACTGCTCTATTAAAATTCCAATCCATCGTTCTAACGAACCCAAAATAGCTCTATGAAGCATTACTGGTTCTTGTTTTTGTCCATCTTGATCAATATAACTTGCTCCCAAACGAGAGGGCAAAACAAAATCCACCTGTAGAGTTCCACATTGCCAATCTCTTCCAATAGCATCAGTTAACACAAACTCTAGCTTAGGACCATAGAAGGCACCTTCACCAGGATTAAGTGTGTAATCTAGATTAGCGGCCTTAATTGCGACTAAAAGTGCGCTTTCTGCTTTATCCCATGTCTGATCATCTCCTGCACGTGTAACGGGTCTATCAGAAAACTTTACTCTCAAATCATTAAATCCAAAATCTTTATATATTTCTTGTAACAATTCACAAAACTTTACACATTCAGATGTAATCTGAGAATCCATACAAAAAATATGAGCATCATCTTGAGTAAATTGCCTTACGCGCATAATACCATGCAATGCACCTGATGGCTCATTCCTATGACAAGAACCAAATTCAGCCATCCTTATGGGCAAATCTTTATATGATTTTAATCCTTGTTTATAAATTTGTACATGACCTGGACAATTCATAGGCTTTAAAGCTAAAGTTTTGTCATCATCTCCTTTGGCCATAAACATATGCTCTTTAAACTTTTCCCAATGACCTGATTTTTCCCATAAAGATCTATCAATAACCTGAGGAGTTTTAACTTCACTGTATTGAGAGCTATTAAGTTTACGTCTCATATAAGCTTCAATCTCAAGATAAATAGCCCAACCTTTTTGATGCCAAAAAACTGAACCAGTCGCCTCTTCTTGAAGATGAAAAAAATCTAATTGTTTTCCAATTTTGCGATGATCTCTTTTTTCAGCTTCTTCAATCATCAAAAGATAATTATTTAAATCTTTATCATTTAAAAACGCTGTTCCATAAATTCTTTGTAGCACTGGATTATTACTGTCGCCTCTCCAATACGATCCTGCTAATTTTGTTAATTTAAATGAATGTCCAAGCTTTTTAGTAGAGTTCGCGTGAGGACCTCTACAGAGATCAACAAAATTTCCTTGCCTATAAAAAGTAACAGTTTCTTCTTTTGGAATAGCATTAACTAATTCAACTTTAAATACTTCATTATTTTTTTTAAAAAACTCTAATGCTTCATTCCTTGTCCAGACTTCTCTTTCAATTTTTTCATCTCTATCTACTATTTCATGCATTCTTTTTTCAATTAACTCTATATCATTCATTAAAAATGACTTTTCTCTAAAAAAATCATAATAAAATCCATTTTCAATAGCAGGCCCTATTGTAACTTGAGTATCAGGAAACAATTCAACAACAGCTTCTGCCATAATATGAGCAGCATCATGTCTAATAACTTTAAGAATTTCTTCATGTTTTTTGGTTAAAATAGACACTGTACTATCAGTTTCGATAGGTCTAGCTAAATCCCATAACTCACCATTTACATATGATACAAAAGCTTCTGAAGCTAACTTTGATGAAATATCATTTGCTATTTCAAAAGATGTGACATATTTTTTATAACTTTTTTTACTATTATCAGGCAATGTAATTATTAGCATCATATCTCATTTTTTATTATATTATTTTGTATTTAATTTAGCTTTTTCTTTTATATTCAGCAATACATTGCTTATATATTGAAAGAGTTAATTCACACATTCTGTTATGACTAAAATTTTTAGAAACAAGTTTTTTACTATATTTCCCCATGCTTTCTCTTTTAGCTGATTTCATAGATAAAGCTAATGAAATTTTTTCAGACAAGCTCTCTGCACTCAGAGCCTTAGCTAAAAACCCTGTCTTTCCGTCTATAATTGTTTCAGAAGCCCCTCCATGATCAAAGGCAATAGGTATTTTTCCAAGTGCCTGAGCTTCAACAATAATTCTTCCAAAGGGTTCAGGGCTAATAGAAGGCATTACAATCAAATCCCCTAAAATCATTGCCGCCTGAATATCTTTAGATGATTGAACTAATTTAACTTTAGTTTCTAAATTATATTGAATAATTTTATTAATCAACAAATCTTTAAATTTGCTATTTCCATCAGCCGCACCAATTAATATACATTGAAAATTTTCATTAACTTTTGATAAAGCTTTAATTAATATTAAATAACCTTTCCATAAGGCTGGCCTAGAAGCCATTATAATTACAGGAATATTATCTTTCAAACCTATTAATTTTGACTGAGAAATAATTCTCTCTGGGTTTATATTTAATGTATCAAATAAGTTTAAATCCACTCCTCTATGCACCACTTTGATTTTATGACTAACATTAGGAAAAGTATTCTTTATACAAATTTCTATATGTTTTGAAATCGCAATTACTAAATCACCTTTTATTAAAATACTATTATATATTTTTTTTAAAAAATTTGTTTTTCTAAACCTCATATGTACTGAGGTAATTATAGGGATATTTAATGATTTACCAAGAGGAAAAGCAATCCAAGCCGGAGCTCTTGAACATAAATGCAATAAATCAACATTTTCATTTTCAAGAATGATTTTTAATTCTTTTCTAATTTTATACCAGCGAAAAGGATTCTTTGAATTTACATCAAGTTTGTAATGGATTCCCCCTGTTCTTCTTAATTGAGCTTCCATATGCCCGCCTGAAGAAATTACAATTGATTTAAAATTATTATCTATAAGAGCCTTTGAAATTTCAATAACACCTCTTTCTACTCCTCCAGTATTTAAAGCTGGTAAAATTTGAGCTATAGTATATTTATTTTTAATCATATTGATGGGCCCTTAATTCATAGGATTTTAAATGACAATTTTTTTAAAAACTCCATATGGTAATACAATTGCATACAACCAAATTAAAGGAAATAAAACTGGTATCGTATTTCTAAGTGGTTTTGGCTCTGACATGCAAGGTAAAAAAGCACTTTTTATTGAAAAATGGGCAAAAAAAAATGATCATAGTTTTTTAAGATTCGATTATTCTGGCCATGGCTTATCTTCAGGAAAGTTAGAAAAAACATGTTTTTCTGATTGGTATAGAGACTCAGAATTTTTAATAAAAAAACTAACAACAGGAAAGCAAGTATTAATAGGCTCATCTATGGGAGGATGGATAATGTTAATGCTTACAAAACGTATTCCTCATAAAGTAAAATCTATAATTGGATTAGCCCCTGCTCCAGACTTTCCTAAATTACTGATATGGAACAAAATGAATATGACACAAAAAAAGAGTCTTATTTATAATAAAAAAATTATCATTCATAACAATAATAACTCTATAAATGAATTTTCATATCATTTCATAAAGGATAGTTTTAAAAATTTAGTTCTAATAAATAATATTGCATTTAATGGTCATGTTTATATATTTCATGGAATGCAAGATCATGACGTTCCTTATTTATTGAGCGTCGAGATAATTAATAAAATTAAAGGTTCAAAAAAAACTAAACTATTATTAGATAAAAATGCAGGACATAGATTATCTGACATTAGTCAATTACAAACTATAAAAAATATTATACATGAAGTTGTAAGTAAGACATAATTATAGATCAATTGTTTTATAGTTATTGTGAGGCGGCATTCCTACGATTTGATCATTTAATAAAACCTTAAAAGAAGGTCTAGATTTTATTTTCACATACCATTCTTTAATATATACAGACTTTCCAAAATCAAGAAGACCAAGGTAGTCAAGAACTGAAAAATTAGCAGATGCGATTACATCTGCATAACTAAAATTTTCTCCAACTATCCAATCATTATTTTTTAATAAATAATTAATATAATCTATATGAAAACTTAAATTCTGTAGAGCTGATCTTATATTATTACTATTTGGATTAATATTATTAACAACCCTAGTAAAAACTTTTTCATATAGAAGTGGATCTAAAACTTCCTTTTTAAAAACATATTCAAACCAATGAAATATCCTTCTAATTTCAGCATCTTGCTTGTAATCACCATTCATTAAATTTAATTTAAAATTAAGGTTGTTTAAATGCTCCATGCATACATTAGCTCCTATTAAAGGATAATTATCAATATCAATTAATACAGGTAAGTGTCCGGCAGGATTTAATAATAAAAATTCTTTTTGGGGGTTCCAGTAATTTTCTAATTGAGTTTGGTAAGCAATTTTATTTTCTTCAAGAACAAGCCTTATAAATCTTGAAGAAGGACATAGGAAATAATGATATAATGTATACATAAATAATATTAGTTTGACGGTAATAATTGAGAGTTATTTTTTAAATAATTTTTAGCATCATTATTAAATTCATAAATCAGCAAATCTTTAAACGATATAGGGCCTGGAACAATTATATTTAAATTTATACTACTTAATTTTTTAAATCCATAATGACAATAGTAATCATATTCACCCGATACAAAACATATTTTTTCACCATTTTCTTTTGCTAAATCAAGTCCTTTTTGGATAAGTTTTTTCCCAAATCCTTTGCCTTGATAAAGCTTATCTACAGCTAAAGGACCTAATAAAAGACAATGAAATCCTTCAATCAAAACTCTATAAAACCGAATTGTTCCAATAACTACTTTCGGTTCTTTCTTCAAGTAAGAAATAAGCGATAACTCTTTGATAGAAGGTATTTTTCTATAAATATAAACAGTTCTATTATTTCTATCTTTTCCAAAACAATCATCTAAAATTATTTCTCTTTGAGAATAATCAGCTTCTACTTCTTTTCTAATTTTGATGTCTAAAACCATATAAAAAAAACTTCTTTTAATTAATATAACTTAAATAAATATTACTTTAATACAAATAAAATCAAATTAAGAAAAAGCAATAATTTAATTTATCTAGGTAATTCAGAGCTTCCCATAAGAAAGTTATCTATAGAATGAGCGCATTGACGTCCTTCTTTTATTGCCCATACAACTAAAGATTGACCACGCCTTGAGTCTCCTGCAGCAAAAAACTTTTCTATAGATGTTTGATACTTTGCTTCATTAGCATCTATGTTTCCTGCAGGAGTTAAATTAACTTTTAAATCATTAATCAATCCTTCATGAATTGGATGAACAAAACCCATTGCAAGTAAAACAAGGTCAGCTTGAAAGGAAAATTCTGAACCTTCAACCTCAACCATTTTCATTCTACCATTACTATCTTTATACCATTCAACATTAACGCAATTTAATTTATTTACGTTTCCATTATTACCTTCAAATGATTTAGTTAAAACAGACCAATTTCTTTCACACCCTTCTTGATGTGAGCTTGACGTTCTTAGTTTCATAGGCCAATTCGGCCAAGTTAATGCTTTATTTTCTTTCTCTGGAGGTTGATCTAATAGTTCCAATTGAGTGACTGACATAGCCCCTTGCCTATTTGACGTTCCTACGCAGTCAGAACCAGTATCTCCTCCTCCAATAACTAAAACTTTCTTACCTTTTGCAATAATTTCAACATCTTTATCTACAATTTTACCAGAAACTCTATCATTTTGTTGTGATAAAAACTCCATTGCAAAATGTACACCTTTTAATTGTCTTCCTGATACAGGAAGGTCTCTAGGCGTTTCAGACCCACCACAAAAAGCAACAGCATCAAAATCATTCATTAATTTTTCAATTGATATGTTTTTTCCAATATAACTATTAGTTCTAAATTCCACACCTTCAGATTGCATTTGAGCCATCCGTCTATCTATTAACGTTTTTTCCATTTTAAAATCAGGGATCCCGATTCTAAGAAGACCTCCTATCCTTTCATTTTTTTCAAAAACAACAACAGAATGTCCTGCTCTAGCAAGTTGCTGTGCGCAAGCTAAACCTGAAGGCCCCGAACCTATGACGGCAACCTTTTTATCAGAGTGCTTAATTGGCAGTTCAGGCTTTATCCACCCCTCTGACCATCCTCTATCAACGACTGAACATTCTATTGTTTTAATAGCGACAGGATTATCAGTAATATTTAATGTACAAGATGATTCACAAGGTGCAGGACAAATTCTACCAGTAAATTCTGGAAAATTATTAGTGGAATGCAATAAATCAAGAGCTTCCCTCCACTTACCATGATAAATCATATCATTCCAATCAGGTATCAAATTATTAACTGGGCAACCTTGATGACAATATGGTATTCCGCAGTCCATACATCTAGCTCCTTGAGCCGACACTTTTTCAGGATCAAGAGGAATTAAGAATTCCTTAAAATGTTTTATTCTATCTTCAACCGGCTCATATTCTCTTTCAAGACGATCAATTTCCATAAAACCTGTTGCTTTACCCATATTTACTCTCCTGCAATTCTATCTATTAAACTTGCTTTGGCTTTTCTATTGTTTAAAGCTCGCTTGTACTCAAAAGGCGTAATTTTAATAAAATATTGTAAGTATTTATCCCAATTATTTAAAATTAAATTGCCTTTAATACTGTTAGTATATTTGACATGATTTTTGATAATCATTTTCAAACGAGCAATATCAAAGCTTAATAAATCAGCATGAATCTCTTCATTATTAACAGTTTCATCAAGTTTAAAATTTGAAACATGTTCTAATTCTACCATTGATTGATTACAATAATCATTAAATATGTTTTCTTCATCTAAAACGTAAGCTATGCCTCCAGACATACCTGCTGCAAAATTTCTTCCGGTCTTTCCCAAGAGGACAACAACTCCCCCAGTCATATATTCACATCCATGATCTCCGCAGCCTTCTACCACAGCTATAGCACCAGAGTTTCTAACTGCAAATCTTTCTCCAACAACCCCACTTAAGTAGCATTCACCTGATATCGCTCCATATAAAAGTGTGTTTCCTGCTATTATATTGTTTTCTGCAATTAAAGAACTTTTAGAATTAGGAAAGACTGCAATCTTTCCTCCAGAGAGTCCTTTCCCAACATAGTCATTAGCATCGCCTTCAAGGTTAAAACTAACACCTTTCACTAACCAAGCTCCGAAGCTTTGACCGGCACTACCTTTAAATTTTATATTTATTGTGTCTTCAGGAAGGCCTTCGTGACCATATTTTTTTGCTATGCGTCCAGACAACATTCCGCCAACGGTTCTATTTGTATTTTTAATATCAAAGAACAACTCGACTTTCTTTTTATCATTAATAGATTCTATGCTTTGCTCTATTAAAATATTATCAAGAGCTTTATGTAATTGATGATCTTGCTTTTCAGAATTATACAAACATGTCTGAGGATCAACATTCAATGGCACTATAAGTTTTGATAAGTTAAGGCTATGCGCCTTCCAATGCTCATTTGCGCTATTAAGATTCAAAAGATCTCTTCTACCTATTAGATCATTGAAATTTTTAATCCCCATTTCAGCCATAATTTCTCTAACTTCATCTGCTATGAAAACAAAGAAATTCACTACATGGTCTGGTAATCCAGTAAAATTCTTTCTTAATTCCGGATCTTGAGTTGCCACTCCAACTGGACAAGTATTTAAGTGACATTTTCTCATCATAATACAGCCTTCAGATATTAAAGCAGCTGTAGCAAAACCAAATTCATCTGCACCTAAAATTGCTCCAATAACAACGTCACGTCCTGTTCTTAACCCTCCATCCACTTGAACAGCTATTCTTCCCCTAAGACCATTCATTACTAAAGTTTGATGTGCTTCTGCTAAGCCAGTTTCCCAAGGTCCGCCTGCATTTAGTAACGAAGTTATAGGACTGGCACCTGTGCCTCCGTCATGACCCGAAATAGTAACATGATCTGCATAAGCCTTACTAACTCCAGCAGCTACTGTTCCAACTCCTATTTCTGAAACTAATTTAACTGAAACTCTAGCATCAGGATTAACATTTTTTAAATCATGAATTAATTGAGCTAAATCTTCTATAGAATAAATATCATGATGTGGAGGAGGAGATATTAATCCGACACCAGGTGTGGAATGCCTAATTTTAGCAATGAAATCATTTACTTTATCGCCAGGAAGTTGTCCTCCTTCGCCTGGCTTAGCTCCCTGGGCCATTTTAATTTGGATATCAGTAGCACTAGATAAGTATTCTGTAGTAACTCCAAATCTTCCAGACGCCACTTGTTTTATTTTAGAATTCATAGAATCACCATTTGGTAATGGTTTAAATCTAGATGCTTCTTCTCCACCTTCACCAGTATTAGATCTTCCTCCAATACGATTCATTGCAATTGCTAAAGTAGTATGTGCCTCTGTTGAAATAGAGCCCAGAGACATTGCTCCTGTTGCAAATCTTTTAACAATCTCAGATGTTGGCTCAACCTCTTCTATATTAATAGAATTATTATTGCTTTTAAACTCAAATAATCCTCTCAAATTTTTTAACTTAACTGATTGGTCATTAATCTTGTTTGTATATTTTTTAAATATTTTATAATCTGCACTTCTTACAGCATGTTGCAGCAAACCTATTGTCTCAGGTGTCCATACATGCTCTTCTCCTGTTAATCTATAGCTTAAATCACCGCCTACATCTAAATTATTTCTAAGATGAGGGGCGTCTCCAAAGGCTAAGCTATGTCTTTTTTCCGTTTCAGATTCTATCTCATCCAACCCTATTCCTTCAATTTTTGAAGACGTTCCACAAAAATAATTTTCTATTAAATCAGTAGACAATCCTACCGCATCAAAAATTTGAGCTCCACAATAAGATTGATAAGTAGATATACCCATTTTGGACATAACTTTTAACATCCCTTTGGACACTGCTTTAACGTAATTTTTATGAGCATAATCCTCTTTAATCTTATTTTTACTTCTCTCTACAATATCTGACAAAGTATAGAAAGCGAGATAAGGGTTAATAGCTTCAGCACCATATCCGGCTAGCAAACATAAATCATGAACTCTTCTAGCTTCGCCAGTTTCAACAACTAATCCCACTTCAGTCCTTAGACCTTTTTTTATTAAATGATGATGAATTGCTGCCGTAGCCAACAACGCAGGAATTGCCATATGCTCTTTATCAAGATTTCTATCTGATAAGATAATAATATTATAACCTTTTTCGCGAACAACTTGCTCTGCTTTTTTGCAAATCATATCTATATTTGTTTTTAAATTGAAAGGTAAATTTTTATTTTTTTTAAAACAAATACTCAATGTATAAGTTTTGAAAGAACCATCAAAATGATTTTCGATTCTTCTTATTCTCTCCAGATCCATATTAGTTAGTATTGGTTGATCAACCTCTAGACGCTTTTGTTGACCTCCGGACTTTAAATCTAAAAGATTTGGTCGAGGGCCAATAAAGCTTACAAGAGACATAACTAACTCTTCTCTAATTGGATCAATAGGAGGATTAGTAACTTGAGCGAAGTTTTGGAAAAAATAATCATATAGAAGTCTATTTTTATCAGACAAAGCCGCTAAAGGAATATCACGCCCCATTGAAGCTATTGGATCTTGTCCTTTGATAATCATTGGCTCTAAAAAAAACTTTAAGTCTTCTTTGTTATAACCAAATGCTTGCTGTAAATCTAACAAATCCTTGGATTCAGGTGTCATAGGACTTATCTCTTTAGGAAGAGATGATAAATGAATTTGAGTATTATCTAGCCAATCTTGATAAGGATGAGAGTTAGTTAACTCATCTTTTAACTCTTTATCTGAAATAATTCTTTTTTGCTCTAAGTCTACTAAAAGCATTTTTCCAGGCTGAAGTCTCCATTTACTTACAATTTTTTCTTCAGGAATATTAGGCAAAACACCAACCTCAGACGACATTATTACCAAATCATCATCTGTAATAATATATCTAGCTGGCCTTAGGCCATTTCTATCAAGCGTTGCAGCTATTTGAACACCATCAGTAAAAGCCATTGCTGCCGGCCCATCCCATGGTTCCATTAAAGACGAATAATACTCATAAAAAGATTTTCTTTTTGCATCCATTAACTTGTTATTTTTCCAGGCCTCTGGAATCATTAACATCATAGCATGAGGAAGAGAATAACCTCCCATTACAAGTAATTCTAATGCATTATCAAAAGTTGATGAGTCTGATGGAGAATCTTCTATTATTGGCCATAATTTTTCTAAATCTTCTTTCAAAACATCTGATGACATATTATGTCGTCTTGCTTTCATCCAGTTAACATTACCTTTAACCGTATTGATTTCACCATTATGACATAAATATCTAAAGGGTTGAGCTAATCTCCATGAAGGGAAAGTATTTGTAGAAAATCTTTGATGAAACAAAGCTATAGCTGTTCTAAAATCTTTATCTTGAAAATCCACATAAAATTTTGAAAGGTTTGGAGCTAAAACCATACCCTTAAATATAATCGTCCTAGTAGATAATGAAACAATATAAAAATCATCCCAATCATCTAATTCTTTAGTATAAAGACTAGAATGAGCTTGTTTTCTAATAACATATAACTTTCTTTGAAATGATTTTTCATCATTACAATTGGAGCCTTTGTGGACAAAAAACTGTTTAATTAAAGGTGCATTTTCTATAACACTTTCACCTAAAACAACATTGTCAACAGGAACATCTCTCCAGCCAATTAAAATCTGTCCTTCTTTAGCAATTGACTTTTCTATTGATTTTTTTGCAATCTCAGCTCTCTCATTGTCGTTAGGAAAAAAAACCATACCAACAGCATAATCTCCTAATTTTGGCAAAGTAATTTTGTTACCTAAAAAAATTTTTCTAAAAAACATATCAGGAATTTGAATTAATATGCCTGCTCCATCACCAGCTAAAGGATCTGCCCCAACGGCTCCTCTATGGTCTAAGTTATGAACGATTTCTAGAGCTTGATGCACTATTTCGTGCTTTGGCTCATTTTTAATGTTAGCAATAAAACCGAAGCCACAGTTTTCGTGTTCATTTTGAGAATCATATAACCCATATTCTTTTGGGAAGCCCATACGATTTAAATTTTTATTTACATACATGTTGTAACCTTAATTATTAACTCAATCAATTTTTACTGTAAATCAAAGAGGCTATAATTTTTATAATTAACTATCTATTATAATAACATCTTTTAAATAAGGAAATGTAATATAGTTGATTCTATTTAGTTTGTAAAATTAACTTTCGAATAACAGAAATGCATTTATTGCATAACAAAAAAAACGATTAATAAGGTTAATTAATTTTTTCAGATTCCTTGATCATAAAGTCTTTAAAGGCCTTAATTCTTGGATCATTTCTTAATTCAGATTTAAAACATAATGAAATAGACATTTCTGGTCCTTTTAATTGAGGCAAAATTTCAGTTAAAGCTATCATTTCAAATTCCATCCAATCAGGTAAAGAGGCAATCCCCATACCAACCTCGGTAGCCTTAGCAATACCATATATACTTGATACTTCTAAGACTGGCTTTCTTGGTCTTTTGTTTTCTTTTCCAATCGTTAGCAACCAATTCAATCTATGTCTATCAATAGGAGGCTGAGCTTCTTCACCATAAGAAATAATTTTATGGTTATCTAAATCAGCACTTGTTTTAGGGAAGCCATTTGTATTAATATATTTATCTGATGCGAATATTTTATATCGACAATCGGCTAATTTAATTTGAATGTCATCTTGTGAAAAACTAGGTGTCATTCTTACTTCTATATCAGATGTAAAATTAATTACTCTTGGCTCAGAATCTCTTAAATTGAGAGCTACTAATATGTCTGGGAATAAATCTTTAAACTTAGACATTCGTGGAGCCACCCACAAAGCACCAAACGCATTAGTTGCGGTGACATTTAATCTGCCTGAAGGAACATCCATATCTTCCAAAAGTTGATTATGAGTTTTATTTATTTCAGCTGCTAGCACGTCTACGGATGCTGAAAGTTTTAAACCTGCTTTTGTTAATGAAATTCCATCAGAATTTCTAGAAAACAGCTTAACGCCCAACTCACTTTCAAGAGATTTCATTTGTCTACTAAGAGCCGATTGACTAATATGAAGTATATATGAAGCTTCTGTAACATTTCGTGTTTGAGCTACAATATTAAATAATCTTAATCTATCCCATTTCATGATAACCACTTATTTTCTATAAAGGAAAATTTCAAAGAACTGACAATAAATTTTTTAGCACAACAATATAATATATTAATATCAATAAACATCTGTTAAATATCTTTTTTCAGCTTTTAATTTTTTAACATATTCTTTTGCAGTCTCATCTGAAGATCCAAGTTCTTCTCTGATAATTTTATGAAGCATTCTGTCAACATCGTTGGCCATCGCGCTAGCTTCGCCACAAATATAAATATAAGCACCCTCTTGCAACCATTTAAAAAACTCACTCTTAGATTCATACATTTTATGTTGAACATATTTTTTCTTTTCTTGATCTCTAGAAAAAGCTGTATCAAGTTTGTTTAAAAAACCTAAATTTTTCATATTCATAATTTCATTTTCATATATAAAATCATTAGCTTTTGTCTGTCCACCGAAAAACAACCAATTTTTCCCTATACTTTTACTTATTACTCTTTCTTCTAAAAAGGCTCTAAAAGGAGCAAAACCTGTGCCAGGACCAATCATAATAATAGGTATTCTATTATCTTCTGGAAGTTTAAATGATTTGTTTGGTAATGTAAAAATATGAATTTTTGAATTTTTTGAACATGTATCTGCAAGATAAGTTGAGCAAATACCATTATAGTATCTATCTTCATTTTTCCATCTCAGTGTAGAGACAGTCAAATGCACCTGATTAGGATGAACATTAAGACTTGAAGAAATTGAATACGTTCTATGTTGAAGAGGCTTTAAAAGCTGTAAAAAAAAATCTACATTAATTTCAAGATTAACATCTAAATTCAAAAAATCTAAAATATCTTTCCCAAATTTTAATTTTTCTAATTCGCTTTTGTCATTACCTTGAATTGCATTACTTAATTTTTGATTAGAAATATTATTACCAATAAACTGAATTAATCTTTTTGTAGGAGTTAAAATTTCAAATTCTTTTTTCAGAATATTGAAAATATTATTCTTAAATCCTTTTGGGACTAATTTTGGAGAAACCCTTAACCTTGATAAAATAGAATAAACCAATTTAGAATTATTAATTGGGACAACACATAAACTATCACCAGGCTTATATAAAATTCCGCTATTACCTAAATCTATCTCATAATGCTTAATTTCTTTTTTAGAACTCTTACCAGACAATAGTCTGGTCTCAGAAATTCGAGCCATAAAGGGGTTTTGTCTATTCCACAGCAATTTTTTTATTTTCTTTTTTATATATAATATTTACGACACATTAATATAAGTAAATATATCATAAAAAAATAATCATTAATTTTTAATTTTTAATAGATATAAAATATTTATAGGTTTAT
>JAQBXK010000078.1 GCA_027625145.1 Pseudomonadota bacterium
ATTATTTTTTAAGATATTTATATTCTCTTCTACTAAAAGAGTAAAAATCCTGTCAATATAAGATTTATATACTTCTGTCAGGCATGATTTATCTTCTAAATTAAAATCATGTACATCTAAAAGAACATCCAAAGCTTTCTCATTTTCACCCTCATAAGAATATAAAGCTGATAGATTTAATGCTCCTTCTTCAAATCTTGGAGATATTTCATTGCATTGCTGATAAAGTTCTATTGCTTTTTTATAATCCCCTTTAAATCCATAACATGTAGCAAGATTATTAATAACATGCAAATGATAAGGATTAACTAAGTATGCTTTCTCAAATGAATTAAATGCTAACTCTGAGTTTCCTTTATTAAAATAAGCAATGCCATAATACCACATAATAGGTGTTGAGGTATTATCAATATCATAAAACAATTCATTATATGCTTGATCTAAATTATTTAACATCTTATCCCAATTATTCTGTGATTTATTAGTTAATGCTTTTGTTATATACTTATCTCCATTATATTTAATGGCAATAGTCATAATATTAAACAAAAATAAAATTAGACATAATAAATAAGAAAGAGGATGAAAATTCACCTTTTCAGATCCTGATTCTAATCTTTTTGAGATAATCACTCCCCCTAAAAGGCCTAATAATAAATTATGTGATGGTCTTTCACAAGGAAAATCTAATATACTAATTATAAAATACCCAGAGATAGTTGCAAACAGAACTAAAAAGAATACCTGTTGCTTTCCTGTATTTGAATAAAACAAATAAATACATTCTTTTAGTAGCATTATAAACAATCCAATATACAGCAATCCTGCAAAAAAACCTCCTTCAGCAAAAAACCATAAAAAATCAGAATGAGGCCTTTGAGCAAATAAAACTCCCTTCTGTCCTATTGTATTTTCAAGACCATATTTAGGAAATTCTTTTCTCCAATTACCAGGTCCAACACCAAGTAGAGGATTATCTTTTATCATCTTTAATGTTTTAATATACAGTGATGCTCTTGAGTCATTCTCTACTAGTCTATTCTCTAAAAATCGATTCTTTGTTCTAATTAACTGATCTACTTCTTTAGTAATGCTATCAAACGAACTAGGATTTACATAAAAAAATAATACAATAATACCTGTCACACAAAAAATTAAGTATACTATTTTTTTAAGGTTAATCTTAACATTAAACATAATTAGAGCTATAATCATCACAATTAAAGCAAGAAAAACAGCTTTTGACTGAATAAATAATAAAGCTACCAACAACAAAAAAGAGTGCACTACAGCAATAATTTTCCAAAAATATGTAGAAAATAAAAAAACATAAAACAAAAATGGGATCGATAAGAATAGAATTGATGCCAATAAGTTTTTATTGCCCATTGTAGAAGAAATCGTTTCTGAAAAATCAATAATCTCAATATTTCGGACTATCTTTAATCCTACTTGAATAAAATAAATAACAAGAAGTAAACTGCTAAAAACAAGAACAGATTTTGCAATTAGTAAAATATTATTTTTAGATAGAATATCTGAAAAAAATACAAAACAAAAAAATAAAACAAACATTCTATTTAAAGTAAAAAAGGCATCTGATGACCAACCATTTATTGTTGCAGAAACAACTAAAATTAAGATCAAGAAAGCTTGAATTTTAATAATAGGTGAATGAAATATATTTTTTTGCAATCTTCCTGAATAACTGAATATTAAAAATGAAAATAAAATGATATTTAGTACAAGATACCTGATAGACAAGTCCATATCAGATATATTTATATCAATAATTAAAGGAAATAAAGAAATCACACAAATGAGTAATAAAAATAAGTATTTATCTACTTTAATCATATTAAAAGATAAATTTCTCAAGTGATATTTTTAAAAGATTACATTACTTAAAACCAAACTTTTATCCAGTTCATCTAAATTAAGCCCTAGATCTTCTTTAAAATAAGTAATTAGTTTTTCAGTGGGCATATTCCCTACCAAGTCATCTTTAGCCATTGGGCAGCCACCATATCCTTTTAGAGCGGCATCAAATCTTCTACATCCATTTTGGTAGGCCGCATCTACTTTTTCTCTCCATTTATCTTGGGTAGTATGAAAATGAGCCCCAAATTCAATAGTAGGATATTGCCTAATTAAAGTGCTAAAAAAAATATAAAAAACTAAGAAGCAGAATCCAAATACACAAAAATAGAAAACCTTTAAGTCTTCTATTTTAAATTTATTGAAGTATCAATTTCTTTTTTATCACTCCACTATCCGTTTCTATATCTAAAAAGTAGATACCTTTGGCATTATTCTCTAAGTCAATCTGTTTGGCGTACTTTCCTTTATAGTTAGATATATTATCAAAAAACACTAACTTCCCTATACTATTAAATATTCGAATTTGAATGTCTTGAGTAAAAAGATTTGTAAATTGAATATTAATATTATTTTGTGTAGGATTTGGATATATAAATAAGTTTGAAATTTTGTCATCTACAGCATTTATATTTGAGTTTATTTGAAAGGAATTAGGAAATAGAATCCAAGTAGCAGTAAGACAATCAAAAACCTCTAAATTGTATATGCCTGATGGATGGAAAAATGGAATATTTAACTCACCAAATAATTGTGTGGAAGTTGTACTTGCTGGTGTCCCATATAACATATTCGTTTGAGACCACTGACTAAATCTAAAATCTGAAATATTTGAAGTGTTTGACCAACAAGACCATCCAGAAAAAGACATATTATTTCCACTAATAATAAGAGGTACTGATTGACCTTGATTGCCTTGACTTGGGGAAATGTTTGTTATCTGTTGTGAAAAAACAAAAAAAGGTATTTGTAACGCTATAAAAATAGAAATTCGGTTCATAAGATATAAAGTTTTAACTGGTTATTTATAATGTTTTAAAAATTTGCTGATATGTCATTTTTTTTTCCTTACGCATCCAAGAAATTTCTTTTAATTCTTGAAAATAAAATCCATTATCTTTTTGATTTGCGGCTAAAATAC
>JAQBXK010000079.1 GCA_027625145.1 Pseudomonadota bacterium
ATTAATATAAGATAATTTTTTTTTCATTATTTTTGCAGAATTTAAAGTTGAAAATGAACCTAATTTTATAAATATATTAAAATCATTTTTTAAATTCTTTAAATCAAAATTTAGATTTTTTGTTATTTTTTGTTTTGAATGATCTTTTGATATTGCTTCAACTTTTACTGAAGTCATTTGAGGAATTTTTACATTTGGTGTTTCTGGCTTTGGTAAATCTTTTATTTCAGGAAATGAACCTTTTTTAGCTAATTTTTCAAGTATAACACTTTGATCTTGCAGTATTGTAACTCTAACTAGGCCTGTCCCCTTTTTTTTTAAACCAAGAAAATCGGCAGCCTTAGAAGAGAGATCAATAATTCTATCGTTCACAAATGGGCCTCTATCATTAATTCTTAAAATTAATGATATATTGTTTTCTAGATTAGTTACTTTTACAGCACTAGGCAAAGGTAAAGTCTTATGAGCTGCAGTTAATGCGTTTTGATTATAAATTTCTCCGTTTGCAGTTAATTTTCCATGAAATTTTGGACCATACCAAGATGCTATTCCAGTTTCATTGTAAAACATATTTTTTTCTGGATAATAAAATTTACCATTTACTTCATACTTATTTCCAACTTTGTAAATTGGAGATGTTTTATAATCATCATCTTTTTTGTTAAAATATTTTTTACCAAGGTTTGCTGCCACCTCAATACTAGAGGTGCATCCTTGAAGAATAATTAATAAAAAAATAGTTAAAAAAAAATTTTTAAATATAAGAAAATCGTTTTTATTCATAATTAATTCCTTCAAATAAAAACAATTTTTTTAATTCTTTTTAATATTGTCTGACAATTTACCAACAGCAATAGCAAAATAATTAGATCTATTCCAATTAAGTAAAGATTCAAAATTATTATATACTAAGTAACCATATTGACCATAATTATCTGGAATAATTAAACGGGCTTTTAACTTGATTGAAGGTAGTTTATTTTTATTATTTTTTAAAACACCTAAATTAGACCAATCATCAAGATATAAAACTTTGTTTTTATTATGTTTTATTTTAAAATTAGCTATGTTAACTTTTTGCCCCCATGTTCTTTTATTTGACCATCCTACTTGTTTTAAATAATTTGCTGCAGAAGCAAAAACATCTCCCTTTGAATTCCAGATATCTTTTGAGCCATTTTTATCCCAATCAGAAGCGTAATTTAAAAAACTAGAAGGCATAAATTGACATTGCCCCATTGCACCTGCCCAAGACCCTGTCATCTTCTTTAAAGATATATGACCCTTATCAATAATTTTTAAAGCATTAAGTAATTCTTTTTTAAAATAATCATGCCTTCTACCTTCAAATGCTAATGTTGAAAGAGAAGATATAACTGGAAAACCTCCAGTAAGCCTTCCAAAATCAGTTTCAATGCCCCACAAAGCTACAATAAACCTAGGTTGAACACCATAAAAATTACCAACTTTAATTAAAATTTCTTTATTTTCTTTATATTTTTTATTTGCATTTTTAATTTTTAAGGGAGTAACTACCCTTTTTAAGTATTCATCTAAAGTTAACTTAAATTCTGGCTGAGATTTATCATATTTAATAACTTTTGGAATAAAGACAGTGCTTTTTTTAAAATCATTAATAACTTTTTTAGATATACCTAAACTTGAAGCTTCAGAAGCGATTTCGTCAAGAAAAATACTAAAATTATTTTTAGAGTAAGCTAGATTTGGAATAGCTAATAAAAAAAATAAAATGAATAATAAAGACTGAAATTTTGCGGGATGATTATTCATAATATACCTTATATACATTTTTCTCTCTAAAAATTACAACACATATGTATTAAAAAATCAATAACACTAAATACTTTATAAAGTTAATATGAACAAAAATTAACCTTTAAAAAAATTAGTGTAATTTTATATATTTAATTATATAAATTATCTGTTTTTAAATAGTTAAGAAATTAGATAAAAAACTTGCAAAGCTCAATAAGCTACGTTACACAACAAATAATTAATCGGATGGGTGACTGAGCGGTTGAAAGTACCGGTCTTGAAAACCGGCGAGGGTGAAAGCCCTCCGTGGGTTCGAATCCCACCCTATCCGCCATTATATATTCATAAGTTATTGATTTAATTGATATTAATAATCGTTAAATATATTTACCCACCATTCTACCCACCACAAATTTTCTGATCAAAACAGACCTTATCAACAAGATACCATAAACATGCCTTTGTTCACGCTTGTTTCAGCCCTGATTACTTTTTTTGCGTCTATAACGCTAGTTGAGCCCAAGAATTCAAGTGTTAGCCTTCACCGTATTACGCACCAACTAAAGTAACGTTTATACCCTACCAGCGTAAAACACCTCAGGGGCCCGACACATATTTGGAAGTAATTCATCTGGTGTAATAATTTTTGCTATAAGAATTGCAGGTAGGCCTTCGCTTGCCGCGGACCTTGGCCCATGTTTTTGGAAAACGTTTTGTGGCTGATAGATACGAGTAGCACTATCATTCTGCTATTTTAAAAGTTGATGGAGAGGGATTTAATTTCAACTTGATTCTGGGTATTGAATAACAGCAGTGATCAAAATGAATCTCAAATAATTTACATCTAAATAAATATCTATTTACTATGTTACAATAATAAATAAGTTAGATAAGCCAATTTGTATAAAGTTTAAAAGATGAATAATAATGAAAATAATTACTTCAATTCTAATAATATAGGGGATTATTTTCTTGTGGCATGGGGATTTCTTTCATATGCAGTAATCCCATTGTTAATAATCATTTGTTTAATATGGGAATTTGAAATCTTTTACTCTTCAAATGATAGAGATATGTATATCAGTGAAAAAGTTACTTATGGCAATTCAATAGTTTACGCTATCAGCAGTTGCACACTGTAAGACGAAGAACATGCTGAAACCAACATGTTCTTCTGTTCACGTGTTCACTTGCTCTT
>JAQBXK010000039.1 GCA_027625145.1 Pseudomonadota bacterium
TTTTATTAAAATATTTCTAAAATTAAAATAATTGTTTTAAAAGCGTTGCTCTCACTCTTATATTTTCCTGTTGAAATTTTGTTTTTATAATATCATTAAATTCTATTTGAGAAAATGGCAATAATACTTTAGCCATCAATGGCATAATTTTTTCAATCAAAATTTTTCCATCTTCCGTAACTGCTATAACTTTAATCTTTGGTACTAAAATTGGTCTAGACGAATTGTTTTTTAGGATACCTATAAATTTGACAGTATTTTTTTGATTAGTTGCACTGAAGTCAACTATTTTAATATGATTTAATTCAGCCATAATTGGTAATTTAATAAATTGAAAAAAATCATTGATTTTTTGATTATATTTTTCAGTATGTAAAGGCAAATATTTATAACTATAACCAAGTATGAGTGATCTAAAAAAAACTGATCCTCCTAGAGAAAGAAATAATATAACTAAAATTAAAGGAGCAATTTTAATTTTAGTTATATTATTTCTTTCTTTATTTATTTTTTTTTCTTTTCGTTTATTTTCTTGCAAAGGATAATTTTTTAATTTTGAAGTCGCCAGTTCATTAGCAATTTCTGCAACAGATTGGTTTTTTAAATTTAATATAGAATTTTTTGAATTAGACATTTGTTTAGAGTTGTTTTCTACAGCAAATTTAATTGAAGCAAGTTCATTTTTAACTTTATTAATTTCATTATTATTAAAACTTTTCGACGGCGCTTCTTTTAACTTTTCTTTATAATCAATTGTAGTGATTTTATTATCTATTGTTGTATTATTATTTTTAATTGATGGAATCCATTTTTCATTACAAACACTACATTTTAACCAATGTACTTCATTAGATAGCGTGTTTTCATCTAAATCAAATACAGTTCCACATGACTTACACGTCTCTCTCATTAAAATTACCCTTAGAAATAATAAAATATATTTTTATTATATACTAACCATTATTTTTTTGCCAACATGTTTAAAACTATTAAAATGATATATTTATGAACAAACATATTTTTAAAGTATTATTTTTACTAATTTTTATAATTATATTTATTTATTTTTGTACTGGATTATTAAAATATAAAGAGGAAGTTCAATCTCTTAAAGAATATTCTATTAAAGAAGCGGCAAACTTTGTTATTTTAACAGGAGGATCTAATAGAATTAAAGAAGGATTAAAATTAATTAAAGGTTTTAGTAAATTGGAATTAATGAATATTGATATACTTATTAGCGGCACTGGCAAAGGTTTTACAAAGTCAAATATAAGTGAACTATTATTAAAAAATGACCTACTGAATATGTTTATTGAATGCTGCCTAGAACTCGACAGTAAATCTAAAAACACTCGTTCAAATGCATTGGAAACCCTGAAATGGGTTAATAAAAATAGTATAAAACAACTTATTCTTATTACTAGTAACTATCATATGCCAAGAGCTTTTTTAGAATTTAAAAATAAAATGCCTAACTTAAAAATTATTAAATACCCTATTACTCCTGAAAAACACAATATTAATAATTGGATATATTCATATGAAACATTTTCATTAATATTCTTAGAGTACTGTAAATTTCTAATAGCTCACTCAAGAATTAATATTTCTAAGATTCTGTTTTTTAATTAACTTTGACCAGCATCTATTATTTTTTTTCTAATGGACCTTGTTCTTGAAAAAAATGAATGAAGCTTGTCTGCATCTTGCTTTCTAATAGCTTTTTGCAAATCTGATAAATCTTCATTAAATCTCTGAAGCATCTCTAGAACAGCATCAGAGTTATGAATAAAAATATCTCTCCACATTATTGGGTCTGATGAAGCGAGCCTAGTAAAATCTCTAAACCCTGATGCTGAGTATCTAATGACATCATTTTTTAAATCAGATTCTAAATCCGAAGCTGTTCCAACTATAGTATAAGCAATTAAATGTGGTAAATGAGATGTAATTGCTAAAATTCTGTCATGATAATTAGCATTAATTATTTCTACCATTGCTCCTAATTTTGTAAAAAAAGATCCTAATTGTTTTGTTTGTTTTGTTTCTATATCAGATATTAAAAGCCAGTAACGGTTTTCAAATAAAGTTGCGAACCCTGCTTGAGGCCCTGAATACTCTGTCCCTGCAAGTGGATGAGAAGGAATAAAATCAACATTTTTTGGAAGATGTGGCTGTATATCTTTAATTACAGATTGTTTAGTAGAGCCAGTATCTGTAATTATAGCACCTTCTTTTAAATATGAGGATATTAACTTTGCTACATTAGACATTGAGCCTACAGGGATTGATAAAATAATTAAATCAGCATCGTTAATAGCATTTTCTATTTTATCACAGACTAAAGAGGCAATGTTCATTTTAGAAACTATGTTTCTATGATTCGAGTTAATGTCGTATGCCAAAGTAATAATATTCTTATCTTCTTTTGCTTTAATAGCATGAAGAATTGAAGTTCCAATAAGTCCCAATCCTATTACGCATACCTTTTTATAAATTAAAGCCATTATTAATTATCTATAAAACTTTTTAATTCTTTTATAAAAATCAAGTTTTCCTCTTCTGTACCTAATGACACTCTTAAATAGCTTGATAAATTATATCCAGACATATTTCTAACTAAAATTCCACGCTCTGCTAAAAAAATCTCTGCATTTTCAGCAGTTTTATGTTTTTCACAAGGAAATTTTATTAGTAGAAAATTGGTAACAGATGATTGATATGATAATCCTAATTTTTTTAATTCTTTTTCTAGCCAATCCATCCATTTTATATTGTGCTCTAATGATTTTTTCTGAAAATCAATATCTTCAATTGCCACCTTTCCTGCTATCATGGCCGCAACATTAACACTAAATGGGCCTCTAACCTTCATAAGGTTATTTAAAATGTAGTTAGAACAATACCCCCAACCAAGCCTTAATGATGCTAAGCCATGCATTTTTGAAAATGTTCTTAACATAATCACATTGTCATATTGATTTACTAAATAGCTTCCATCAATATAATTAGGATCAACAATAAATTCACTATAAGCTGCATCATAAACAAGTAAAACATTTGAAGGCATGCCTTTATGAAGCCTTATTATCTCATCTTTTGATATAAATGTGCCAGTTGGATTATTAGCATTAGCAAGAAAAACTAACTTTGTTTTATTATTAATTTTAGAAAGTATATTATCAACGCTAACTGTTAATTTATTATCTTTAGCTATTACGCCTTTTGCGCCAACAATTGAAATTTGTTGTGGAAATTGTAAAAAACCATACTCAGTATAAATAGCTTCATCATCCGAACTAAGATAGGCTTGTGCTATAATTGCAATTAATTCATCTGAACCATTTCCTAAAATAATTTTATCTCTATCAAGAGAATATCTTTTTGCAATTGCTTTAACTAAATCTTCACTTACTTGAGGAGGATATCTATGTAAATCAGTAGAAAAAGAATTAATTGCTTTAATTGCCTTTGCTGAAGTGCCCAATGCACCTTCATTTGCTGATAGTCTAATTAATTTTATATTTTTGGCTTTTCCAAAATTAGGTTTATAAGACTTTAAATTTTCTATACTGCTTTTCACAGAAGGAAATAACATTGATAAATACCTATAATTAATTCATTTTAAGTTTAATAATTTTATATTGTTGTTGATCAGGTTTTTTATACAACGGAACATTAGCTAAAACTTGAAAGTTAACTTTAATATCGCTATGATTCTGAAGTTTTTTTATATTGTCATTATTTATAAAGCCTATTTCTATATCTTTTTTTTCTAATGAAGCTAATAAGCTGATAACACTAGAAAAATAAGTTGTATCAAAATAATTGCCAAAATGGCCTAAATAAGAAGATTTAATTTCATCATCATTACCTGCCACACCTATTTTTAATTTTTTTTGTAATGATAAATTTGATGATATGATCTGACGCCATATTTTTTCAACTAAAAACTTATCTAATCCAAAAGTTACTACTTTTTCTATAACTTTTTCTTCTCTTTCAGGGTCAAAAGGATCATTTCCTTTTTTTGCAATCATTATTTTAGATGCTAAAGATTGTCTTTCTTTTAATAGATTTGATAATTGAAAATCAATATCATCAATTTTAACTCTAAGAGTATCTAATACTATATTATTCATTACATTCCTTTTTATTATTTTTTAACTTATATACCTAAATTTAATAAAATAAACTTTTTGATTATAATAATTATAAAAATATGCTTTATTTTAAATTAATGTTTTTAAAAAACCAATACTTAAATCAATTTACTAAACAGGAAAAAAATGATTCATATAGAACTAATTAATGCTTTGTCTGATAATTACATCTATTTATTACATAATGATAAAGAAAATATTACCGCTGTAATAGATCCAGGCGAAGCCGATCCAGTAATAAAGGTTTTAAAAGCTAAAAATTTGAATTTAGACCAAATTATTAATACTCATCATCATCATGATCATACCGGTGGTAACTCTGAACTTAAAAAAATATATAAATCACAATTAATTGCACCTTCGTATGAAAAGGACCTTATATCAGATATAGATATCTTTGTTTCAGATGGTGATTCCATATCTATAGCAGGCGCTGATTCTAAAGTAATTCATACCCCAGGGCATACCTTAGGTCATGTATGTTTTTATATACCAGAAGAAAAATATCTTTTTTCAGGGGACACAATGTTTTACTTAGGATGTGGGCGGGTTTTTGAAGGAACGATGGAAGAAATGTGGAATAGCCTTCTAAAATTAAAATTACTACCTGACGATACCACAGTATACTGTGGCCATGAATATACTTTATCTAATGCAAAATTTTCTATTCATATAGATCCTAATAATCAATTACTAAAAAAAGCTTATAACAATATTATTAATAAAAGAAATGAGGGACTTCCAACTATTCCATTCTTATTAGGGGATGAAAAGAAAATTAATCCATTTTTAAGAGCTAATGAAAATTTTTTTGCTTCTTCCATAGGACTTAATTTAAGCAGTCCATCAGAAATTTTTAAATCGATACGAACTCAAAAAGATAACTTTTAAATATTAGAAAGCTGGTAGGCTACTTCACAATCAGAAAATATATCAGGTTTAGTAATTTTAACTTTTACGCCTACAACAAATTCATTTTGAATAATTTCTTCATAAATTTTATCTGTAAGTATTTCAAGTAATTGAAAATGCCTACTATTGATAATATCTTTAACTAATGTTCTGAATTGGCTATAATCTTGTGTTTGATTTAATTCATCTGTTTTAGTTTCAGAATTATTTGTAAGATAAATCTCTAAATCTATAATTATTTTTTGCTTTTGTTTTTTTTCTACCTCATACGCACCAACTGATGCCATTAATTCAAAATTATTTATAAATATTTTTCTTTTTCTAATGTTTAACATTTTTTTCTCTTTTTTAAAATTCTTATTACAATCCAACATCTCTTCTTGGTGGGGCAAGATGAGCTCCTCCATCAAGAAGAGTTACATGGCCTGTGACAGATTTAGATTTAATTAAGAACTGAATAGCGTTTAAAATCTCTTCTATAGTAGCTGATGATTTTAGTAAGTTTTGTTTATGAGAATATTCAAATAAATTTTTATCTTGTCCAGGAGCGGGTAGAGTAATGCCTGGAGCAATTCCATTTACTCTTATAGACGACGCATACGAAAGGGCTGACATTTTAGTAAGACCATAAAGGGCCTGCTTTGATAATGTATAACTATAGTAATCTGGGTTTAATCCAAATATTTTAGCATCTAAAATATTAATTACTATTCCTTGTAATTTTTTATCTTGTTTTTGTTTTTCAATTGTAACCCTTGCTAAAGCTTGAGTTAAAATAGCGGGTGCTGTAAAATTAACTGACATATGATCATTTAAATTCTTAAAATCAAAGTTTATTCCATCATCGTATTTAAATAATCCAGCATTATTTATCAAGCCAACCCATTGTGAATTAAGTTTCTTAACATTGTTTATTAATTTTGTAACTTGATCTAATTTTGATAAATCAGCTTGATGCAGGGTCACCTTCCCACCAATTATAGTTAAGTAATGAGCTGTCTCCTCAGCAATAATCTTTGATTGATTATAATGTAAAGCAACATTCCAGCCAGATTTAACTAAATCAGTTGAAATATGTTTGCCTAATCTTTTAGCTGATGCAGTAACTAAAATTGTCTGATTTTTATTAATCACAATTTACAATCCTTTTTCTATTATTTCATATGATATTTTTCTTATTATTTTTAAATAGTTTTGAAAGTCTTTTACCTCTAATGATTTTCTTAAACCTAATTTCTGCCATGATTTAGAACCAAATATATTTGGAGGAGCACATCTTTTTATTAAACGCAATGGATTTCCACCCATTATTAATACCTCATCACTTAATAAAGCAGCTTCTTCAATTGAATGGGTTACCATTACTACAGTTCCTAATTCTTTTTTAATTATTCCCACAAGTTCCGTTGCTATTAACTCTCTACTCAAATTATCTAAAGCACCAAACGGTTCGTCCAATAGAAGAAGTTTAGGTTTAAAAATCAAAGCCCTTGCTATAGCAACTCTTTGTAACATTCCTCCAGATAACTGGTGAGGGTAAAAATCTTTAAAACCCTCTAGGCCAACATCCTTTATTAGTTTATTACCTAATGAACTCTTATAATTTTTATTACCTAATATTATATTTCTATATACGCTTAACCATGGCATTAATGAAGGGTTTTGTTGAACCAAAGTTACGTTTAAATGAACTTCAGATATTTTTTTATTTTTATATTTTATGTTACCACTTATGGGTTCCAGAAGCCCCGAAGCTAACTTTAATAAAGAAGTTTTACCTGACCCAGAAGGACCTAATATACTTGTAAATTTACCACTTTTTATTGTTAAATTTAAATTATCACATATGTTATTTTGCATTGATGAATATGAAAAATATATGTTTTTAAAAATTAAATCATTTTTTAATGATTCTATCATTTATTAAGGTCCTTCAACAATAAAATCAGGTATGATCCCAGTTTTTTTTATCATTTTGGCAATATTTTCATTTCTAAAAAGACCATGATTTGTCATTAAAACTGACTTCAATCCAATACTATTAGATCCTAAAATATCTGTATGAAGAGTATCTCCCACCATTCCAATTCTTGAAAGAGACAAGTGCCTCCCTGCTAACTCTGTCATTCTGTTAATTGCTAACTCAAATATTGTTGGAAATGGTTTGCCAAGCCAAAAAGGAAGATGGGTACCATTAGCTATTAAATGTGATATAAAATAAGCTGGTTCAATGCTAAATTTATTCTCATGTGGAGCCACTATGTCAGGATTAGCTACAAATAAAGGCCTAGGATTATCTTTTAATGAATTTAATAACATATCTTGCCACACAGTATCCCACATAGTTGTTCCAAGAAGTATAAAAGAACTCATTTCTTCAAATATTGAATAGTCTTGCTCTAATTCAACACATTCTAAATCTGGAATAGTAAATTTATTTCCAATGTTACCTAAAACTCCTAGAGGGCCTTCTGGCTTATTAAATGATAAAAATACTTCTGCGGAATCTCTGCTTGAAATGATTTCATCATAAGAAAACTCTAGTCCTAAAGATGACAATTGATCTCTTTTCTTTGAAGTGTCATTACTTGCTCCATTAG
Source organism: Pseudomonadota bacterium (assembly GCA_027625145.1). GTDB lineage: Bacteria > Pseudomonadota > Alphaproteobacteria > Puniceispirillales > Marisalimonadaceae > CAJJBL01. The sequence goes on from JAQBXK010000039.1 coordinate 7,679, forward strand.
TAACAACTAATAGTGTAATTCCCATATCTCTTGCTTTATCAATTGTTTTAATAATTCCAGGTATCAGTTTAGGCCCAACATTTAAAACACCAAACGCATCTAAAAATAAACCATCAAAGCTCTCTAATATATTCTCTAATCTTAGCGCCACGATTGTTTCTTTTTCTGAATTATGGTAAATTGGAAAAAAACTTCTCATTGCTTCATATATATTTACTACAGATTCTGCGTTTATATTTTTAGATATAGGCAGAGAAAATTGATTTTCAAATTGAAATTTTTCTAGTATAAATTCAGTCTTTATAGTGTGATTATTCATTTTTTTTAAATCCTAGTAAGTAAATCCTATTTTTTAACTTTATATAAGGGATAATATGTCAAAAAAAATACTTGTTATTGGTTCAGGAATAGCAGGAATTTCTGCATCAAGAAAGCTTAAATCATATGGATTGGAAACAATCATTGTTGATAAAGGTGATTTCATAGGTGGAAGGATAGCAACTCATATTAAAGAAAAAGAAAATAATAAATTTACCTTTTTTCATGGAGCTCAATTTTTTACTGCTCGATCTAAAAATTTTAATCAACTTTTAAAATCTGAAATAAATAAAAATTATATTAAAAAATATGAAAATTTTTCTCCAGAAAGATACCGTGGATTTCCAACTATGCGGGACTTTTTAAACTCTATATCAAATGAGATTAATGTTAATCAAAAAACTAAAGTAATTGGATTATTTAAAAATAATAAAAAAATTAATGTTTTGTTTGAACATTTTTCAAAAGAAGATACTTTTGATGCTGTAATATCTACGTTACCAGCTCCTCAAAATATAGATTTGATGATAAAATTTCCTTATCTCAGCAAAGTATTATCTACAGCTTCCTATGATTCTTGCATTGCATTAATGTTAGCTTTTAAAAATCTACCTGATACTATTCCTTCTTATTTTGACTTATCTAAAAATAAGGTAGGCATTCTTAGCTGGCTAGCTTCTAGTAAAGATAAAAATTGCTGGACAATCCATGCCAATGCTATTTTTTCAAATGAAAATTTGATAAAAGATCCATCGTTTATTAAAGATAAAATACTTAATGAATTACCTAAAATTTTTAAACTATCTGATCATTTAATTAGTTCACAAATTGTCTATAGTAAACTACATTTTTGGAAATATGCTAAAGTAAATAATATTGCTAAAGGGATCCAGATTGATCCAAATTATCCTATAGCTATAGCTGGCGATTTCATGGAAGGATCTAGGGTTGAGTCTGCTTTTATATCTGGCGAAAAAGCTGCTGAATTAATATTTCATAGACTAAACTAATAAGTTTCACTAAGTTTCAATTAAATTTTAACTGTTTTGGGAATACAATAATGATCCAAATAAAAAAATCTGTTTTAGAATTAGTTGAAAATGCCAAAAGTAAAATAAATAATTTATCTGTTGAGATTGCTATTCAAAAGCATTCTGATAAAAATAATTTATTTATTGACCTTCGAGATATCAGAGAAATATCTAATTCAGGTCGTATTTTAGGTGCGAAACATGTTCCCAGAGGAATGTTAGAGTTTTGGATAGATCCTAAAAGTCCCTATCATAAAAAATTTTTTAATGAAAATTACCACTTTATTTTTTATTGCGCATCTGGTTGGAGATCCGCATTAGCAACTCAAACAGCAAATGATATGGGACTTCTTAACACCTCTAATATACTTGGAGGATTCTCTCGATGGCTAGAATTAAATGGTCCTATTGAGCCTCCAAAATAAATAATACTATAAACATAATATTTTATATGAATGATTAAATGCTTAAATTAAATTATTTTTTTCCTTTAGTCTTTGTTATACTTTGGTCTTCAGCTTTTATAACTAGTAAAATCATTGTAGAAGATGCATCGCCTTTTATAGCTTTATCTTTCAGATTTATAATAGTTGCCTTTATTTTCTTTGTTTTTTTTATATTTTTTTCTGAGAGAAAACTTTTTAGTTTAAAATCTGTTTTTGAAGCTTTAGTTAGCGGTATACTTTTTCATGGTTTCTATCTAGGTGGAGTTTTCTATGCTTTATCTAAAGGAGCTTCTGCAAGCATAATTGCATTAATCGTATCTTTACAACCTATTATGACAGCTGTCCTTGCACAAAAAATTTTAAAAGAATTTTTATCTAAAATACAATGGTTAGGTATATTAATAGGTTTTTTAGGAGCTGGTATAGTGATTGCATCCGATTTAAATGATGACTTAACTATTTTAGCTTTATGTTCCGGATTAGTTGGATTAATTTCATCTTCTATTGGCATAATTTGGCAAAAAAGAATTAGTAATGATTTATCTTTATCAGCTAATAATTTTCTTCAAGCATTAGGTGCTTCTTTTTTCCATTTTTTATTGGCAATATGTTTTGAAAATTATTTTATAAATTTTACAACGTCTTTTTTTATATCAATGACTTGGCAAGTTTTAGTGATTTCACTTGGTGCTTTTTTAATTTTAATGTGGATGCTTAAATATAATGATGCAGGTAAAACATCTACTTTATTTTTTTTAATTCCTCCTGTTTCAGCTATTATGGCTTATGTAATTCTTCAAGAAAATTTTACTCACCTGGATGTTTTTGGCCTTTTCTTATCTAGTATTGGTGTTTTTATAGTTACAAAAAATAACTCTATTAAATAAAAATAGACTTGTTAATAATTATAAAATTTGTAAAATGAAAATTGTCTTAGTCTTTTTTTGTGAGAGAGTTATTTTATAGCCGCCGAAGGAGCAACCACCCCGGAAACTCTCAGGCACCCGAAACATTAAAAGTAGACAATCTGGAGAGAGATGATACCAATCATCCACCGAAGGGGTAAGCTAAGTTTAATCTTGGTCAATCTTTCAGGTTCCGTGACAGATGGGGTAAGTTGTAATTATACAACGCTTGTTACGGAGTAAATTTTATGAAAAAAATAGCTATTGTTGGCGCTGGTATAACAGGTATTACTACCGCTTATCAACTTTTAAAAAAAGGATATGAGGTTACAGTATTCGAAAAAAACCGTTATGCAGCAATGGAAACTAGTTTTGCCAATGGCGGACAACTCTCAGCTTGTAATGCTGAAGTCTGGAATAGTTGGTCTACTATAGTTACCGGATTAAAATGGATGCTTCAGAAAGATGCACCTCTTTTATTTAATCCTAAACCTAGTTTTCATAAACTCAGTTGGTTATTTAGTTTTATAAGCAATATCCCTAACCATAAAAATCATACTATTTTAACAGCCAAAATGGCTATTGAAAGTAGAGTTGAATTCAAAAGAATATTAAAAGCTGAAAATATTGAATTAGATCTTGAAGAACAAGGTATATTACACCTTTGTGATAACCGCAAAGCTCTAGAACATGGACGAGAAATAAGTAAATGGCTTAAAGAAGCTGGATTAAGCAGACAAGAGGTAACATTAGATGAAATTAAAAAAATTGAACCGACAATTAACCTTAAAAGTTTTATAGGTGGATTTTATACTAAAAGTGATATGTCAGGTGATATTCATAAATTTACAAAGTCACTAGCGGATGCTTGTCAAAAAAAAGGTGTTAAATTTAATTATAATACAGAAATTTCCTTAATTGATCACAACAAAATAAATCCTATAATTCATTTTCAAATTGAAAATAAAAAATATGAAACTAATTATGATGGTGTTGTTATTTGTGCAGGCGTTATGAGTAAACAATTTGCTTCTAAATTAGGTGATAACGTTAATATTTATCCTGTTAAAGGCTATTCTATTACTTTACTTCTTAATGACGATGAAAGTGTTAAAAATGCTCCCTATGTATCATTATTAGATGATAAAGCTAAGATAGTTTCTAGCAGACTTGGAAAAGATAGATTCAGAGTTGCAGGAACTGCAGAGTTTAATGGATATAATCAAGATATAAGAGCTGACAGAATTAATCCATTAATCAATTGGTGTAATAAATTATTTCCTTTAATTTCAACAGAACACGTAATACCTTGGGCTGGATTAAGACCAATGACCCCTAGCATGATTCCAAAAGTGGGAAGTGGAAAATTGCCAGGTATTTTTTATAATACAGGTCATGGTCACCTGGGATGGACACTAAGCGCTTTTACTGCTCAACAAATATCTGAGCATATTGTTAGAAAAGATAATTTAGTAAAATAGTATATTTAAACATCTAAATTACTAACTTTTAAAGCATTTTCTTGTATAAAGTTTCTTCTATGTTCTACAGTTTCTCCCATTAATGTAGAGAACGTCTCTTCCGCATCTCCTTCATGCTCTACTTTTACTTGGAGTAAAAACCGTGCATTTGGGTCAAGAGTTGTTTCCCATAATTGAACTGGGTTCATTTCTCCTAGACCTTTATATCTATTAATTTGAGAGCCTTTTTTTCCTAAATCAGTTATTCTTTTTGCTAATTCAAGAGGACCTTTAATCACATACTCATTTTCATTAATACTAAATATACATTTTTCTAAAAAATGATCATTAAGAAAAACCTTCATATTATCTAGTATTTTAGCTTCTTCAGATAAAATATCTTGATAAGTTAATATAAAAAGGTCTTTTACCCCTCTATTAATTCTTGATATTTCTAATATTTTTTTATCTTCATCTAATGCTTTAAAGACTGCATTCCAACCTTTTTCAGAATTTATTAAAAATTTATTTAATCTATCATTAATTATAATTAAGTTTTCTTCATTATCAAATACATCTGAATTTAAAAAACCTAAAATTGATAATTGAGCAATTACCTCAGAAAAACCTAGTTTTTGAGAAAGCGTATCAATTATTCTTTTTGCGTATATTGATTTCTCTACAGAAATTTTTAGGTCTTCTCCTAAAATAGTTTCATTATTGCCACATGATAGTGATACACCTTTAATTCCAGAGCTTACTAAATAATTATCTAATGCAACTTGATCTTTTAAGTAAACCTCAGATTGACCATGTTTTGCTCTAAATAAAGGAGGTTGTGCAATATATAAATACCCAGCATCAACTAGAGGCCTCATATGTCTAAAGAAAAATGTTAATAATAATGTTCTAATATGACTACCATCAACATCTGCATCAGTCATAATAATAATTTTATGATACCTTGCTTTAGCTAAATCTATTTCAGAATTGCCTACCCCTGCACCAATAGCTGTAATTAGCGTACCTATCTCTACTGAAGATAGCATTTTATCAATTCTTGCTCTCTCCACATTTAATATTTTTCCTCTTAAAGGAAGAATAGCTTGATTAGATCTATCTCTTCCTTGCTTTGCCGATCCGCCGGCTGAGTCTCCCTCAACAAGAAATATTTCAGATTTTGATGGATCTTTTTCCTGACAATCAGCAAGCTTTCCAGGAAGGCTTGCAATATCCATTACACCTTTTCTTCTTGTTAATTCTCTAGCCCTCTTAGCAGCTTCTCGAGCACTTGCTGCATCATAAGCTTTTGCAATAATTTTTTTAGCTTCTGTTGGATGTTCGTCAAGCCATTGATTTAGTGATTCTGAAACTAATTGTTCTACAACCGGCCTAACTTCACTTGAAACTAATTTATCTTTTGTTTGACTAGAAAATTTAGGGTCCGGTATTTTTAAAGATAAAACAGTAGTTAATCCCTCTCTACAGTCCTCTCCAGTCAGTTGAATTTTTTCTTTTTTAGCTATCCCTGAGTTACTAGAATAATTATTTATTACTCTAGTTAATGCTGCCCTAAATCCTGCTAAGTGTGTTCCTCCGTCTCGTTGAGGAATATTATTAGTAAAACAAAGCGTAGTTTCATGATATCCATCTGTCCATTCCATTGAAATATCAACGGTGATACCCTCCTTTTCATGTGAAGTAGCTATTGTATCATGAATTGCATGACGTGATCGATTTAAGTATTCAATATAAGCCTTTAATCCACCCTCATAAAAAAATGTTATACTCTTCTTTTCTGTTTCTCTTTCATCAATTAGATCTATGTGAACTCCACTATTTAAAAAAGCAAGTTCTCTTATACGATGTTCTAATGTTGAGTAATCAAAAATACAGTTTGTAAATGTATTTGTACTTGGTTTAAAGTTAATTTCTGTACCAGTTTTTTCATCACTATCTCCAATTACTGCAAGAGGAGAATTAGTATTACCTTCAGTAAAATCAATTTTATAAACTTTTCCATTTCTATAAATTGTTAAACTTAAAAATTCTGATAATGCGTTTACAACTGATATACCGACACCATGAAGTCCGCCAGATACCTTGTAAGAATTATTATCAAATTTTCCTCCAGCATGAAGCTGAGTCATAATAACTTCAGCCGCTGACATTCCTTCTTCTGCATGCAAGTCGACAGGTATTCCTCTACCGTTATCTGAAACTGTAACAGATCCATCTATCAGTAGCTTTACTTTTATTAAGTCACAGTGACCCGCTAAAGCCTCATCAATAGAGTTATCTAAAACCTCGTATACCATATGATGAAGACCTGAACCGTCATCTGTATCTCCAATATACATTCCAGGTCTTTTCCTTACAGCGTCTAAACCCTTAAGAACCTTAATCGAATCTGCGTCATAACTTGATCCAGAATCTTTTGGACTTAATTCTTTACTTGACATTTATGTGTCTCCATTTTGATAATCATAATAACCATTAAAATTTTTTATTACTTTTGGAAGAAAAATTTTTTCTATATTTTTAGGAAAAATTTTAAATGCGTCCTTACTGGTGCTTGTAAACCATGACTGTGCATAATGTTTTGAAATTTCTAAGAATAAAGCATATTTATGTTTTTCATCAAGATGCTCTACTATATCATCTAATAATAAAATTGGCGCCATGTTAAATTGAATATTTAGCATCCTTGCATGTGATAAAATAATAGAAATTAACATTAATTTCTGTTCACCAGTTGAAGAAATTTCCACCTTTTTATTATTTTTTCTATTTATTATTTCAATCTGAGAAGTATGCGGACCAGCAAAAGATAGATCTCCAGAACTTCTTAGTTTTTTAAGATCTATTTTAATACTATCTTCAACATTTAATGCAGAGGTTTTTAAAAGTAAATCTTCTATATCCCCTTTTACTTTTATTTCCACTGGGGGAAAGTCTTGTATTATAGAATGGCTATTTAATTCATCTTCATACAAACTATTTAACAATTGTATTAAATTTTGCCTACTAGCAATAATAGACACTGCTAGTTCTGCAATTTGTTTTTCTATGGTTTCTAACCATAAGGTTTCATTTTGAAATTGTAGAATTATATTAGATCTTTCTCTAAGAAGTTTTTCATACCTAAAAATTCTATTAATATGAGAAACGTCTAATGCTGAAGTAAGTCTATCAATAAAACGTCTTTTTTCACTCATACCTGCTTGAAACAACATACACATTTGTGGAGTAACCCAGGATATTTTAAATATTTTTCCAACAGTTAATTGAGTGCTGTTTTCAAAATTTACTCTAATGTTTCTAGACTTATTTAACGAATTCTCTTTAGATCCAGTTCCTATATTTACTATACCATTTGGTGTAAATAAATCAGCATTTACTCCCCAAAGTTGATTATCATCGCCTGACAAAGGATCTTTAAATAAGTAATCTTCTGCTTTTGATTTACGAATACCTTTTCCGGGATTTAACAATGATATTGCTTCTAAGATATTCGTTTTACCACAACCATTTTCTCCGTAAATTAATACAGGTGAATCTGGAACTACAAGATTTAATTTAGAATGATTTCTAAATCGTTTTAAATTTAATTTTTGTAAATAAAAATTATTGGAAATTTTATTATTGTTAGTTTTTTTTAAAAAATTTAAAACATTGTTATTAACATTAATATTTGTTTGTTTTTTAGAGTTTTTCATAAAAAAAAACTAAACCCTCATAGGCATTAAAACAAAAATAACACCTTCCTGATCTGGATCAGTAATTAATGCAGGTGAAGCAGAGTCTGATAATGATAATTCAATATCTTTACCTTGGATTTGCCCGGATATATCTAAAAGATAACGTGAATTAAAACCTATATCTATAGGATCAGAAGTATAATTTACATCTAGTTCTTCAGACGCATTTCCAAGGTCATGACTATTAACTTGTAATAATAATACATTATTACTTAAAGATAATTTTACTGCTCTAGATTTTTCCATTGAAACAGTTGATACTCTATCAATAGCTTTAGAAAAATCAGCATTTGAAACCACTAACTTATTAAGGTTTTCTTTAGGAATTACCCTTTGATAATCTGGAAAAGAGCCATCAATTAACTTTGTAGTTAAAATTGAGTTAGGAAAAATAAATTTTGCTTTTGTTTTAGAAATTATAATAGTTACTAATCCATCGGTGCTATCTATTAATTTCCTTACCTCGCCAACTGCTTTCCTAGGAAGGATAACCCCTGGCATATTTTCAGCACCTTTAGGGATGGGAACCTCTGCTTGAGCTAAACGATGACCGTCAGTAGCTACAGCTCTCAATTTATCACTTTTAATATCTGGCACATGTAAATAAATACCATTTAAATAATATCTTGTTTCTTCTGAAGAAATAGCAAACTTTGTATTGTCTATTAAATTTGCCAAATCAACTGCTTCTAATGAAAATTCATTCCCTTTTTCAATCTCTGTCATTACTGGATAATCATCAACCGGCAAAGTTGGAAGAATAAATCTAGACTTCCCAGCTGAAACTTCTACATTTAAATCAACAAGCTCAATCTGAATTTCAGATCCATCGGGTAATTTTCTAACAATGTCATATAAAGTATGTGCGGATACAGTAAGCTTTCCTTTACTTGACACTATGCAGCCTACAGTTTCAACAATATCCATATCCATATCTGTTGCTGTAAAAGAAACTTTTGAAGCATCACTCTCTATCAATACATTTGATAAAATTGGTATAGTATTTCTTCTTTCTACTACAGAATAAATATGTCCCAGGGGTTTTAGAAATGAACTTCTATCTATCGTAAATTTCATGTTGAAACCTCAAAATCTATAAATAAATACATTTTATAATTAACACAATATATAGCATGTTTTTGTTTATTACGACAAGTAATTACATATATGATGTATAGTAAAAAATAAAATATAAAAAATTAATTAGGCTCTTATTAATTTTCTTAAATCTACTAATGCATTTTGTAATTTATTATCGTTTTTAGATAAAGTTTCAATTTTTTTAACTGCGTGTATTACTGTTGTATGATCTTTGCCTCCAAAAGACCTTCCTATCTCCGGATAAGAAAAACTAGTAATTTTTTTACATAGAAACATTGCTATTTGTCTTGGCCTTGCAATACTTATAGAACGCCTTGGAGATCCCATCTCTGAAACATTTATATTAAAATAAGACGATACTTTTTGTTGAATAAATTCAATAGAAATTTGTTTTTCATTTACAGCTAATAAATCTGATAATAATTCTTCTGTATTTTCTATATTTATTGCCTTACCAGTCAATTCATGATGTGAGCATATTCTGTTTAAGGCTCCTTCTAATTCTCTAATATTACTAACAATTTTATTCGCTAAAAATTCTAAAACTTCCTTTGGTACCAATAAAGACAAAGCCTGAGTTTTTTTATTTAATATTTTAAGTCTTAAATCAAAATTAGTTGGCCTGAAATCAACAACAAGTCCTCCTCCCAATCTTGACCTCAGCTTTTCATCTAGATCCGTTAATTCTACAGGTGCTTTGTTAGAAGTAATTATTATCTGCTTTTTTTGATCTATCAGATCATTAAACGTATAGAAAAACTCTTCTTGAGTAGATCCTTTCCCACTAATAAACTGAATATCATCAATCATTAAAACATCCGCCGATCTAAATTGATCTTTAAATTCAATTGTGTCTTTTGATCTAAGAGCTTTAATAAACTGATACATAAATCTTTCTGCTGACATATAAACAACTTTACGTTTTGGAAACTTTTGTTTCATCTCCAAAGCTATAGCATTCAATAAATGTGTTTTCCCTAAACCAACTGGGCCATAAAGATAAAGGGGATTATAATATTCAGATGGAACTTCACAAACTCTTTTTGACGCGGCATATGGCATTCGATTAGAATTGCCAACAACAAAGTTATCAAAAGTAAGTTTTGAGTTTAATTGCATAGATGCACTAGTAAGAAAAGATTTTTTTTTATCAATTTTGAAATCAACATTTGAGCTAGTAAAAGTATTTTTTTCTTTATTTATTGTTTTATCAACTAGCTTATTATTTTTAATATTTACAATCTCAATTCTTGTAATATCAAGATATTTGTTCTTTGCTTTTAAAAATATTTTTTCATAATAATGTGTTTCTATTCTACTTGACATTAAATATGATTCTGCAGAAATATAAAGGATTGAATGTTCATATTTTATAAATTTAAGTGGTTCTATCCAAGCTTTCCAAACTATAGATCTAACATCTTGAGATATTTCAAGCTTAATTTCTTCCCATAAATTTTGTCCATCAAAAATAATATCTTTTAAAAAAGAACTATCTAAAAGGATTTTTTTTTCTTTAAATTTTTTATGTTCTTCATTTTTTGTCATTGCAATTATATGTCTCTACATTTTAATATTATTAATAGTCTTTACAGAAAATATAATTTTTATTGAATTAAAACCTATTCAATCTGCAATAAATTAATTTGTTTTTATTTAACTATTATATATTGCTGTAATCTAATCACAATCCAAGATTAAATAATAAATAAAAAAAAAGAATTGATTTTTAAAATTGTTAAAAAAATATAATAAAATCAAAGCATTATTTTTTTTCAAAAACTTTTAAAAATTACAAATATTTTTTACTAATAATTTTTTGAAATTAAATACTTAATCTAATTTTTAATAAATTATTCATATACCGTTGAATTTATTATGATTCTCTATTTTTAAAATAGAGAATAAATAAATAATATAAAAGGTTTATAAATATTTTCGTTAT
>JAQBXK010000080.1 GCA_027625145.1 Pseudomonadota bacterium
TTTAAATATAATATTATAAATTTATAAAGTTATAAATAAAAGTTAATTATATTTACAAAATAGTAAAATTATAGTTACTAAAATAGGCCTATAATACTTATAAAAGTAGCATAAGCCTGCTTTTCTATAATTGAAAAAGTGAGAATTGAGAAATTTTAATTTTTATAGAATTAAAAATAATATTTATAGCTGGATAAAATGGCGATTAAGTATTGCTATTAAATACTTATTTGATTTAATATTGTATTTCAAAGAAAATTAGATTATTTAAGGGGTAGAATAGGGGTAAAAAAACCCTTAAAAATGGTATTTTTTAACTCTTTTATAATCGTTGTCATTGTTGAGAAGTAGAGCAATGCAGTATGAGAATATGCCGTTTAAACGTCCATAGGATGGTCTATTTTAACTGAAAGTGCATTTACAGTACAACTGAAGGATGAATTATATCAATTAGACAAAAATATGTCCAAATAGTTAAAAAGTGTTTAATACTAACAGTTTTTGACGTTTTTTAAGGTTAAAAGTACTATTTTATGAAGACCTTTTCTGATCTCAATAAACGTCGTTTTTGTTGAATTCCACCTTTTCCAGAGTATCCGCCGAGGCTTCCGTCGGATCTGATCACTCTATGACAGGGTATTTTAGGAGGATAGGGGTTTTTACCCACTGCATTAGCAACAGCTCTGAATGCCTTAGGTTTTCCAATGGCTTTAGCAACTTCTAAGTAGGTTTTAACTTTACCTTTGGGTATTTTCTTCAGGTAATTCCACACTTTTAGCTGAAATTTAGTCCCCTTTAAGTTCATAGAGTTCAAATCCAGTATTATTGGCTATTTTATCGTATAATTTCTTTGCATTTTCATTGGAAGAGTGGGTGATCCAACGAATTCCATTCCAATTATTGCCTTTAGATAATGATTTTAGGTGACTAATGAGTTTTTGAGCTATTTTTTGACCTCTAAATTTTGGCTCTACGAACAAATCGTCTAAAAAACCAATATATTGGCCCTTAATTGGTCTTGGCATTGTTCTATAATGGGCAATTCCAACAATTTTACCCTCTAATTCAAAGCAAATAGCATTAACATCATGACCTTCATCATGAATCCAGCTCCAAATAGTGTCTAAAATTTCTGTATTCATTGGGACTTTGTAGAAATTGGCATAACTATTGTATAATTGAGCCCAATTTTTCTTATCTTTTTGCTCTAATTTTCTAATCATTTACTTTAAAATATTATTTTAAATAATTGATTTAATTCATTTATATTCATTTTTAATATAGAAATTTAATATCTTTTTTAAATCTTCTAAGCTTGCATCTGATTTCAATCTATTAACTATATCTGAAATAACAACAATATTACCTCTTATATAACCTTTATTTGGAATAATTTTATCTAAAGAAGGGGCCATACTCTTTGTTTTTCCTAACTTAAAGCCCATTTCAAAGGGTTTTTTTAAAACTGGACATATATTATCTTTTGGCCAGACTTTTTTGATATCTTCTGTTGTAATATTATGGGCTAAATTTTTAGCTTTTGCTCTGATTTTACTATTAGACAACATTTGAGGAATTGGGTTTCTTTTGTATGCTTCTTTAAATCTTTTTTTTTCACATTCTCGACAATAAGTATATCTTAATTTGTTGTTTATATCTGTCCAGCCAGTATCTTTACGCTCTCTAAACTTACCGTAACTAAGTTCTTTATTGCATTTTCTACACAGTTTAAATTCTCTTAATTTTTTCATCTTTATTTTTTAATTATTAACTATTGACATTAAAAATCTATTAATATATTACTAGTGATAATTAATGGTTATCAATAGTAATAAGTATGAATAACATAATAACAGATATAAAAGCATTACAAGAAGAAACAATATTAAATTTACAAAGTTCAAAAGCAAATAACACTATAAGAGCTTACAAATCAGATTTTAATGATTTTGGATTATTCTGCGCTCAGAACGGGTTCAAATCTCTACCATCAGGGCCAAAAATAGTTTCATTGTATTTAACTCATTTATCTACCAAAGATCTTAAAATGAGCACTTTAAAAAGAAGATTAGTATCAATAGGAGTTATTCATAAACTAAAAGGGCATTATTTAGATACAAAACACCCATCAATAATAGAAAATATTATGGGCATAAAAAGAAGAAAAGGAAGCATACAAAAAAGTAAAAAACCTTTATTAATCAATGGTTTAAAAAAAGTTATTGATGTTATAGATAAAGAAAATAATGAAGAAATTAAGAAATTTAGGGATAGATCAATAATACTAATTGGATTTTCAGGTGGGTTTAGGAGAAATGAAATAGTCTCATTAGACTATGATGACTTAGATTTTGTAACAGAAGGTCTAAAAATTAACTTAAGAAGATCAAAAACTGACCAATTTGGAGAAGGTACAGTTAAAGGACTTCCCTACTTTGATAATTCACAATATTGCCCTGTATTGTCTCTTAAAAAATGGATTGAAGTATCAAATATTAAATCAGGTCCATTGTTTAGAAGGTTTTCAAAAGGTTCTAAATTAACAGAAAACAGATTGACCGATCAAACTGTAGCTCTTCTAATAAAAAAATATCTAAAATTAGCAGGTATAGAAAGTAAAAATTATTCTGGTCATAGTTTGAGATCAGGTTTTGCAACATCCGCTGCTGAATCTGGAGCAGAAGAAAGAAGCATAATGGCTATGACAGGTCATAAATCAACAGAAATGGTTAGAAGATATATTAAAGAAGCAAATTTATTTAAAAATAACGCATTAAATAAAATCAAATTTTAATAGAATATTTATATAAAGCTAAAAAATTTATTGATTTTTTTTAAAAAAAATTA
>JAQBXK010000081.1 GCA_027625145.1 Pseudomonadota bacterium
AGGAATAAGAGAGCAGATAAAGTAAATATAATTTTTTTCATTACTTTAAGACTACATAATCAAGAACCTTGGCTCAAACTAAATTAGTCTATGTTTATAAAGTTGATGTTACTTCGAGATCAATTACCTCGTTCAGAGGCATGAATCTCTCTCTTTTTATTTATATCCAGAAACATGTAGACTTTATTTGGTAAGATAGGTAGATTTTAACAAATTGTTATTAATTTAGTTAGTGGCTTGTTGTTACAAGCTAAATAGAAGGCATTTTATGTTTAGAAATATAATTTTAAATGTATTTTTAATTTTTTTGTTTAGCACGAGCATTCATGCAATTGAAAAAAGAAAGCTAAATGACACAGAGATAGAACAGAAATTAAATTCACTTAAATGGCAGAATTTCGAAAATTCAAAAGTTCATAAAATTAAAATTCCAGGTTCAAACGCAAGTATACAAATTTATGAAAATGAGCAATATCTTTTAGGTCAAGATATTGAACAATTTAACTGGTGGGTTTCTGGTAAATATTATAATGATACAGTTTTGGAAATATTGGCTGATGGATACCGATTTGTCATCGATAGACCGACTAATGATGGGTATATAAAAATCGATGATTGGTCCAATGTTTCACCTGAGGAATTAATTCAGGGATTAAGAGATGCAAATAAAGATCAAAAAGATGGGCTTTCTTATGCTAAGCAGGTTGAATGGATTTATAAACCAAATTTAGACAAGAAAAATAATATGGTTAATTATTCCTATAAAGTTGTTTGGAGCGATAATGGAATTAGTATGGAAAGCGTAAATATTATTCTTGGTCGAGATGGATATATTCTTCAAACTTTTATTTTTAATGATTTATCAGACACTAAAGCTAATGCAGAATTTGTAAAAGGTGCAGCATCTGACGTAACATTTGATTCAGTTTATACTTATAATAATTATAAAGCTGGAGATAAGGTTGCAGCAGTTGGTATTGGTGCATTAGTTGCAACTACTCTTGGAGTAAAAGCAATTAAAGCTGTAGGTGGTGGGGCTGCAGCAGCAGGTGGATTTCTATTATTACTTAAAAAATTTTGGTGGATTATTTTGGCGCCACTTGTTTTTATTGGAAAATTATTCGGAGGGAGTGAAGACAAAAATCAGAATAATAGTAGCGACAGAAATCTAAATGATGATTCATTGAGAAAATCGACTAAAAGAAAAAAAAATAAATAAGATAAATTTTTGTTTGGTTCAGAACAAAACATTATAACTTTATCTCTTTATGCTATAGTTCCCGCGTTCATTATTCTTTTTTATGTTTATAAAAGAGATTATTTCCCTGAACCACCAAGGATAGTTTTTATAACATTATTGCTCGGAGTGGGAATACACTTTCCGTTGTTGTTATTTATTCCTTTTGTTGAAGGCTATTTGGAAACTTTAAATTTTGGCGTTGAATCCAATCATTTTTACATGTCTTTTATAAGAGCAGCTTTTTTAGAAGAAACATTAAAATTTTTAATTATTATTTATTATTGTCTTCACCTTGTTGAATTTAATGAACCTATGGACGCACTTGTCTATAGCGTTGCAGCTTCTATCGGTTTTGCCGTTTTTGAAAACTGGGAATACGTTATGATTGGATATAATGAAAGTTTAAATTTAGCTAAAGATATTGCATTTATTAGAGCTTTAACAGCTGTTCCGCTTCATGCTTTGGCAGGAGTTTTTATGGGATTTTTTCTTATTGAGGCAATTTTTGAAAAACAAAATAAAAAATTATTTTTGTTTTTAGCTTTATTTTTTCCTATCTGCCTTCATGGACTTTATAATTTAATTTTAACATCTGAAAGCTTCTCTAGCTATTGGATTTATATTTTAATTATTATTTTTCTTATTCGTGCTTACTTTGTTTTTAAAAAAGAGAGAGATTTACAAGTTATACGAAAAGAAAAAATGATTAAGGCGATTCCAACTCATAGTGATGTTGTATTTGTTATTGCCGTAAGTGCTGTAATATTATTTTCAATAAATTATCTTATAAATTTTACTATGTATTAAATATCTTCAAACTAAGGAATAAAACAATATTATTTATTGTTTAAGTCTAATCAAAGTTTATATTTTCTCCATTTATTTACAGGTTCCGTAGCAGGTAAATCTTTTTCTTCTTTTTTTTCTTTCGCTTGATATTGTTCGTATGTACTAATACAGATTTTCATATAGTCATTCTTTTGTTTTGTAGTGAAACTATCACTATCTCCTCTAGCTCTGTACATATCCTTCGCACATTGTTTAATATTATCCATTTTTGTTTCATTACAACCTATGTCACAGAAAATATTAGTGAATTTTATAATTATAAAAGTAGATAAAATTACAATTATTAATATTAAAATGTAGAGAATGCTTTTATTTTTAAGATTACGTATAATAGTTTGAATCATTTCTTTTTTAAATAGGGCTCTATTTTTTTATATAAATCACTACAGAATTCTGTTTGAGGTTTACCAGCACACTGTGATTGATATTTATTATAGTTTTTTTCAATCTCTAATCCTTGAAGAACTTCGGGTCCGCCTATCTTTATTAAAATATCTTCTTCACTTTGACCTATAATTCCAAATGTAATTTTGTTAATTGTCTCTGAAAATCTTTTTCCATTAGATTGATCAAATATAAAAATGAAAAAACCTATTATTATATAAAGTACAAATATTATGCTGAATATTTTCTTCATCCTTAAATCATACCAAACAATTGATACGGAGTCCTAGTAGTCACGGTCTTTTTCTTAATGTTTTTCATTTAATTCGGTTTAACTAATTTGCCGTTTT
>JAQBXK010000082.1 GCA_027625145.1 Pseudomonadota bacterium
AATTCATAAATAAAACTTTCTGGTTAAATTAATTTTTAAATATATAATATAAGAAATTTTAGTAAATATTTTTTTAAGGTAATTAAAAATTATGTCACTTTCTATAGATCATATTGTGATAACTGTAAAAAACATTAAAAAATCAATAAATTTTTATTCTAATATTTTAGGAATGGAATTAAGAGAGTTTTATTCCTCTTTTGATAATACTTATAGGCAATCATTGCATTTTGGTAATCAAAAAATTAATTTACATGAGGCTTTAAAACCTTTTCAGCCTCATGCAAAAATTCCTTTACCAGGAACTGTTGATATTTGTTTTATAAGTAATGTTACTGTTAATGAATGGAAAAATATATTTGAAAAAAATCAAATAAAAATTGAAGATGGTCCTATTAAGAAAACAGGGGCCACAGGCCCAATTATATCCATTTATATCAGAGATCCTGATGAAAATTTAATTGAAATATCAAATATATTGAATGATTAGGTAATATTTTTAAATTAATATTTCTTGAATAGTTTCAATCAATTCTCTTGTTCTAAAAACCTTTTTATTCCAACGATCATCAAAATTTTTAATTAAATTTTCTAATATTTTTGATTTAAGAGCTTTTTTGGCTAACATAATGTTTTTAAATTTATAAATAGCTAGATGAATTTTACTATTGTTAATCCATCCTCTTTTTGCACCCATCGCATTAAAAGCATTTAGTGCTTCAACTAGATGTTCCTCTTCATACCAATTATTAAACTCACTTTTACTAACTTTACTAGTATCAGATGTAACTATTATATATGCAGTCATTTTTAGTCTTTCAATGAAATTATGATTATATTATTGTTTTATTAAATCAAAAATATCGACTTTAAAGAGATCTTTTGCCTCATTATATATTGGATTAACTGTTTCTCTAAATTTTTTAGATTGTTGAGGATTTAATTCTATGATTTCACATCCGTGTTTTATTAAAGTATTATATGATATAATAGTTTCTTTTTCAGCTTCTGATCTTTGAAAACCAACGGAATCTTTAATTGCTTTTTTTACAACATTTTTTATTTTTTCAGGCCATTCTAAATATTGATCCAGATTGCACATTATGCATCTGGAAATATAGAAATGGTTAGATAAAGTATGATATTTATGATATTTATGAACGCCATATGTTACTGTATTAGCTAGAGGGTTTTCTTGTGCATCTATAGTTCCGTTAACAATTCTTTCAATCGCTTCTACTAAATCCATTTTTAGTGGCGTAGATCCTAATAAATCAAAGGTTCTTTTATGAATATCACTTGGAAGTATCCTGATTTTAATATTATTAAGATCTTCAGGTTTTTGGATTGGTTTTATTCTGTTAGAAATATGTCTGAACCCATTTTCAAAATATCCTAGTATTTTAAAATTCATTTTTTTTTCTATTTTTGTATTAAAATATTTTCCAAGAGCACCATCCATATTTCTTCTAGCCTGATTATTATTTTCAAAAATGAATGGTAAATCTATTAATCCTAATTCAGGTATAGCATCTGTCAAATAGCTAGAAGATTGATATGAAATAGTTAATTTGCCTTCTTCTGTAAGTTTAATTATATCTTCACTCTTATAACCCAAATCCATAACGTTAAAAACATATTCTACATCTACATCTTGTCCTAATTGGCTTGTTATTTGTTCACCAATAAATTTAAGTGCTTTGCTGAAAGACGTGTTAGGAGGACCGTACCCACCTAGAATAATTTTAAAAGGATTTTTTGTTGTATTTTTAATTTTATTTAATGTTTTCATTTTAACTCTTTTGTTATTTATTTTGATGTATCAACAGATTCAACTAAAATTAATTCAACTTCACCTGCACCATTTCTTCTATGAAAAGAGGCTTTTTGATAATCTTCAGACTTCCAGCAATCTTCACCATGCTTTAGGCTAGGGAACTCTATAACTATAAATCTATGATATTTATCACTACCTTCTAATATTTTAAAATTTCCACCTCTAGCTAAAACTTTTCCATCAAATTTAGCAATTATAGCCGGAACTTGATCTGTATATTTTTTATATTTTTGTTGGTCTATAATTTTTGACCTTGCAACCCAGTAAGCTTTCATAATATTACCTTTGTGTATTTGTGTATTATTTATTTAAGAGTTTAATTCGTTTGTCACGACCACAAACAAATCTATAGTATTCATATTTATAATTTTGTTTTTTAGCATACCCTTGATGTTCATTTCGAACAGGATAAAACTTTCCTTCAGGTTCAATAGGTACAATCGATGACTTAGGTGCTAATGATAAAGCAATTTTTTTCTCTTCAGTATTTTTGTAATAAATTGCTGGAGAATAAGATTTTCCTCTATCACAGAATTGTCCTTCATTATCCTCATAATCAATAGTTTTATATACGTGAGTAACTAGATCTTCAAAACTTATTATTTTGGGGTCATAAATTATTAGTGCTGCTTCTCTATGATCACCCCACTTCCCTGGAATATACTTTGGATTTGGAGTTGAACCTCCAGTAAAGCCACTTATTACTTCAGTTACACCATTCAGTTTTTCTGTGTCAGCTTCCGTACACCAGAAACAACCTCCAGAATAAATAAATGTATCTCCAAATAATGCTAGTGGAAAAAGTATAATTAATTGAGTAATAACTATGATTTGTAAAAGTAATTTTTTCATATAAATATTCTAATAAAATAAAAAAATGTTACAATATTTTTTAAATTTAAATTATTATTTATATAT
>JAQBXK010000007.1 GCA_027625145.1 Pseudomonadota bacterium
GTTTATTAAAGAAAAAAATAAAGATGAAACATTGTTAATTTATTGTTATCACGGGAATTCAAGCAAGTCGGCAGCTAATTTTTTTGCAGAAAAAGGATTTATAAATGCCTTTAGTATGGACGAAGGTTACTCTGGCTGGATAAAGTAATAATCAACTTATTTATCTTGTTTAGTTTTTAACATAGAGTTTGATATCCATGTCATTACAATATCATCATTTTGGTTAGTTACGGTTTGCTTTAATCGGACAGTTCCTTTAGTTGGATTTTTACTTGATTTTTTAGTCTCTAAAACCTCAACTTTGGTTTTTAAAACATCACCAGGATATACAGGCTTTGTCCATCTTAATTCATCAAGTCCCCAAGCACCCATACCTGTTCCGTTAAAAATATCTGTTTTAAAAATTTGCGTAAATGATTTCCCTAATGTCATAAAACCACTAGATGTTAATTGTCCAAAAGGTCCTTTTTTTGCTTCCTCTTCATCCAAATGAAAAGTCTGTGGATCGTATTTTGAAGCAAAATCTATTATTTCATCTTTTGAAATTAAAGTTCCATCTGTTTCAAAAGTCATTCCAACAGAAAAATCTTCAAAATACATCGGTTTAAGTTTCATGACAGGATAATTTTTCTGTGAATAGGTTTTATCTAGGAGCTAATCTAACAGAGCCATCAAGTCTTATAGTTTCACCATTTAACATAACATTGGTTAAAATGCTTTCAACTAACATGGCGTATTCTAGAGGTGTGCCAAGACGCTTTGGGAATATAGTTGTCGCTATCAAGCTTTGTTGAACTTCTTCACTCATACCTGATAACATTGCAGTAGCAAAAAGTCCTGGTGCAATGGTGTTAACTCTTATTCCATTTGATGCAAGTTCACGAGCAATAGGAAGGGTCATTCCTGCTATTCCACCTTTTGATGCTGAATACGCAGCTTGTCCTATTTGTCCATCAAATGCTGCAACTGATGCAGTGTTTATAATAACGCCCTTTTCACCTTCATGATCAGGTTCATTACTTTGCATTTTATCAGCACATAATCTTAGCATGTTAAAGCTTCCAATTAAGTTCACTCTTAATACTTTTTCAAAAAGTGCTAGATCATGCATTCCTCTACTAGAAACAACTTTTGCACCAATAGCAATTCCAGCACAATTAACTAAACAATTAATTCCATTAAAATCGGTTATAGCCTTTTTCATTTCTTCTTCGTTAGATACATCTCCAACAAAATACTTGGCACCAATTTCATCAGCAACATTTTTAAGGCCATCGGCGTTTAAATCTATTAATAGAAGTTCTGCCCCTCTTTCTTTTAGATATCTTGCTGTACCTTCGCCAAGGCCACTTCCAGCACCAGTAATAACTGCTTTAACATTTTTAAGTATCATTTTTATTCTCCAAAATCACGAGTATCATCTATCACTTTTCCATCATTTGGTAAACTATTAACAGAAACTATTTCTACCGTTCCTCTTAAATTTATAATATTTTTTACTTCAGATATTATTTTTTCTTGGATATTTTTTATTTCAGATGTCTCAGTAACATTAGTCTCTATTTTAATATGAAGTTCATCTCTATCATTGGATCGACTAATAATCATTCTTGCTTTATTATTTTTAAAATTAAGATTTTCTAAAACTTTATTAACTTGAGATGGTTGAACAAACATACCTCTAACTTTTGTTGTTTGGTCAGCTCTTCCAAGCCATCCTTTTATTCTTTTGTTGGTTCTTCCAGTAGAGCTTATGCCTTCTTGAATAGCAGAAAGATCTCCAGTAGCAAACCGTATGATAGGTAATTCTAAATTATTGAGAACAGTAACTACAACTTCTCCAACTTCTCCGTCAGGTATAACATGACCTGTTCCAGGTCTAACAATTTCTAAGATAATATTTTCATCGATTATCATTCCATCGTTTTCATCTGCCTCATAAGCTATCAAGCCTAAATCAGCTGTTCCATAACATTGGCGAACTTGAATATTCCGTTCTTTAAAGTTTTGAGCGACATTTGGGAAAAGTGGTCCACCAGTAACTACTGCTTTTTTAAGAGATGTAAGAGGTATGTTTTTTTCATCAGCTTTATTTAGAATAATTTTTAAAAAATCAGGAACTCCAATATATGCTGTAGTTCCTAAAGTATGCATAACTTCTAATTGTAAATCTGTATTCTCACCTCCAGCAGGAAAAACAGTGCATTTTAAAATTCGCGCAGCTTCTTCAAACATCGCTCCAGCAGGGGTAAAATGATAGGAGAAACAATTTTGAACAATATCTCCATAACCAATGTTGGCAGCATGTAATGCTCTTGAAAATCTCCACCAATCTTTAGAGTGACCGTCTAGATCATAAATAGGTCCTGGAGATCTATAAATATGAGCAAAATCTATCACTTTACTAATATTTAAATTTGCAAAGGGTGGATTTTCAACTTGTTGATTAATTAAAGCTGTTTTTCGTAATAAAGGAATTGATTTTAAATCAGATAAATTTTCTAATTTATTAGATAGTCGTTCAGATTGATTTGGATTATTTTGTGCTGTTGCAATTAGAATATTTAATTTATTTAAATGATCTAGCTCTCTATCAGCCTTAGAACGCAATTCTAAATCATCAAAAAACTTTTTATTTATCATTATAGTTTTATAACCATCTTTTTCGACGTCTATATTGTTTTACGTCTTTAAATGATTGTCTTCCTTCACCAGATATACCTAAATAAAATTCTTTGACATCTTCGTTATCTCTCATAGATTCAGCGCTGCCTTCCATAACAACGCGTCCATTTTCAAGAATATATGCATATTCAGCGTATTGAAGTGCTATATTAGTATTTTGTTCTGCAAGTAAAATTGTCACACCTTCTTTTTTATTGATCTCTTTAACAATTTCAAAAATTTGTTTTACTAACTGTGGAGCTAGACCCATTGAAGGTTCATCTAATAATATCATAGTTGGTTTTGCCATTAAAGCACGACCTATAGCTATCATTTGTTGTTCACCGCCAGATGTATAACCCGCTTGTGATGTCCTTCTGTCACGTAATCTTGGAAAATAATTATAAACTCTTTCTAGATCAAGTTTAACCTCTTTTGCATTACTTCTAGTATAAGCACCAGTAAGTAAGTTTTCTTCAACTGTTAAATGCTCAAAACAATGTCTGCCTTCCATAACTTGAATAACGCCTTTTTTAACAAGTTGTGATGGATCAAGCTCGTGTATGTACTCATCTTTAAACTTAACTGAACCTTTTGTAACCTGACCTCTTTCTGAAGCTAATAAAGTAGATATTGCTTTTAACGTTGTACTTTTCCCAGCACCATTCCCACCAAGTAAAGCAGTAATACCCCCTTTTCTTACATTTAAGCTTACGCCCTTTAAAACTAAAATAACATGGCTGTAAACCACTTCAATATTATTAACTATCAGAATATCATCATTTTCATCTGATTTTTTATTGTTATTTATTGCTTTAATATCAGCCATATTTATTTACCTTTTTTAAAAAAAGAGCCTATTAAAATCTAAATAGGCTCTTTAATTTTTTAGTTACAACGTAGAGTTAATTTTTGCTCTTCAGCGTATTTTGTAGAATCTTCAGCGATTAATTTATTAACCACTTCACTGTCACCGTACATATATTCAGTGATTAAATTCCACTTTTTAGCTTTTGCATCCCATTGTTGAACTGCAGCTAAACCGCTTCCACCATGATTTTCACAAGTGTTCTCAAATGCAGGTGCAAAGTCCTTAAAGCCTAATTCTTGGTATCTCTTAGCATCAAGCTTTACATTTTCCATTCCATCACGGTACATTGCTGCAGTGATTTTAGATGTTCCATGTATTTTTTGAGCAACTGTAGCAGCTTCTACTTGAACCATAGCTTGGAAAAGCCCTCTATTATATAGAACTGTTCCAAAATGAGATCCGTCACCTGATTGCTCACCTTTATCAAATACATATTTTTTAATATCTTTATGCACTTGATAGTTATCTCCAGGAGCGTTAAATGTTAGCGACTTGTAACCATGAGCTCCCATACCAGATGGTAACACATCATTTTCTGATCCTGACCACCAAATTCCAATAAATTTATCCATCGGAAAACCAATTGATGCTGCAGATTTTATAGCAACAGAGTTCATCACACCCCAACCCCACATTAAGACATAATCTGGACGGCTTTTACGTATATTAAGCCAAGTTGCCTTTTGCTCTTGTCCTGGATGATCAACTGGTAATAACATTAGTTTATAGCCATGTTTCTTTGCTAAAACTTCAAGCGTTCTAATTGGCTCTTTACCATAAGCTGAGTTATGATAAACAAGTGCTATTGTTTTACCTTTAATGTTTCCCAGATTTTCTTTTAATACATGTCTAACAGCTATTGAGGCTCCATCCCAATAAGTTGCTGGAGCATTAAAAATCCATTTA
This sequence comes from Pseudomonadota bacterium, assembly GCA_027625145.1. Classification (GTDB taxonomy): domain Bacteria; phylum Pseudomonadota; class Alphaproteobacteria; order Puniceispirillales; family Marisalimonadaceae; genus CAJJBL01. The sequence goes on from JAQBXK010000007.1 coordinate 4,442, forward strand.
AAAACTTTACCATTTTTAGCGGATGTTCTTCCGTAACCAGTAGAATAAACAGTAACTCCATCATTGGTTGCTTTTGGAATTAATTGATAAGTAATACCAGTAGACATTGGTTGAAAAACCATAGCGTTTTCTTTGTTTTTCTCGTAGCACTCTACACCGACTTGTGTTTTGTAACCAGTTTCGCATTCAGGGTGTAATATTTTTTCACCACCAATGCCGCCGTCTCTAGCGTTAATCATCTTATAGTAGTCAACAAAACCATCTGCATTCGGAATTCCGTTAGGTGCATATGCTCCCGTACGGTATACAAGCATTGGAAATTTAAGATCTGCTACTGCTATTTCCACAAAACCAGAAATCGCAACTACAGCACTAGTAAGTCCAATTATAAGTTGTTTTATTCTCATTAGTTCCTCCCTGAGAAATATTTAAAAAAACCTACTAATTTTATTTAGTAGGGGAAAGGCCATCGTCTTAATTTTTCTTTTGTGATGGACCAAAGTCTTGCAAGGCCATGTGGCTCTACAATTAAAAAAACAATCATTAAAAGACCCCAAATAGATATTTCAAAGTGTTTAGCTGTCACTGCAGATAGACCTATAAGGTCTACCATTATAAATTTTAAACCAATTGGAAGGGTAACGATGAATCCAGCTCCAAGAAATGATCCTAACATAGACCCCAGACCTCCGATTATAATCATAAATAAAACTGGAAAAGACATTGTCATAATATCAAATGATTCCGTTACTTCAATGGCTCCTAGAAAAATAGCAAAGTACAAAGCCCCAGAAACCCCAATAAAAAATGAGCTAACAGCAAAGGCTGACAATTTAGTTTTTAAAGGTGGAACTCCAATAATTTCTGCAGCAATATCCATATCTCTAATTGCCATCCATGATCTACCTATTTTACTTCTAATCATGTTTTTTGCGGCAAAACCAAGAAGAACTACAAGGACTAAACAAAATAAATATGTTGCATAAGGAGGAGCTGTTGCCCCTGTAACTGGTATTCCAAACATTAATCTTTCAGAAACAGTAATTTGGCCAGTAGCAGAATAATTATAAAACCAAGGAACTTTATTGAAAAGCCATACTAAAAAAAATTGAGCTGCAAGTGTTGCAACAGCCAAATAAAACCCTTTTATTCTTAAGGAAGGAAGTCCAAACACAATTCCAACAGCTGCAGTAATTACACCAGAAATAAGTACAATTATCATTATATTCAGATCTGGGAAAGAAGTCATAATTTTGTACGTTGAGAAAGCCCCTACAGCCATAAATCCACCAGTGCCAAGCGATACTTGGCCACAATACCCTGTTAAAATATTAAGGCCTATGGCAGCTAAAGAAAAAATTAGAAAAGGGACTAAAATGGCCTTTTCCCAATAACTGTTAATAAAAAAGGGAACTACAAGAAAAGCAATAAGCATTAAGGTGCTAAAGAGAACTTTATCCTGTATTAAAGGAAAAATAGCATGGTCAGACTTGTATGAAGACTTGTATTGACCTGTTTCTTTGTAAATCATTAAACTTAAACCCTCTCGATAATTTTCTCGCCAAATAAGCCTTGTGGACGAAACAATAAAAATACTAGTGCCATTACATAAGCAAACCAGTTCTCAAGAGCTCCAATTTGAAAAAAGCCACCAATATAAATTTCTGCTAATTTTTCACCCACTCCAATCATTAGCCCACCAATGATAGCTCCTGGAATTGAAGTAAATCCTCCAAGAATAAGAACAGGCAATGCTTTTAGAGCAATCAAGGATAATGAAAATTGCACCCCAGATTCAGTTCCCCACATTATTCCTGCCACCATTGCAATGAACCCTGAAATAGCCCAAACCAATACCCAAATAGTTCTTAATGAAATGCCAACTGATAATGCGGCTTGATGATCGTCAGCAACAGCTCTAAGCGCTCTTCCAGTTTTGGTATATTGAGAAAAAAGAGCTAAAGAAACCACTAAAACGACAGCTATTACTGAAGCCCATACATTTAATACATCAACATACATTCCATAATAATCACTGCCTTCAGGAGCAAGTCCTATAGTTGCTTGTTCAAGCCATTCAGATCCTCCACTTGGAATACCTACATCTAAGACTTTTACATTAGAGCCCCACATTAAATCTCCAACTCCCTCTAGTACAAAAGCTAAACCAATTGTTGCCATAAATAAAATAATAGGCTCTTGGTTTATTAGATGTTTTAGAACCAGTCGTTCTATTACCCAGGCTAAAGCAATCATAGTTATCATAGTTAAAATGATTGCTAGAAAGTTAGGCATAGAAGCATACCAATGATGATAATTTGTACCAAAAAGTTCATTTATAAGGTGAGCAAAAGGAACTTGACCTGTTTGATAACCTACTAGTGTTAGAGCTGCAAAAAGAGCAAACACACCCTGTGCAAAGTTAAATACACCTGAAGCTTTAAATATTAAAACAAATCCAAGTGCAACTAGGGAATACATAACTCCCGACATCAATCCGTTTAGAACGGTTTCAATAAAATTTAGTAAATCAACACTCATAAAATATTTTCCTTATTAATCATCTGACACACCTAAGTAGGCATCAATAACTGCTTTATTATTTCGTATTTCTTGTGGAAAACCAGAACCTATTTTTTTCCCATAATCTAAAACAACAATTCTATCTGAAATATCCATTACCACTCCCATATCGTGTTCAATCAATACTATAGTGGTTTTAAACTCATTATTAACTGTTAAAACAAATCTACTCATGTCCTGTTTTTCTTCTACATTCATTCCTGCCATTGGCTCATCAAGAAGTAATATTTCAGGCTCCATTGCCAATGCTCTGCCAAGCTCAACTCTTTTTTGCAAGCCGTATGGAAGAGATCCAACGGGAGTTCTTCTTATTGATTGGAGGTCTAGAAAATCTATTACCCGTTCAACTTTTTCACGGTGAATTTCTTCTTCTTTTCCTGCAGGGCCGAAGTAAAGGGCTTGCATTAAAAAATTTTGTTTTTGCTTTAATAATCTTCCCGTCATTAAGTTATCTAATGTACTCATGCCTTTAAAAAGAGCTATATTTTGGAATGTTCTGGCAATACCGCTTTTGGCTGCAAATTCTGGTTCCATCCCCTTGCGATCTGTTCCAGCAAAGTTAATTAAGCCACTTGTAGGTTTGTAAAAGCCGTTTATCACATTTAACATGGATGATTTGCCGGCACCATTTGGCCCTATAATAGCAAAAACTTCTCCTTTATTCACTTCAAAAGAAACATCAGTTAGAGCTTTTACTCCACCAAAAGCTAAGCTAATATTTTTTAGCTCAAGAATTTTTTTGCCATAGGGAATATTTTGTAGATCTTGTAAACTCATTTATTTCTTACCTTTTTGAGGTTTTTTGATTTTGGGCTTAGCTGTCTTAGTATTTAATTGTTTTGTCTCAATTAAATGTTTAATTTCCATTGTTGCGCTTATTTTACTTTTTCTTCCATCTTCAAGTGTGAATTCGGTATTAATTGAAGCTGTATTTTTATCAGAATATAAATCTTTAATTATATCTTTATATCTATCATTAATTACACTTCTTCTAACTTTTCTAGTTCTTGTTAATTCACCATCATCAGCTTCTAACTCTTTAAATAATAATAGAAATTTTGAAATTTTAGTATTTTCTGGTAACTTGTCATTAACTTGTAAAATTTCATTCTCGATAAGATCATATATTTTTTTATCGGCAGATAGACCTGTATATGAAGTAAAAGCTAATTGCCATTTTTCAGCTAACTTTGAAACTATAGAAAATCTAATACAAATAATTGCAGTAAGATATGGTTTGTTAGAGCCAATCACTACGGCTTCTCCAACGTATGGAGAAAATTTTAACTTATTTTCAATATTTTGAGGAGAAAATTTTACACCATCGGATTTTATAGCAATATCATTAATTCTATCTACTACATTTAATCTTCCAGTTTTATCTATAAAGCCAGCATCACCAGTATGCATCCAACCTTTTTTTATGGTGTCTTTAAATGCTTTTTCGTCATTGTAATATCCTGAAAACATACTTGGATGTTTTGTAATAATTTCACCCATTCCATTTGGATCAGGATCTATAATCTTAATTTCGCAATCAGGAAAAGGGATGCCTACTGTTTCACAATCCATTGTACCTTCAGGCACTTCTTGAAGTGTGTAAGCTCCCATTAATTCTGTTTGACCATATAATTGTCTTAATGGAATTCCCATAGCTAAGAAAAATTTAAAGGTTTCAGGCCCTATGGCCGATCCACCAGTTGCTGCAGAAGTAACCTTACTAAAGCCAAGTCTGTCTTTTAATGATGAGAAAAGGAGTTTGTCTGCAAGAAAATCCCTCTTACCTTCATCTACTGCTTTTAATCCTCTTTTTAACATAACATTAAAAAGCCATTGAGTTATCTTAGGTGCATCTAAAATTCTTGACCGCATGTCGGCTGCAATTTGTTCCCATAGCCTTGGAGCGCCAAGCATAAAAGTTGGTCCAATTTCTCGCATATCTTCCATCGCCGTTTCAGGTCTTTCAGGAAAGTTAACCTTCATGCCTCCAATAATATTAAAACCTACTGCGTAAGTTTGTTCCATAATCCAGGGGAAAGGGAGAACAGAAACATATTCATCTTCAATTGTTTTAGGATCAACATTCAAATATCTAACTACATGTTCAATAAATTTACCACCTGGTAGCATTGCTAATTTAGGATTTGAAGTTGTTCCAGAAGTTGTACAAAGTATTGCATTTTGATCAGCATGTATTGAATCTATTAATTTATTGTAAGAATTCTGATTCTTAGCTGCAATAGCCTTGCCTTCATTTATTAATTGGACCATGTCGATAATATGTGGATCATTTAATTCTTTTAATCCTCTGCTATCTTCATAAAAAATAGTAATTTTATTATTTTTAGTTCTCTTTATGGTAAGAAGTTTATCAACCTGTTCTTGATCTTCAGCAAAGGCAAAGTTTACCTTTGCAGCCTCTATTAGATATCCCACTTCATCATCAAGAGTATCTCTATAAATTCCTAAGCTCATTCCACCAGCTGCTTGAGCGGCAAGTTCAAAGAAAAGCCAAGAAGGTTTATTGTCACCTATAAGGCCAATTACATCGCCTAACTTAAATCCTCTTTTAGCTAATCCAAGAGATAAATAAGAAACTATTTCATGATATTCTTTCCATGTTATTTCATTCCATATTCCAAGATCTTTGTCGCGTAAAGCTATAGTTGTTGGAATTGTTTCAGCCCTATAACGAAGAACTTTAGGAAGAGTATTATGTTTTTTTGTATCAGGATAATTAGACATTTTTTTTTCTTTTAAATTAAAATTCTTTAAATAATATTATATTCATTATGTTTTTAAAAATTAGTAAAATTAGTAAAACTACTAAATTTAAAAAAGTTATATATTGAAATGATACATATAAATTAAGTAGCCCCCCACTACATTATAACTATGCTAAATGAATTCTATTGAGCCCAAATAAGAAATTGCTTAATTCCAAAAAAGAAACAATACTTTATAAACTAACCAAAAAATTTTTAAAATCAACCAAAACTTAAAGAAAAATTGGAAAAAGTATTATTGAATATTTTCAATGTCTTAGGAGTGGTTAATTTAAAAAAATTAAAATTAATTAAGATAATTAATATGTTAAATATAAGAATCTTTAGTTAACTTTACTATGTTCGCTCCATTTTTAACTATCTCTAGATGAGTAGAAATTCTTGGAAGAATATGAAGGTTATAAAAATCAGCAGAAACTATTTTGCTTTTTAAGAATATTTCATTTTTAGGATTGTTAGACAATTTAATATTAGCTTTAATTTTTGCTTTATGCATCAACCAGCCGCCAACCAAATATCCAAAACCCATAAGATAATCAAAGCATATGCATGATAGCAATTCTTGATCATCTCTATTATTTAAAATATAATCTAAGGTACTAGATGTTAATTTTATCATTTTAGTTATTTGAGGGTTATCATTACAATCTAAGTTCATCTGCGTTAAAAATAATTTAGCAGCTTCTCCATTATCTCTTAAAGTTTTCCGAAACATAAAATCATTAGCTTGAATGGCATTAGTTCCTTCATATATTGGAAGTATACGCGCATCTCTCATATATTGAGCAGCTCCTGTTTCTTCTATAAAACCCATTCCTCCGTGAATTTGTACTCCATTGCTAGTAATTTCTTGGGCCAATTCAGTTGACCAGCCTTTAATTATAGGGATAAGAAAGGCTTCTTGAAGCGATGCGTTTGTATCTCCATTATGAGATCTTTCCATTATCTCAGATGAAACCAATATAAGAGCTCTCATTGCTTCAGTTAAACTTCTCATGGATAAAAGTAATCTTTTTATATCACCATGACCTATTATAGGTGTTCCTTTTTCTCTGTTTATAGGTGTTCCTTGAATTCTCATATTTGCGTATTCAAGGGCTTTTTGTCTTGCGGCTTCTGAAATAGCCATTCCTTGAAGTCCTACGTCAAATCTGGCTCTGTTCATCATAATGAACATATATTCTATACCCCTACCTTCTTCTCCAAGCATATAGCCTATTGCGCCTTCTTCTTCTCCGTATAACATAACAGCGGTTGGACTAGCTTTAATGCCCATTTTATGTTCAATAGAAACACATTTTAAATCATTTCTTTTTGTGTATTTACCATCTTTGTTTTTTAAAAATTTTGGAACAATAAAAGTAGAAATTCCTTTAATACCCTCGGGTGCTCCTTCAGCTCTAGCAAGAACTAAATGTATAATATTTTCGGACATGTCATGTTCACCATAAGTGATATAAATTTTTTGACCCCGTATTCGCCAATTTTTTCCATCATATTCAGCCTTAGTTCTTATGGTAGCGAGATCTGTTCCTGATTGATTTTCAGTAAGGTTCATTGTTCCAGTCCAAATCCCTGAATTAAATTTAGGTAAATATAATTTTTTTTCTTCTTCAGTTCCGATTAAAGTAAAGGCGTCTATTAATCCTTGAGTAAGAAGGCTACAAAGAGAAAATGACATATTTGCACCGTGCCAATATTCATTTATTGCTGCTCCCATTCTCAATGGAAGCCCCATACCTTCGTAGTTAGCATCACTTGCAACGCCTATCCAGCCACCTTTAGCTATTTCTGAAAAAGCATTACTAAAACCCTTTGGAGTTTCCACTTCATGATCTTGTCTTAAAATTGGATTATTTTTGTCACCAAAGTGATTTAAAGGAGCCAAAAAATTATCGGCTAATTTACCTGCTTCTTCTAGAACAGCATAAATTGTAGAGTTATCTAATTTATTATGTGGTGGTAATAAATTTTCTAAAATAAATTGAGTGTCTTCTATAGGCGACTTATAAGCCATTATTTTCTCCAATATTCAAAAATAAATTTTTATTACTAATCAAAATAGCTTTCCTAGTTGATAAAATAAAACCATACCATTATTAATATTAATGGGAGGTAATTAACAATGTCTATTTCTGAAGATGGTTTAAATAAAAATCAAGCAAATTTTTCTGCTTTAAGTCCTTTATCCTTTCTTGAAAGAACTAGAAAAACATTCCCCAATCATATTGCAGTTGAATATAAAGACTATAAAATAAATTATAAGGATGCTGGATATAGATGTGACGCTCTAGCTAATTTTTTAAAGAATAGAGGTGTTAATTCTGGAAGTGTAATTGCCGTTATGTTACCCAATATTCCAGTTATGTGGGAGTGTCATTACGGGATACCAATGGTATCAGGCGTAATAAATGCCATTAATACAAGATTAGATTATCATACGGTTAATTTTATTTTAGGGCATGGGGAATCTGAAATATTTATATATGATTCTGAATATAGTGAAATTATAGAAAAAGCATTAGAAGGTATGCCTAATCCTCCACTATTAGTTGAATTTGTAGATAAGATTGCAGGTAAAAAACGATCTGAATTTGCTAATAAAATAAATTGTTTAGATTATGAAACTGAAATTAGAAACTATTTAGATGTTGGTTTTGAATACGTGTTGCCAGAGGATGAATGGAGTTCTATAGCCTTAAACTATACCTCGGGAACTACAGGTAATCCAAAGGGTGTGGTTTATCATCATAGGGGCGCTTATTTAAATGCAATTGGAAATACTCTTACGTGGGAACTTCCTATGCATCCAAAATATCTATGGACCCTACCAATGTTTCATTGTAATGGTTGGTGTTTTCCTTGGACTATCACTGAAAGAGCTGGAACACATGTTTGTTTAAGACAGCCAGCAGGAGAATTAATTGTTGATGCTTTTCTAAAACATTCAATCACACATTTATGTGGAGCTCCTATAGTAATGCAAATGGTAGCTGATCATTTGATACAAAATAATATATCTTTAAAAATTAATATTAAAATGATGACAGCTGGCGCACCACCTCCAGAAGCTGTATTAAGTAAAATGGCTTCATGTGGAATTGAAGTTATTCATGTTTATGGTTTAACAGAAACTTATGGTCCAGCAGTTGTCTGCGCTTGGCATCCTGAATGGAATGATCTTGAGCCAATAGAACAAGCTAAATTAAAATCACGCCAAGGCGTCACATACTCAGTTCAAGAAAATATAAAAATAATTGATACTAAGACCAATATAGAAGTTCCTAAGAATGGGAATACATTGGGAGAGGTTTTGATTAAAGGGAATATAACTATGAAAGGATACTTAAAGAATTCAAAAGCCACTGATGAGGCTTTTGAAGGAGGTTGGTTTCATACTGGAGATTTAGGGGTTTGGTATGAAGATGGTTATATTCAACTTAAAGATAGATCTAAAGATATTATAATTTCTGGAGGAGAAAATATTTCTTCTATTGAAGTTGAAGATGCTCTCTACAAGCATCCTGATGTAGTGACGGTTGCTGTCGTTGCCAAAAACGATGAAAAATGGGGAGAAACTCCCTGTGCTTTTGTAGAATTAAAAAAAGGATCGTTAGTTAATGAAATTGATTTAAAAAATCATTGTAAATCTTTATTAGCTAGCTTTAAAGTGCCAGGTTATTTTAGATTTGTTGAACTGCCTAAAACGAGTACTGGAAAAATACAGAAATTTAAACTTAGAGAAGAAGCAAATCTAATTTAAACTTTAGCTTACTTTTTTTAAATCATTTCTCTTTATTAATTTTTCTAAAGCTTGATCCCATTTTGCTTCAGCGATATTCATATTGTTTTCTTTAATATGACCATAACCTTTTATTGATAAAGGAATATCGAGGAATTCGATTATTTTTTTATAATTATATTCTTCTATAACCTCAGAAATTTGTTCAATTGTATTTATAGTTTTTTTAACTAAAGCACGTTCTTTTTTTCTCTCTGTTGTATATCCAAAAATATCAAATTTAGAGCCTCTAAGAAATTTGAAATAAGATATTATTTTAAAAGCTTGAAATACCCACGATCCAAATTTTTGTTTTTGAAGATGGCCAGTTTCTTTGTCAGTTTTTGAAAAAAGTGGAGGAGCTAAATAATATTCTAATTTAGCATTTTTGTTTTCTTGAAGAAATTGTTTTGCAAAATCTCCCGATGTATGAAGTCTTGCAACTTCATATTCATCTTTGTAACGCATAATTCTAAATAATGTTAAAGCAATTTTTCTAGTTAATTCGAAATTGGTTTTTTGATTAATAATTTTAGATTCTTTTTTAAGAATTGTGGACAAAATAACATCAAATTTTAGAGAATAATTTTTGTCATGATACTTTTCAAGTATATTAGAAAAATTTGAAATATAATCATCGATTGGTTTTTCCTTTGAATCATTTTCTAACATTCCTGCTGCTTTAAAAACGTCATTAGGACTTGTGGCTAAAAGTCTTCCCCAGTTAAAGGCGTTCAAATTTTGTTGAATAGCTACACCATTAAGTTCTATTGCTTTTTTTATGGATTCTAATTCAATTGGAAAGTGTCCTTTTTGAGCAGCAATTCCTAACATCATAATATTTGCAGATACGGTGTCACCAACTAATGCTTCAGCTAAGTTAGACAGATCAATGAAATGAATTTTTTCTGGTTCAATATGAATTTCAAGATGTTTTTTTAATAATTGATCATCTACGACAGTACCAATATGTACACCAGCTACGCCAACAGGCTCAACTCGGCCATTAATTATAGCTATAGTTTTATTTGGATTTAATGTTCTTGTTATTGAAGGAGAAACTGACACAACAGCGTCGCATCCTAAAAGTAAGTCAGCTGTTTCATTTGGTAATCTGGCTGATTTATTATAAAGAGATTTATTATTACTTATTCTTATCTGGCTTGTAACGGCTCCATTTTTTTGAGCTAATCCAGTAAAGTTCATTGATTGAGCATATAATTTATCAATTCTGGCAGCCATCACTATAATTGCAGCAATTGTTGATATTCCAGTTCCCCCAATTCCAGCCATTATAATATTTTTAGTATCTTTGAGATATTGCTTTGGTTTATCTAATAATTCTATATTGGAAGGCAGGGATGGATAAATTTTTATAGATGGTTCTAATGGTTTATCTAATGTAACTCCCATAAAGCTTGGACAAAAACCTTTCGTACATGAATAATCTTTATTACAAATACTTTGATCTATTTGTCTTTTTGTTCCATCAAAATGATCAAATGGTTTAACCGCTACACAATTAGATTTTTCCGCGCAATCACCACAACCTTCACATACATCAGGATTGATGAACATTTTTATTTCTCTATCCGCAACTAAGCCTCTTTTTCTTCTTCTTCTAAGTTCAGTAGCACATGTTTGAACATATATAATTGCTGTAACACCTTCTATCATCCTTACTTCTTTTTGAACTTTTAAAAGGTCATCTCTATGATATATTTCTACTCCGTCCGCAAAAAGACGAGTTTCTTGAAATTGTTCTGGTTCATCTGAAACGACATATATTTTTTTTACACCTTCCGCTGACAATTGCTTTGAAATCGCCCATGGAGTTGCTCCGCCTATAGCCTTTTGGCCCCCTGTCATTGCAACGGCATCATTATATAGTATTTTAAATGTTATATTAACATTAGCTGATACGGCAGCTCTTATTGCAAGAGACCCTGAATGTGCATAGGTGCCGTCTCCAATATTTTGAAAAGTGTGATTGTGGTTTGAAAAAGGGGCTCTTCCGATCCAATGACCTCCTTCTCCTCCCATTTGACTAAAATTGGTTAATTTTTCTGGATGAAGAAAATAACCTATTGAATGACATCCTATGCCTATTCCTGTTACTTCGCCATCTAAGGTTTTAGTGCTTGAGTTATGTGGGCATCCTGCACAATACCAAGGTGTTCTTGTCGCTACTGGTGGAAGATTGTTTCCTAAAGAAACTGCTTTAACTTTTGGACGATCATTTTCACTAGTTTTAGGAGTAATTTTTTTTAAAAGGCAATCAGCTATAATATCGCTTGATAACTCTGATACTTTGGGTATCAATGTTTCATTTGTAACGGCATCAAATTTTCCAGATAAAAGAGGCCTTTCTTTAATGTTAAAAAGGATATGGGCAACTTGTTCTTCAACAATTGCTCCTTTTTCTTCTATAATCAAGATTTGTTCAAATCCTTCACAGAATTGAATTATTTCTTCGTTTATTAGTGGCCAAGGAACGGTGCAGGCATAAATTCCAATGCCACTTTTTTCTGGAGAATCAATCCCAATCCGTTCTAGGGCATCCATTGTTTCTGAAGTAGCTTTTCCAACAGTTATTAAACCAAGTTTTTTTTGCTTAGGATTAATTATATTTTTATTAATTTTATTTTTTTTAATAAACTCTTTAGCCGCTGGAATACGTCTGTTAATTAATGCAGCTTCTCTATCAAGCGCTGGGTCATGTCTATTAACATGAACATTAAAGGGTGCTTCTAGTTTAAATAATTTAGGCCTTAACATACTTAGATCAATTACTGCATTTGAATCAGCTGTGTCACTAGTAATTTTTAATGCAACACAAATACCTGCGTAACGTGAGAGAGCAAATGCTTGCAGTCCCATTGGGATCACTTCATTAACATTAGCAGGGTAAAATACTGGAATACCTGCTGAAATTAACGACTGTTCTGATTGATAAGCTAATGTTGAACTTTTTCCTATTGGGTCATCTGCTACAGCTAGAACCATGCCTCCTTTTGCAGCTACTCCTCCCATATTAGCATGACGAAGAGAATCCATGGCCCTATCTAAGCCAGGGCCTTTGCCATACCACATTGAGAAAACGCCATCTATTTCTGGCCTGTCATATAAGCCAAGCATTTGGGTGCCCCAAGCTGCTGTAGCTGCTAATTCTTCATTTACAGCAGGTTGAAAAATTATATTATTTTTATCTAGATGTTTTTTTGCTCTTCCAAGTTCTAAATCAAGTGTTCCTAAGGGAGAGCCAGGATAACCGCTGACATAGCCTTTAGTTAATAATCCATTTTGTTTATCAAGGTTTGCTTGTTCAATTAGGAGTCTGACTAATGCTTGAACACCATTCATTAATGCTAAATCATTGTCCTTAGTATAACAATCATCTAATTTAATAGGATTTATTTGATTCAAATCTAATCTCACTATAAATTTAATTTGTTTAAAATAATTTAATTAATTTAAATATATTTAACAAGTGATAAGAATTATTTTTATAAAAATTATGGAGTTGAAATGCTTTTAAGGTTGAAAAATTATGATGATTTATATTCAACCTTTGAATGGCAAGTTCCAGATTACTATAATATTGCATCGGATACTGTTGATAAAGATGCATATAAGAATAGAACTGCTTTGATAAATATTTTAGATGATGGAAAAACTGAGAATTGGTCTTTTTTAGATATAAAAATATCTGCAAATAAATTAGCAAATGCTTTTGATTATTTAAAATTAGACATTAATGCAAGAGTAGGAATTATATTAGGTCAATGTCCAGAAGCAGCTATAAGTCATATGGCATGTTTTAAATCAGGACGAATTTCGATACCATTATTTAATCTATTTGGAGTAGATGCATTATACTATCGTCTAATGAACTCTAAAGCTTCTTTAGTAATTTGCGATCAATTTACTCTTATAATGGTTAAAGAAATTTATGAAAAACTACCATATTTAACATCCATAATTTGTATTGATGGTGATTATAGTGAACAAAATATTTTTAATTTTAAAAAATTATTAGAAAAAGCTTCAAATTTTTATGAAACCAAGAAAACAAAATCAAGTGATCCTGCTATTATTATATACACTTCTGGTACAACAGGAGGCCCTAAGGGAGCATTACTTCCACATAGAGTATTATTAGGCCATATACCTGGAGTAGAAATGCCTCATGAATTTTTGTCTTCATCTGAACCAGTTCAAGATATATTTTGGACACCAGCTGATTGGGCATGGATTGGAGGGTTGTTTGATGTTTTACTTCCAGCATGGCATTTTGGATTATCAGTTGTAAGTTATAGAGGAAAAAAATTTGATCCTGAATTTGCTTTTTATTTATTATCAAAATTTAATATCAAAAACACCTTTTTGCCTCCTACAGCACTAAAAATGATGAAATCATATAATTCTTCAAAACGATTAGATAATTTAAATTTAAGAACAGTAGGTTCTGGCGGAGAGGCTTTAGGAGAAGATTTATTAGAATGGGGAAAAGATATTTTAGGGGTAGGAATTAATGAATTTTACGGTCAAACGGAATGTAATCTAACTATTTCAAATAATGGAGCTATAATGCCAACAAAGCAAGGTTCGATTGGAAAACCTGTTCCAGGTCATTTAGTTAGATTAATGGACAAAAATAACCAATTTATAATAAAGCCAGGGTATGATGGAGAAATTGTTGTAAAATACGATACGCCTGTGGCTTTCTTAAAATATTGGGAAAATGATATAGAAACAAAACAAAAAGTTATTGATGGCTGGCTTCATACTGGAGATTACGCTTATAAAGATGATGATGGGTATTTTTATTTTAAAGGACGTGAAGATGATATAATAAATAGCTCAGGCTATAGGATAGGGCCAAGTGAAGTTGAAGATTGTATTTTATCGCATTCTGAAGTTGATATGGTGGCGGTTATTGGTGTTCCAGACAAAATTAGAGGTCAAATAATAAAAGCATTTATCATTCCGAAAGATAAAAATAATGTGTTAGATCAAAATAAAAAAATGAAAGAAACCATTCAAGACTTTGTAAAACTAAAACTTGCTGCACATGAATATCCTCGCATTATAGAGTTTGTTAATGATCTCCCAATGACAACAACTGGAAAAATTATTAGAAAAACACTAAGGGATGAAATTAAAGAATGATATTATTAAAAAGTTATATAAATAAAGATTGTTAAATTAGGAAATATTATGAGTGATAATTATAAATTTGATACCCTCTCATTACATGCGGGTCATATTCCAGATAAAGAGACCGGATCTCGTGCTGTTCCTATTTACCAAACTACCTCATATGTTTTTAAAGATACTGAAGAAGCGGCGGCTCTCTATAATATGGAAGTAGGAGGCCATTTATATTCAAGAATTTCTAATCCTACTGTTTCTGCGCTTGAACAAAGAATAGCAGCATTAGAAGGAGGAACTAGTGCAATAGCCTGTTCCAGTGGAATGGCTGCAATGCATTTAGTAGTTACAGCTTTGTGTAGTAGTGGAGATCATATTGTCGCCTCGAGTAAAATGTATGGAGCAAATATTAATTTACTTCAACATACAATGCCTAGATTTGGAGTTGAAACAGATTTTGTTAATCCTAATGATCCTGAAGCAATTGAAAAAGCAATTAAACCTAATACAAAGATGGTCTTTGGAGAAGTGATAGGGAACCCAGGATTAGATATAATGGACGTGCCTGTGGTTGCCGAAATTTGTAAGAAGAATCGTGTACCTCTTGTTTTAGATGCAACTTTTAATACTCCATTCCTAATGCAACCATTCAATTATGGAGCTAATATTGTTATCCACTCTTTAACTAAATGGCTTGGTGGGCATGGCATAGCAATTGGTGGAGCAATAGTAAATGGCGGAAATTTTGATTGGGGAGATAAAGAAAAATTTCCAACTATTTCTGGACCACATTTTGCCTTAGGAGGGATTAGTTTTTGGGAAGAGTTTGGTCCATCTGCATTAACAGCTAAAATTAGAGCAGAGGGCATGTATAATTTTGGTCCATCTTTATCTCCAACAAATGCTTTTTATTTAATGCAAGGAATAGAGACTTTGCCTTTAAGAATGAAAAAACATATGGAAAACACTCATGAAATACTAACTTATTTAAAAGATCATGAGGCAGTTGAATGGGTTAAGCATCCTGATTTAGAAACTCACCCCGATCATGAAGTAGCAAAAAAAATACTTCCGAAAGGATCAGGTTCAATTATCGTTTTTGGAATAAAAGGAGGAAGAAAAGCTGGTCAAATTTTTATTGAATCTGTTCAATTAGCCTCTCATCTTGCTAATGTAGGAGATGCAAAAACCCTTCTTATTCATCCAGGCAGTACAACCCATTCTCATTTAAGTTCAGAAGCTATGAAAGAAGCTGGCTTAACTGATGATATGATCAGACTTTCCGTAGGATTAGAAGATATTGATGATATAAAGAAAGATTTCGAAAAAGGGTTTAGAGCGGCTAAAAAGCTTATAAAATAAGGAATTTTTAATGTTTATTAATTTTAAAGGTGCAAAAACGTATGTTGGTACCGGTGGTAAAAATCTAGAAACAAATAAAACTACAATTTGTTTTATTCATGGATCAGGTCAAAATCATTTAAGCTTTGTTCAACAAGCTAGATACTTTGCTTATAAAGGATATTCTGTAATTGTTCCAGACATGCCTGGACATGGTTTTTCAGATGGAAATCCATGTCGATCTATTAAAGAAAATGCTGAGTGGATTTATGATTTACTAAAAGAATTAAAAGCAAAAGATATAGTCTTCGTAGGTCATTCTCAAGGATGTTTAGTAGGTTTAGAGCTAAATAAAATTTATCCAGAATTATTAAAAGGTATAATTTTCGTCGCTGGATCTAATACTATTTCTGTTAATCAATTTTTATTAGACCTTGCATCAAGCAATCCAAAAAAAGCATATAAAATGATGGTGACATGGGGGCATGGTAAAGACGGTGCGATGTCTATCGCAAGTTGGCCTGGTCATTCGTACTTTGGTGAAGGTTTTAATGTAATGAATATGAATATAGAAGATGCTCTTAAGCTAGATTTAGAAGCTTGCAATGAATATCAGGATGGAGAAGACGCTTCAAAGAAAATAAATATTCCAGCTTTAGCTGTTTTAGCGCAATATGACCAAATGACACCATTGAAGTCTGGGAAAAAATTTGTTGATATCATTAATAATTGTGAAAGTCATATTCTTGATTGTGGACATTTTCTTCAAGCTGAAAGACCTAAGGAACTAAATTTAATAATATCTTCTTACCTTGATAAACTTGAAAACATTGAAATAATATAAGGTTTTATAAATTAAATGGATCAAAGCAACCCATATATTTTTCTAGAATTATCTAATCCTGATCATTGGTTAATCCCAGAAATTATTTTAACACAATCTTCAATGTATCCTGAACGAAAAATTATAAGCTTTATTGATGGCTTTGAATGGACATTCAATGATTTAAAAATTAAGTCTTTAGAAAAAGCGCATATTTTAAAAAAGTTAAATATTAAACTAGGTGATACTCTTACGGTTATGATTGATAATCCAAAAGAATTTATTCCTTATTGGATAGCATCTAGCTTTCTTGGGGTGATGTTTGTTGCTTTAAATACAGCTCTAAAGGGAAGTGTTTTGCTCCATCAAATAAGTATTTCTAAATCCAATTATGTAATAGTAGATGAAGCTTATTTTAATGAAGTAAGTAATTTAATTGAGGTATCAGAATTAAATACAAAAACTCTAAACTGTTTAAAACTTTTTTCAGATGAATTAATGGATGAAAAGGATATTTACATTGGAAAACCAAGTGATGATGTTTGTACAATGTTTACAAGTGGAACTTCAGGGCCGTCAAAGGGAGTTTTAATGCCCAATGCTCATTGTGTATTATTTGCGATCGGTACAATCGAAAATTATGAATTAAATCATAATCATATTTTTTATATTTCTCTTCCTTTATTTCATGCCAATGGATTATTTATGCAGCTTTTAGCTTGTTTTATTACAGGGGCTAAAGCTATTATAAGAATGCGTTTTTCAGCATCTAATTGGCTAAATGATATAAGAAAATATAATGTAACTCATACCAATATGTTAGGAGCAATTGCAGCTTTTGTGGTTGCTCAGCCACCTTCAAAATTTGATAAAGATCACGATTTAATTTTAATAGGATCTGCACCCTTGCCATCTGAACCGGAAAGAATTTTTAGAGAAAGATTTGGAGTAAAAGATGTCTTGCCACTTTATGGTATGACAGAAGTAAATATTCCTATTTATGGTTTAAAAAATGAAAATGGTAACGGTAAATGTGGAAAAATTTATGATAAGTTTTTTGAAGTTGAAATAAGAGATCCTGAAACTGATATCCCTATAATGGATGGTCTTGTTGGCGAGATAATGGTTAGACCAAAACAACCGTATGGCTTTATGTCTGGGTATATGGGAATGCCTGAAAAAACAATTGAGTCATGGAGAAATTTTTGGTTTCACACTGGAGATGCTGGAATAAAGGAGGCATCAGGTCACTTTGTTTTTGTTGATAGAATAAAAGACTGTATTAGACGTCGAGGAGAGAACATTTCTTCTTATGAGGTTGAACAAGCTTTTTTAGAAATACCAGAAATTACTGAAGCTGCAGCTTATGCTATTCCTGCAAAAGGTGGAGAAGGTATGGAGGATGAAGTTATGGTGGCTTTGATGAAGGATCAGAATGCTATTATAGATTATAATGATCTATTGCTTAAAGCTAAAGTAAATTTAGCTAAATTTGCTATTCCTAAATATATTAGAGTTATGGATGAATTTCCAAAAACTCAAACAGGAAAAATTCAAAAAAATAAATTACGTGAAGAAGGTATTACTTTAGACACTTGGCAAAATGAAAAAATATAATTAACATATTAAATACATGAAAAAAAGAAGGAAGTATAAATGTCTATTAATAAATTTATAGGATGTTGGCCAGTAGCTCCAACGCCTTTCCATCTAAATGGAGAAATAGATCGAGATGGAATGAAAAGAGTTCTTGATTGTATGGTTGATCAAAATGTTGATGGGATTTGTATTTTAGCTAATTATTCAGAGCAGTTTTTATTATCTGACAAAGAAAGAGAAATGCTTACAAGGCTATGTATTGAACATATAGCTGGAAGAGTTCCTGTTATTACAACAGTAAGTCATTTTTCTACAGATGTAGCTTTTTCAAGAGCAAAGCTTGTAAAAGAATTGGGTGGAGAAATGATTATGATGATGGCTCCATATCATGGAGCATTAATGAGAGGGACCCCAGATCAAACCTTTGAACAGTTTTCAAAGGTAGGTGAGGTTGGTGTTACTATTATGGTTCAAGATGCTCCTTTATCAGGAGTTGATTTGTCAGTCCCGCTTCTTGTTAAAATGGCAAAAGAAATCGAAATGGTTAAGTGTTTTAAAATTGAATGTGCTCAGGCCGCATCAAAATTAAGAGTTCTTATAAGAGAAGGGGGAGATTTTATAGAAGGTCCATTTGATGGAGAAGAAGGTATAACTTTATTTGCAGATTTAGAAGCTGGTGCAACTGGTAATATGAGTTCTGCAATGATACCAGATCTTATTAGGCCAGTAATTTTAGATTTTCTTGATGGGAAGAATAAAGAATCAGAAGAAAAGTATGATCATATTTTACCATTAATAAACTATGAAAACAGACAATGTGGTTTTAGAGCTACAAAAGTAATAATGAAAGAAGGAGGGGTTATAAATTCTGATTTTTGTAGACATCCTATTCCTTCGTTAGAAGAAAATTCAAGAAAAGGTTTAATAAGGTTAGCAAAAAAATATAATCCAATTGCATTGCATTGGGGAAAATAAAAATTTCATATCTTAACATAATACACAATTTTTGGAGGGGAAATGACTTATACACTAAGTGAATTAGCGTTAGATATTAAAAATATCATTCAAACTAACGGAATATTAGAAGGTTCAGGTCGAATATGTTCTTTTGTGTCGAAAGCTTTGATGGATAAAAACTTTATCTCAGACAATCTTCCTGACAGAACTTCTGATCAAAAGCCAAGAGAAGTTTTATATGAAGATAAAGATACAGGTTTTTGTATTTGTGGTCATGTTTATCACACTGAAGCTATTGGTTTTCCTCATGATCATGGATCAAGTTGGGCAGTATATGGACAAGCTGATGGTGAAACAGAAATGACCGAATGGGAAATTATAAAAGATAACTCAGATGATGATGTTATATATGTTAAGCCTAATAAAAAATATATTATGAAATCAGGAGATGTTCATTTTTATGCCCAAGGAGATGTTCATTCTCCTTTAAGAAAAGAACCTGTAAGGTTATTAAGGATAGAAGGTGTAAATTTAGATAATATTAAAAGATCCAATATTAAGGCAGAAGACCAAAAGTCTAGCCAAGGTACAGTAGGGAAATAGTAATTATTTAAAAAAATAGATAGATGAAATTAAAATAGATTACTTTAAGAAATTTTAAAATGAGATAATTCTTGGTTATCCATTTTTTTTATTAAATCAATTTCCCATTTAAGATATTTTTTTGCGTCTTCTCTATTTCCTTTATGACGCATATGTGTATGAAAATTATAGTCGATAGAAATTTTTTCTGATAAAAATTTTATTGATTCATCCATAATAAGCGGATAATTCTTTAATTCGCTTTGAGACCATTTATAAACCTTAGTTAGATGGCTTAATTTCTTTTCTTCTAAATCTTTAATAATCAAACTAGCTTTTTCAAGGTTATCAGTGATTATTACTATGGCATCATTATTTTTAATATTTTGTTTATGTAAATTAGCACGATTTAACCAAATTGAATTTTTTAGTCTTTTTCTACTATAATCTTTACTAGATCTTATATCATATACAATTGTATTTTTAAGGTTGATTAAATCTTCACTCTTTAATAAATTTAATTTATCTTTTTTAAAGATTGTTTGATTTTTTAATTTTAATTTTTTTACTTCTAATAACCCTTTTTTTAATATGTAAGTTTCATAGCCGATTTTTTTTAACCACGAGGCAGTTGTACCTGCCCTGATTAAGTCACCATCATCTATAAGTATTACTCGTGCATTCCAGACACCTATATATTTATCAGTAGCTTGTACAAGCTGACCTCCAGGAACATTTTTAATAAAACTATTTTGATTACTATTTTTATTTGAAGTAGTAACATTAAAAATGAAAGTAGACCGAGTGTCATCTAGAATTAATTCTTGAGCTTTTCTATGGTCTATTAAAGATACGTTAAGCTTAGATATTAATTGCAAAATTTTATTCTGTAATTTTTCTGTTTCTATATTATTAGGGCTAATATCTAAAAATTTATTTTTGTTATGTTCTAAACAAAGATCAGATAAAAACCAACCTTGAGTTCCATTTTCTAAAGCTTTCACTTTATTGCTAATGCCTAAATCAATTAGCGTTTGTGCGCCTATTATAGATCTTGTCCTGCCTGCACAGTTAATAATTATTTCAGTATTAATATCTTTTACATGAGAGGAAACTCTGTAAGCAAGTTCCCCGTTTGGACAACATATGCTATTGGGTATACTCATCTTTTGATATTCATCAAAAGGCCTACCATCGATAACAATGCAATTTTCATTATTTTTTTGTTTTTTATTTAACTCTTTAGCGGTTATCGAAGGAGTATGAAAATATTGTTCAATTAATTCACCAAAGCTTTTGCTAGGTACGTTAATTCCATCGAATAATTTGTATCCAGCATTTATCCACCCATTAACTCCTTCTTCTAAAATAAAAAGATTGCTATAACCTATTAGAGTTGCTGCTTTATAAGCTAAAATTGAAATGCCATCATTTTGATCTAATAAAATCACTTTAGTTTTCTTATTTGGAATTAATATTTCTAAATTTAATTCAAATAAACTATATGGTATAGATATAGAAAAGAATGGATGACCTTTAGTGTGCTGTCCTATTTCCCTTACATCTATAAATGCAATTTCATTCTTATCAGATAACCAAGATTTTAAAGTTTCAGCATTTACTTTTAAAGTCATTTCTTAATACCCATCATTTTAATAATTTTACATATTATTAAAACATAATGTAATGTTATTTAACTAGTTTATTATTTAAGTTGAATGGGGGGATTATTTGACGACTTATAATGTAGGAGACTTAGTTTCAGAATTTTTATATCAAAATGGTGTTAAAAATGTATTTGGAGTTGTTTCTGTCCATAATATTCCAATGCTAGATGCAATTGGAAGACGTAACTTTATTAGAATGGTTCCAGCTAGGGGTGAAATGGGAGCGGGTCATATGGCCGATGGATATGCAAGAGCAACCAATGGTCTAGGAGTTGTTTTCACAAGCACTGGTCCTGGAGCTGCTAATGCAGCTGGTGCGATTATTGAATCAAGATTTGCTGGTTCATCAGTACTTCATTTTACTGGACAAACAGCCACAGCAAACCTAGATAAAAATCAAGGTACTGTTCATGATGTTTATGATCAATTAGGGATGCTTAAATCAATCTCTAAAAAAGCTATTAGAATTAATAATGCACAAGAAGTTCTTGAAAAATTAATAAACGCTGTAGAAATAGCTCTCACTCCCCCAATGGGTCCTGTTTCAATTGAGATACCAATAGATATTCAAAGAACAAGTATAGAAAGACCTATAGCTCTAGATCAAATTAAATTACCAGATATTAATTCAGAAATAGGTGACATGTCTTCTTTTGAC
The DNA here is from genome assembly GCA_027625145.1 of Pseudomonadota bacterium. Taxonomy (GTDB): domain Bacteria; phylum Pseudomonadota; class Alphaproteobacteria; order Puniceispirillales; family Marisalimonadaceae; genus CAJJBL01. Next base: position 26,373 of record JAQBXK010000007.1, read on the forward strand.
AAAATGGAGAGTATAATAAGTTCATGTAATAGAAAGATATTATGGGTAGGCAATGGAGCTAAGTTTGCTAGAGAACAGGTAGAAAAATTTATAGAAATGGGATTTGCTGTTGTCACTAGTACGTTAGGTAGAGGAGTTGTTCCGGAAAGTCATAAAATGAGTTTAGGCGCCTTTAACGCGGTTCCTTTGATTGAAGATTTCTATAAAACTTTAGATTTAATGATTGTGGTTGGAAGTAGATTAAGAGGGCATGAAACTAGAGATATGTCTCTTGAATTACCTAAGAATATTATACAAATAGATATAGATCCAGATGCAGAAAACAGAACATATCAAACGAATCATTTTCACTGTGGAGATGCTAAAAAAGTTCTAGATGAGCTTGCTAATAGATTATCAGAAAAACTTGGTTTAGAAGAAAAATGGGCTAATGAGGTTAATGATCTTAAAAACAACATTGTTAATGAATATAAAAGTACACTTGGTGCTTACAAAAACTTTCCAGAAATTGTTAGAAAAGTTTTACCAAAAGATGGAAGGTGGGTTAGAGATGTTACTATCTCCAATAGTATGTGGGGCAACCGTTTAATGCTAATCAATTCTCCAGAAGAAAATATTTATCCAGTAGGCGCAGCTATTGGTCCTGGCATGGCTTTAGCTATTGGTGCGTCAATAGGGAGTGAAGGTAAAAAAACTATTGCTATGTGTGGTGATGGAGGTTTTATGCTAAATTTACCTGATTTATGGACAGCTGCAGAAACGCAATGTGATGTCGTTTTTTTGGTAATGAATGATCAAGGTTATGGAGTTATAAAGCATATTCAAGAAAGTATGTATGGAGGAAGAAAATTTTTTGCAGATCTAATAGGGCCAAATTTTGAAGATTTAGCAAAAGTTGCAAAAATGAAATATAAGAGAGTTGATCATGCCAATGAACTAGAAAAAATATTAGACGAAGCGGTCAAATTTGTAGGACCAGTTTTAGTTGAAGTTAATGTTCATTCAGTAGGTGAAATGCCACGTTATTTTGCTCCTCCTCCTCACGCTCTTAAAAATTAAAAGTATTATATATGCCAGTAGAATTATCTGAATTTACAGTTTATTTTTTAATTATTGCAAGCATGATAACTTCATTTGTCAGCGCAGCCTTTGGAATAGGAGGTGGCGCAATATTATTAGGATTGCTTGCGCTTAAACTGCCTCCTATTGCTTTGCTTCCTATACATGGAATAGTTCAAATAGGTTCTAATATGGGAAGGGCAATAATTTTTTTTAAAGACATAAAAACAGGACCATTAATTCCATTTTGTTTAGGCACCATTTTAGGCGCCACACTTGGAGGTTCACTTTTTATTCAAATAGAGCCTTGGTTAATTCAATTAGCTGTTGGGATATTTATTTTATGGTCTGTTTTTGGAAAAATACCAGCTATAGGTGCAACTCACGTATTGTTTGGAGGGGTTTTTACGGGTTTTTTAACTATGTTTTTTGGTGCTTCTGGTACTGTTGTAGCAGGAATGGTAAAAACTATGAAGTTAGAGCCGATTAAACATCTAGCAACTCATTCTGCTTTAATGACTATTCAACATTTTATAAAGGTTATTGTATTTGGATTTGTAGGATTTGCTTATGCTGAATATTCTCTTCTAATTATAGCTATGATCATTAGTGGTTTCATCGGAACTCTTATAGGAAAAAAAGTTCTTGTAAAGCTTGGCCATAAATATTTTAAAATAGTGCTTAATGTTGTTTTAACTTTGATTTCTTTAAACTTAATGTGGAACGCTATAACTATTAGTAATATTTTTTAATTACGTAATTTAGTCTTTTTGTTTTGTTATCACGCCATATATGTAAGGCCCGCATAATCCAAGAAATGCAAGTACAAGAAAAAACGCAGCTAATGGCTGAGTTAAAATCATCCACCACTGTCCATCAAACATTTTCAATGAGTTTTGAAGATTACTTTCTACCATTTCACCTAAAATAAGACCAACTGCAATGGGAGCAACCGCAAATCCATGTCTTCTTGCAAAAAATCCAATAACCCCAAAAATTAAAGCTATCCAAATATCAAGAGTGGATTGTTGTATGGCATAAGCACCAATTACAGACAAAGCAAATACAATTGGCCATAACATAGGTCTTGGTATTAACGAAACTCTAGCAAATAATTTAGCTGCATAAAGTCCCATAGCCATAAACATAAAATTAGCTAATAACATTGAGCCAAAAATTTGATATACTGTGTCTACTTGCTCAGTAAATAAATACGCTCCAGGTCTTAATCCATGAACCATTAGACCTACTAAAATTATAGCAGTTGTTCCGCTTCCAGGAATACCTAGCACCATAGTTGGAACCATTGCTCCACCAGTAGCTGCATTATTAGCTGCTTCAGCTCCGGCAATACCTTCTATCGAACCTTTACCAAATTCTTCTTTATTTTTTGACCATCTTCTTGCCTCAGAATAACCAATCATAGAAGCAACTGTAGCTCCTTCAGCAGGCAATATACCAATAAAAGTACCTATGCCGGATGATCGCAAGATTGTTTTCCATATTTTTTTGTAATCTTCTTTAGTTGGCAATTTAACAGCCTTTAGTGCCACAGTTTCTATAATTAGATTGACAGTTTTAGATTGCACTAACATTTCTGAAATTGCAAAAAGGCCAATAAAAACAGGGACAAAAGATAACCCTTCGTACAACTCATAATTTCCAAACATAAATCGTTCAATATTAGTAACTCTTTCAGCTCCTATAGTAGATAGCCATACCCCAAAAACACCGCCAATAAGGTTTTTTGTAGCTCCTCCAGCGCTAATGCTAGCTAACATTGACAAGCCAAAAATAGTAAGAGCAAAGTACTCAGGTGGACGAAATTCATAAGCAACTCTTGCTAATAGAGGAGCTGCAATACATAAAACAATAATGGAAAAAACACCTCCTATTGTGCTTGATACAACAGCAATACCTAGGGCACGCCCTGCCTCTCCCTTTTGTGCTAATGGATATCCATCAAATGTAGTAGCTGCAGAAGCAGAAGTCCCAGGTGTGTTAATTAAAATAGCAGTTATAGAGCCGGCAAATGTGGCAGAAACATAAATGGTTGATAGAACGGCTATTGCCTGAACAGGTTCCATGGTTAATGTAAAAGGTAGCAATAATGCCGCACCTGTCGTAGCACCAAGGCCTGGTAAGACACCTATAATTATACCTAGTATTGTTGTAGCAAAAATTAATGCTATTAAGTATGGGTCGGTGAAAACCGATGCCATTGCTGATAATTCAACCATAATTCTCTCTATCTATCCATAATAAATATTTGTTAGTATGCCTCTTGGAAATCTAATTTTTAACACATAATCAAAAAGTATAAATATTGCTCCAGGGGTAATAATCGCGTTACATATATTTACCCATAAACGTTTTTCTCCCCATGTATAACCCATTAAAAACATGCAGACCGTTATTCCAATAAACATATCAGTTGTAATTGTTAAGAAATAAAAAAGTAAGAAAAGAAAAATGGTAAACCAAGTTGTAAATATTTCTAATTCAATTCTTTTTGGATAATTTTTAAAAAATTGTAGTGAAAGAAAACTAATTAAAATTAAATTTATAACCATTAAAAAAATAGGAAATGTACGCGCTTGCATACTGTCGCCAACGATCATTTCAGGAGAAGTATCAAATTGCAGTGATATCAAAATAATTGCAATTGAAAAAAGTGCCAGAAATATTGGAGTTATATATAGTTTTTTTTGCATAATTTTACCTTTAGATGCCCTTAATTAAGGGCATCTAAATTAATTTAAAGTGTTTACTTTATAAGACCCATTTCTTTTAAAGCAGGTCCAAATTCGCTAACCATAAATTTGATTTGTTTTCCCCATGCTGCAGAAGCTTGCGGAGAAGTGTTGTCTAGTCCTGAATTTGCAAGGTAAGCTTGATACAATGAATGTTTCATTGCTTTAGTTATACTTTCTTCCATAGCTGCTACTCTTGCTGGATCCGTTCCTGCATGAGTAACAAATCCTCTAGTAGTAGAAAGAACTAAGTCAACACCAAGAGATTTAGCTGTTTTTGCTTTAGGTATAGGTCCCATTGGGTCGTAACCTAAAATAATTAATGGACATAAGTCTCCAGCTTCAATAGGAGCTCCTGCTTCAGATAGATTTAATATTCCAACATCTACTGATCCAGCTACTACCTGAGTAGCAAGTTCGCCACCACCTTTAAAAGCTATATATTTAGGCATTGGTTTTCCTATTTTCTTTGCCCATAAGTAAGCAGTTAGATGATCAATAGTTCCGGTATGAGTTCCTCCAAAGCTAATCTTATCACCTTTTTTCATGCCTGCTAAAAAGCTTTCAGGTGTTTTATAAGGACTTTTTTTACAATTAACCATTAAAATTTGAGGATCGTTTGTACCTCTTGCAATAGGGGCTATGTCTTCTATTTTTAATTTAGTTTTCCCCATTGCCATTGCAATAGCGTGACCAACTGTGAATGTAAGTATGGTATTTCCATCGGCAGGTCGTGTCATAAAATAATTCATAGATGCAGCGCCGCTGCCACCTTTTTTATTAACAACAACCATATCTTGTTTTAGTTCTCTTCTAGCACGAATCATCATCATTCTTGAGTTAACGTCAGTTCCGCCACCAGCTCCTGCGTGAGTTACAACTTCAAGAGCTGGCCTACTATCTGCGGCTATAGCTGACACTGTTGAGAAAGTAACAGCTGTAGCAAGAGCAACAAAGCTGGTTCCTAATTTGAAAAGCATTTTAGATTTAATCATTTAATTTCCTCCATAAAGATTAACCAGCATTAGCTGGGTATTTTAGTAATGTTATAAGTATTTAAAAATATACTTATTTATTTCATTGTTATTTGGATGTAATTTATTTGTTAATTATTATTTACCCCCCCATAAATCAATTAATGTTAATTAATGATTTTAATTTTAATTAATGATTTTTTTTAAGTCAAGCATTACAAATAGATAAATATAAATATAAATATAAATATAAATATTATAGAATATAGCTAGTTAATTTTTTTTTCTATTGCTTATATCAATCATATTTATTCTATAAAGCTCTATAGTTTCAGTTCTAGTATAAGGTTTTTCTTTTTTTTCTATTAATAGATTATTCAGTTGAGGTGAAGCTGTTGCTAACTGAATTATAATTGATAAAACTGATAAAGGTTCCATAAAATTCCTCTCTATATTAAGAATAACAGAGCAATTAACATACCAAAAAACTATAATATCAAATATAAAACTCTTGTTTTTTTTGTTTATAGGGTTAAGTAAATAAGTTAGAAAATAAATTGTATTTCAGTTTCTCTCAAAACAAGTAATTAAAAAAAATATGAACAAAATAAATATAATTGAAAGCTATAGATCTTCTAAAGTGTTTGTTCCAGATAACATGATTCGCTGGATCAGATCGAATCATGCTGGAGAGACTGGAGCAGTATGGATTTATATAGGAGCAAGGTGTGTTTTTTGGAATAAATCTATTAGAAATATGGCAAAAGAACATTTTATTACAGAAAAGAAACATTTGATTGTAATGAGCCATATCTTGCCAAGCTCTAAAAGAAGTAAACTTTTAATTTTATGGAGAATTTTAGGGTTTAGTTTAGGTTTTATATCGGCTTTGTTTGGCTATAGGTTTTTTTGTATTACCATCCAATCTGTTGAAAATTTTGTTGAGAAACACTATCAAGAGCAAATAGATTTTTTATTTAATAATTCATTATCTTTTGACCTTCTGCAAGTACTTCAAATTTGTTGTAATGAAGAAATTGAACATCAACTAGAAGCAAAAAAAAATAAAGGCTTACAATTAAACAATACATATGAAAATCTATGGTCTTGTATAATTGGAAAAGGTTCAAGTTTAGCGGTTAACATTTCAAGATTTATTTAATAAAGTTATAGGTGTGGGTGTGATTAAAGTTTTTTATGATGGAAAGTGTGGTCTTTGTAGTAAAGAAATTAATTATTATATAAAGATCGCTCCTAAGAATGTTTTTGATTGGTTTGATATAGCCACAAAACCAAGTGATTTAAAACATATTCAAGTTTCACAACACGATGCCTTGATGCTATTACATGCACAAGATAAAAAATTAAATTTAAAAATTGGTGTTGATGCATTTATTTTAATATGGAGCCAGCTAAAATATTGGAATATTTTAGCTGTTATTGTAAAATTACCAATTATTAATCAACTTACAAAATTAATTTATAATTATTTTGCAAAATACAGATTTAAAAAGTTAAGACATTGTCAGCTGGCTACTCGTAAGGTTATTAAGTAAAATGTTGAAATGGTTAAAAAATAATCTATCTAAAAAAAGGCTACCTAAAAAGGAAAGCCGTTTAGAGCAAATAAAAAAAAATCCATATAAAAGAGTTGATAGTGATAATATGACTGAAATCGAAAAAATGGATCAGGGTTTTAACGGCAAAACATTTTCTATAAATGGAATGGATATAGATTTTTAATTAATTGAAATTTTTTTAAGTTATTTAATATTTTGCCTTTAATCTAATAATTAGGTATTTTTTGATTCTAGTTTAAAAAAGATTGTTTAGGGGATCAAAATGAATAAATTAACAATGATATTTGGGGCATTATTATTGATGTCTTCAGGATCTGTAAATGCAGACGGTCATAAGGTTAAAGTTGGAATGATTACTACTTTATCTGGAGGAGGCTCTGGATTAGGAATTGATGTAAGAGACGGTTTTATGCTTGCTGTTAAAAATAATAAAAATATTAGTGTAATCATCAAAGATGACCAAAGAAAACCTGATATTGCAGTTCAGTTAGCAGATAAAATGATACAGTCAGATAAAGTTGATGTTTTGACAGGAATAATCTGGTCAAATTTAGCTATGGCAGTTGTTCCTGCAACAGTTAATCAAGGAAAATTTTATCTGTCGCCTAATGCTGGCCCATCTGCTTTGGCTGGTAAAGGTTGTCATAAAAATTATTTTAACGTTGCTTGGCAAAATGATAACTTGCATGAAGCAGCTGGAGGATATGCAAACTCTGCAGGTTTTAAAAAATCTTTTATTCTTGCTCCTAATTACCCTGCTGGCAAAGATGCCCTTACAGGATATAAGAGATTTTTTAAAGGTGAACTTGCGGGTGAAATATATACTAAACTAGGTCAAAAAGATTATGCAGCTGAGATAGCTCAAATCAGAGCATCTGGAGCTGATAGCATTTTCTTTTTCTTGCCAGGGGGAATGGGCATAGGTTTTATGAAACAATTCTCTCAATCAGGAATTAAGATTCCGGTCGTAGGACCAGCTTTTTCCTTTGACCAAGGGATTCTTAAAGCAGTTGGTGATGCTGCGTTAGGTGTTAAAAACACATCACAATGGTCAAAGGATATTAAAAACACAGCAAATCAAAAATTTGTAGATGATTTTAAATCTGCTTATGGAAGGTTGCCATCTTTATACGCATCTCAAGGTTACGATACAGGAAAACTTTTAATTTCTGCAATGTCTAAAGCAAAGATCAAAGATACTGATAAATTTAGAAATGAATTAAGAAAAGCTGATTTTTCATCAACTAGAGGTAAATTTAAGTTTTCTAAAAATCATCATCCAATACAAGATATATATGTTCGTGAAGTTATAAAGGAAGGTAAGATTTTAACCAATAAAATAATTTCAGTTGGGCTTAAAGATCATTCAAATGTTTATGTTTCCGAATGTAAAATGTAAAATAAATAATAAGGCGAGTATTACTAATGCTCGCCTTGTTCATATAGTTTAAATGGCACTCATCTTATTCATAGAGCAACTTTTAAATGGCATCCAATTTGGAATAATGCTTTTTTTAATTTCTGCAGGATTAACTCTCATTTTTGGTGTAATGGGATTAATTAATCTTGCGCATGGTTCTTTTTATATGATAGGAGCTTTTGCTGCTAGCATTGTTGCTGGTTTGACCGGCTCTTTCTGGATTGCCTTGGCAGCAAGTTTATCCGCTGCTGCAATTGCTGGAGTGTTAATTGAAGTTTTAATTATCAGGCATTTGTACAAAAGAGATCATTTAGATCAAGTCTTAGCTACTTTTGCCTTGATATTATTGTTATCTGAAGGTGTAAGATGGTTATTTGGAGCTTTTCCTTTATATCTAAATATCCCCAGTTCTTTGGATGGAAGTATTCTTCTGTCGTTTAATATAATTTATTCAAAATATAGAATGTTTATTATTTTAATAGGCATATTAATAGCATTAGGTCTCTATTTTTTGATTTCTAAAACTCGATTAGGAATTCGTATAAGAGCCGGACAAAATGATCGTGAAATGATATCTGCCCTTGGAGTTGATATAAGCAAGCTTTATACAATTGTATTTGCAATAGGAGCAGCACTTGCAGGTTTGGCAGGGGCAATGATTGGAGCTATTCAATCCATTGAAGTCGGAATGGGTGAACCAGTTTTAATTTTAGCTTTTGTTGTCATAGTTATTGGAGGAATAGGATCTATTAAGGGAGCATTTATAGGTTCTATTTTAGTAGGAGTTACAGATACAATTGGAAGAGTTTTCTTGCCCACTTTTTTAAACTATTTTATGGATTCTTCAAATGCTTCATCATTGGGTTCTTCAATAGGTTCAATGTTAATATATATATTGATGGCATCCGTATTACTTCTAAAACCTTCTGGATTGTTTGGAAAGAGTGAGTAATGATTAAAGAACAATTTTTTAATAAATGGGTTTTTTTATTGTTATTAATTATTCCAGCAATTGGAATAATATTTAATGAACCTTACTATATTACTTTAGCTACTAAAGTAATTATTTTAGGGATTGCAGGAATTGGATTAAACTTAGCTCTTGGTTATGGAGGACTTATCTCTTTTGGGCATGCAGCTTTTTTTGGAATTGGGGGATATGTTGCTGCTATAATGTCAAAGCACGCTCTGAATGGAGAGCTTTTATTTGAGATACCATTAGCTATTTCGGGTACATCAGAAATGTTAATTATTTGGCCATTAGCTATTATCATTAGTGCTTTTTTCTCTTTGTTAATAGGATTGCTTTCATTAAGAACAAGCGGGGTCTATTTCATAATGATTACTTTAGCGTTTGCTCAAATGTTATATTATTTCTCTATTAGTTGGCCTAGTTATGGAGGAGAAGATGGGCTTTCTATGCATATGAGAAATACTCTACCGTTTATTAATACAATGAACCCACTAAACTTTTTTTTAATTTGTTTGGTATGGTTTTTTATCGCAATATTTATTACTTCTAAGTTAATTAACTCTCCTTATGGTATGGCATTACAGGCTACAAAACAAAATGAAGAAAGAGTTAAATCTGTTGGCATAGAAACGTTTAAAGTTAAACTAATAGTTTTCGTTTTTTCAGGGGCTATAACAGGTTTAGCGGGATCTCTATATGCAGACTTAAATAGATTTGTAAGTCCTTCAATGCTTAATTGGCATACTTCAGGAGAAATTATGGTGTTTGTAATTCTTGGCGGAATAGCCAGGATTTATGGCCCTTTACTTGGAGCAGCTTTTTTTATAATTTTAGAACAAACTCTTGGACTTTATACAGAGAATTGGCAATTTTGGTTAGGTTTAATTTTAATTTTGGAAATTCTTTTCGCACGTTCTGGTATAATGGGTCTTTTTGATAAAAAAATAAATTATGAATAATCAGATTTTAAATATAACAAATCTATCAAAATCATTTGGTGCTTTTAAAGTTACTGATCAAATTACTATTGATTTAAAATTTAACGAAATTCATGCTTTGATTGGACCAAATGGAGCGGGAAAATCAACATTAATTAAGCAGATTGTTGGAACGGTTAAACATGATATGGGTTCCATAATCTTAGATCAAGAAGATATTACAGATCTAAATGACGTAGAAAGAGCGAAGATAGGTATATCAAGAACATTTCAAGTTTCATCTATTATTCCAAAATTTACAGCTTTAGAAAATATAGTTCTTTCTCTTTTAGAAAAATCACAAAAAACATTTCAATTATTTAAGAGTTTAAATAGCAACAGCAAACTTTTTTCTGAAGCAAAAGAAATACTTTTACAAATAGAATTAGAGGATAGAAGTAAGGTGATAGCGTCAGAATTAAGCCATGGTGAAAGAAGGAAACTGGAAGTTGGTTTAGCTCTTGCAATGAAACCAAAGGTATTTTTGTTTGATGAACCTATGGCAGGTCTAGATGAAATAGGTACTAAAATGATGATTAATTTATTTCAAAGAATTAAATTAAACTCTCCTATTTTATTAATTGAGCATGATATGGATGCTGTTTTTGCTCTTGCTGATAGGGTATCCGTTATAGTGTATGGAAAAATTGTTGCTACGGGAACTGTAGAGGAAATAAAAGCTAATCCTATAGTCCATGATGTTTATTTAGGCTATGAAATTACATGAGTTTTCTTTTAGAAATAAAATCACTTAAATCATGGTATGGAGCAAGCCAAGCCTTATTTGATGTAAATTTAGAAATTAAAAAAGGTGAAGTTGTAGCTTTGCTTGGTAGAAATGGTATGGGAAAAACAACAACTGTTAATTCAGTTTGTGGTTTAATGCATAGATATGAAGGTGATATAAATTTTGATGGTTTTTCATTATCTGGACAGCCTAGCTTTAAAATTGCTCAAAATGGTATTGGTTTAGTTCCAGAAGGTAGAAGGGTATTTTCAAACTTAACGGTTTTAGAGAACTTAATTGCAACGGCAAGAGATGGTGATTGGTCATTGGAGGATATCTACAATTTATTTCCAAGGTTACAAGAAAGAAATTATCAATTAGCTTCATCTTTATCAGGTGGAGAACAGCAAATGTTGGTTATTGGAAGAGCTTTAATGACAAATCCAAAACTATTAATTTTAGATGAAGCAACTGAAGGTCTTTCTCCAACTGTTAGATCTGAAATTTGGAAGGTCATAGAACAGTTAAAATCAAAAAATATATCTATATTAATTATAGATAAATCACTTAAACAATTATTAGCATTGGCAGATAATTTTTATATTCTTGAAAAAGGAAAAACCGTGTGGAATGGAGCCTCCAAAAAACTTACAAATGAAATTGCTCAAAAATTTTTAGGGGTTTAGTTAAAGAAACTCATAATAGTTATTTTTCTTTAGATTAAAATTTATTTATATTCATCACATACATTTTCAATTGTAGATTTTAATTTAATTGAAATTTCATTAATTTCATTCTCATTAATTATAAAGGGTGGAGCTAGCAAAATATGATCACCTATACTACCATCAATTGTGCCTTGCATCGGATAACAAATTAAACCTATATTTAATGCTTCTTTTTTAATTTTATTAGCAATATTAAATTTCTTAGGAAATGGTTCTTTAGTAGACTTGTTTTTAACTATTTCTATTCCTCTAAATAGACCTCTTCCTCTAATATCGCCTACAAATTGATTTTGGCCAATAACTCTTTGTAAAGTTCTTTGAAGAATATTTCCCTTTTCTTTTACTTGTTTGCACATATCTTCATCTATTAACTTTGTTAAAACTGCTAGCGAAGCAGCACAAGCAATAGGATGGCCTAGGTATGTATGGCCATGTTGAAAAAAGCCACTTCCATTTGATATCGCGTCATATATATAATCTTGACACATCATTGCCCCAATAGGTTGATATCCAGCTCCCAAACCTTTAGCTATAGTAATAATATCAGGTATTATTTTTTCTTCATCACATGCAAATAATGAACCTGTTCTCCCCATTCCACACATCACCTCATCAAGAATGAGTAATATGCCGTATTTGTCACATATTTCTCGAATACGCTTGAAGTAACCTGGTACAGCCGTTACTGCGCCAGCTGTAGCTCCAACAACTGTTTCTGCAATAAAAGCCATAACATTTTTTGCGCCAAGAGTTCTTATCTCATCTTCAAGTTCATTAGCGACTCTTAATCCATATTCCGTTTCAGTTTCATTATTATTTTTATTACGGTATGGATAACAAGGAGAAATAGAACTAGTTTCAAGCATAATTTTTTCAAAGTAGGTTTTACGTGTAATATTTCCTCCCGCAGCAAGAGCACCTAATGTGTTTCCATGGTAACTTTGTTTTCTAGAAATAATTCGATGTCTTTCAGGTTCACCAATTTCAACAAAATATTGTCTGGCTAATTTTAAAGAAGCTTCCACAGCTTCTGATCCACTTGAAACAAAATATACTTTATTGATACCTTCAGGAGAATTGTTAGCTAGAAGAGTTGCTAATTTTTCTGCAGGATCGTTGGTAAAAAAAGAAGTGTGTGCAAATGCTAATTCTTCTGTCTGTTTAATTATAGCTTTTCTAATAGTTTCATCAGAATGACCAAGACATGAAACAGCAGCTCCGCCTGAGGCATCAAGATATCGTTTACCATTTTTATCAATTATATAACAGCCATCACCTTTAACTGCAAAAGGTAAATCATAATTAGTATGGCGAGGGAAAACATGGCTAGTTTTCATTTAAGATTCCTTTTTTAGTTTTTTCCTTCGTGTATATTGATTGAAGTATATTAAAATTAATATCAACAAAGAAGGTAGGTAAAAAATCTCTTTCATTAATCTATCAGTTTTTTTAATATAAATTGTTTTTAAAACAACTGGTTGATCCGCATAAAAGTCAAAAGTTCTCATTTCTTGAAATAGAGCACTTCCAGGTAATGGCTCTTCAATTAAGGCTTCTCCATTTTGAATATTTAAAATCAATCCGGCATCTTTTATTCTTTCATCAATGTTTAGTTTTTCATTAAATATAATGATTGAATTTCTTTTTATTAATTTTTCTGGATTATCAAAATCAGGCCCTAAAAACTCTACTCTAACGGAGATATTTCCAGATAAGTTAATAGGTGATTTATCATTTGTAATTAATTGAACAATTTTGTTTCCTGGGAACTCAATGAAGGGCGATTGGACTTTATCTAGCCAAAAATCAGGCCTAAAGAGGCTAAACGCAATTACAATAAGCAATATTGATTCATATAATTTATTCTTAACTAACATATGATTTTGAATTGCTGAACAAAAAGCTAGCATCGCAAGAATAACTGTAATAACAACTATTATTCCATCAAAAAAATTAACATTAATTAAAAGAATATCAGTATTAAAAATAAACATAAATGGAAGTATGGCGGTCCTGATATCATAACTAAAACCTTGTATACCCGTCTTTATAGGATCCCCTTTTGATATTGCTGCTGCAGCAAAAGCAGCTAATCCAACAGGAGGAGTGTCATCGGCTAAAATACCAAAGTAAAATACAAAAAGATGTACTGCTACTAAAGGGACAATTAACCCATTTTGAGCCCCTACCATAACTATGACGGGTGCCATCAATGAAGAAACAACAATATAGTTTGCAGTCGTAGGAAGACCCATTCCTAATATTAAGCTCATAAAAGCTACTAGGATAAGCATAACAACTAAATTACCTGATGAAACATTTTCTACAAATTCACCTATAAACTGATGTGCTCCAGTTAATGATACAGTGCCAATAATAACTCCAGCTATTCCAGTTGCTATTGCAATAGTAATCATGCTTTTCGCACCTTTTTCTAAGCCTTGAAGCAAGTCGCAAATACCATTTTTCCATAATTTATAACTTATATGTTGCTTTCTAAAAAAAGCTTTTAATGGTCGTTGAGTTAATAATACAAAAATAATAGACAGGCTTGCCCAATAAGCTGATAGGGAAGGTGATAATCTACTAACTAAAACACACCATAATAATACAATGATTGGTAAAAGATAATAATAGCCGGTGATTGCTATAGATTGAACAGTAGGCAAATTTTTCATTTCTTCATCATTTAAACCTAAAGTTAAGTCAGGGTTTTTAGATGCGCGCCATATAAAAAAAATATAGAAACTAATAAAAATAATAACAGCTGATATAAATGTTATGATTGGATCAATGTTGTTTGTCCAAGAGAATAAAATATTTATAATAGTTCCCAGCAAGCTAACTATTATAAAGCCAATTAAAAATCCTGTAAATTTTCTTAAAAAAGACTTTGATGGAGTATCTCTTTTAAGACCCGTTAAGCCTAATTTTATTACTTCAAGATGTACAATATAAAAAAGAGCAACATATGATGCAAGTGCAGGCAAAGCCGCGTATTTAATAAGTTCATAGTAGCTAACATCTGTGAACTCTGAAATTAAAAAGGCTGCAGCTCCCATAACAGGAGGTGTTAATTGACCATTAGTAGAAGATGCTACTTCTATAGCCCCAGCTTTTTCAGCAGAGAGGCCAGTTTTTTTCATAAGTGGAATTGTAAATGTTCCAGTAGTGACTACATTGGCAATTGATGATCCTGAATAAATACCAGACAACCCAGAAGCAACAACAGCTGCTTTTGCTGGGCCTCCTCTAAGGTGTCCTAAGGCCGCGAAAGATAGTTTAATGAAATAATTTCCAGCACCAGATTTTTCTAATAAAGCTCCGAATAGGACAAATAAAAAGATCATAGAAGTTGATACTCCTAAAGCAACGCCAAATACTCCTTCTGTTTGCATCCAAAAATGCCAAGAAGCTTTATTAAGGGAAGCTCCTTTCCATTTCATTGTTTCGGGAATAAAATCAAGATGACCAAACATGACATAGAATATAAATAAACTAGCTACTACTAATAATGGTAATCCAAGAGATCTGTAAACAGCAATTCCTATGCATAAGATCCCTGTAATTGAAAAGAATACATCAAAATTAGTTGGTAATCCTGCTCTATTAGAAATATCTAATTTAAATATATATAAATACAAACAAGCCGAAACAGCAAGAAAAGCTAATATCAATTGGTTTAATTTATCTACGTATGGGTTGATTTTATTTATGACTGGATAAGCTAACAAGCATAACCCTAAGCCAAAGGCTAAGTGTATTTGTCTAGCTTCTTGCCCATTAAAAACTAAATTTAATTTAGTTAGGGCACTTAAATAAAAAGGGAAATCTGAGGCAATCCAAAGTTGAAATAATGACCATATTATACAAATTAAAGAAATAACCTTACCAAAGGATGGTTCTCGTTGATTATAATTATGAGGAGATGAAATTGCTTTAAAGTACTTCATATTATTAGATTTCTATGCAAGACGTTTTATCAATTACAATAAAATTATTAATATAAATATTTTAGCGCAGACATTACAAACGTCTGCGCAATTTTATTACATCCAACCACGTTCTTTATAATATTTAATAGCTCCAGGATGAAGGGGAGCAGATAATCCATCTTTAATCATTTGTTTCTCATTCAAATTTTTAAATGCTGGATGCAACTTTTTAAAGTCAGAAAAGTTATCAAATGTTGCTTTTACAATTGTGTATACAACTTTCTCAGATACGTCTGAAGATGTTATAACAGTAGCTCCTACACCAAATGTAGTTGTTTTATTAGGAGATCCTGTATACATGCCTGCTGGAACTTCGGCTACTCTATAAAATGAGTTGTCTTTAATTAATTTATCAATAGGAGCTCCTTTTACAGAAACTAATTGAACGTCACAGCTAGATGCAGCTTCTTTAACCGCGGCTGCAGGATGTCCTACTGTATAAATCATTGCTTCTATCTTGCCGTCACAAATGGCTTGTGCCATTTCAGAACCTTTAAGTTCGGCAGCTAAAGAAAAATCACTCATTTTCATTCCGAATGATTCCATTACAACTTCCATTGTAGCTCTTTGTCCAGAACCAGGATTTCCAACGTTAACTTTTTTCCCTTTTAATCCCTCAAAAGAAGTTATCCCAGAATCTTTTCTCACAATTAACGTGAATGGTTCTGGATGGACTGAGAAAACAGCACGAAGTTTACTAAATTTACCTTTATCTTTAAATTTTGACGTTCCATGATAGGCATGAAATTGCCAATCAGATTGAGCAACTCCAAATTCTAATTCGCCAGCACGAACAGTATTAATATTATATACTGAACCACCGGTTGATTCTGCAGAGCAGCGTATACCATGTGATTTTCTATCCTTGTTAACTAGTCTGCAAATAGCTCCGCCAGTTGGATAATAAACGCCAGTAACTCCGCCTGTACCTATAGACACAAACTTTTGAGCAGATGCTTCAGTCATTGTTATAGCTGCAAAGCCTGCAACTATTACTCCCACTATTAGTTTTTTAAAATTCATAATATTCCTCCCATATTGAATTAATAATGTACATTACACTACAACAACGAATATAAAAAACAATTGTTATATTTTAAAATAAAATGTTACATATGTAATATAACTATTATTCAAGGATTGCATGATGAAATTAATTGATAAAATTAAATTACATCACAACAACTTAACTCCTAAATTAAAACAAGCTAGTAATTCCATTCTATTGAACTTAAATGAAATTCCTTTTCAAACAATAAGAGAAACAGCAAAAAAAGCAGATGTTTCTGCTCTTTCTGTTTCTAGACTTAATAAATTATGGGGGTATACAGGTTATTCAGATTTTCAATTAGCTGTACGTCTAGAATGTTATCCAAATATAAAAAAAAACCCAAAATTAGATTTGGATATTATAGATGAAAACAATATAAAAAACTCAATTGAACTTGCAGCTAAAGTTTTAACCGAATCAAATGAGGTTTATATTTCTGGTTTTAGAAGCGCAAAATCTTTTGCCCTATATATGAATTATATGGGGAGAATGGTATTTGACAATTTTTATTTAATGCCTGACTCAGGACTTTCAGCCGCACAAGATTTTGTTCATTTTGGTAAAAATAATTTATTAGTAGCTTTTTCAACAACTCCATACTCAAGCGAAACTGTAAAATTAATTAAAACCGCTCAATCTATGAAAATAAAGACACTATCTTTTACAGATAATAATCTTTCTCCTCTAGCTCAACACTCTGATTTTGTGGTAGAAGTCCCTATTTTAAAAATGAATAGATTATATAATATGGCACCAATGATAAACGTAATTGAACAAGTTTTAGAAAAGAGTTTTGAAATTTTAGGTAAAAATGCAGATCAAAAAATAGAATATTTTTCCCAAAGAATAAAAGCTATTAATGGTTACTGGTAATGAATTAATAGTTGTTAATTCAATTTTTTTTATATTTCAAAACGGAATATATTTTTTAGAAAGAAGTTTCACCAAAATCCTGTGTAACAGCTCCAACAAAATGAACAGTTTTAGGAGATAAAGTTTTAACATATTTAGCTATGTTATCTTCAATAAGTTTCTCTATTTTTTTCATGGAATCAGCGTCGGGAAATTCCCATAAAACTACACTAACATTAGGAGTTTGAGGGTTTTTTATCGCTCTAAATCTAACTCCTTTAACCGATTGAAGTAAATTAGGCCATCTAGTTTCAAGAATTGATTCAAAAAGTTCGCAATCTTCATTACTAGAGAAAGTTCTTACAAAATTTTTTATTAACATGGCTACCTCAAATTATAGAAAAAGAATTTAGGAATTACATCAGCTTTATTGTAGAAAATATATGTTAAAATCATTATATCTTTAATTTATTAAAACTTTATTATATTTTTATAAATATTTATTAACAGGTTTTTTAAAATGTTTGCAATAGCAACAAGGTCAGATGTTCTTTTACGTGCCTTTAAAATGGCGTTAATAGTTGGCGTAGTTTTAGCTTTAATAAATCATGGTGATCATATTATACTTGGAACAATGTCAGACACTAATTGGATGAAAGTAATGCTAACCTTTTGTGTTCCTTTTTGTGTTTCAACTATTTCATCTGTTCTAGCTATAAGAAGAGAGCAAAATTTTAATAATTAAAAAGTTTCTTTTATACAACATCAAACACATTTATTTCACTTTGTGTTTATTGATATCTATTTTCTTTGTAAATCAGTCTTCAGCTAATAGCTTTACAGAAGATTATTTATATGATGTTCAATTGGGAAATATAAGTGTAGGAAAATCTGTTGTTTCTGTATTAATTAAAGGTAATGAAATCAGGGTAAGTGCCAAAACAAAGTCAGAAGGGTTTCTCGACTTATTTTATAATTATGAAAGCGAATTAATAACTAACTCTTACAAAGAAGAAAACATATGGAAAGCTGATAATTTTTTAGTTAATGGAATTTTAAATAGTAATAAAAGATATACTAATGTTAACTGGCCTAAAAATAACAAAGAGTTATATTATAGAACAATTCCAATTTTAGATTTAAAAAAAGTTTATAATGTTTCAAAATCAAGTCTTAAAAATGTAATAGATCCAATTACAGCTATTTTAAAAGTAATAGAAAATATTAAGAAAGAAAGCCCTTGTGATATAAAGCTTAGAATTTTTGATGGTAGAAGAAGATATGATTTATTAACTAAACATTTAGGTAAGACATTTTTAAAAAATGATAGACCAAAATCATTTTCTGGTAATGCTATAATATGTGGAATAAAAATTATTCCTTTAGGTGGGCACCGAAGAAATTCAAAGTGGCAGCCAGAAGAAGACCAATTTAGTGATTTTAAAATGTTTTTTGGAAGAACTACTTCTGGTGCATTATTCCCAGTTAGAGTATCTTTAGAAAGATGGTTTGGAATAGTAACCGTACGTTTATTAAAAAGTAATTTATAGTTATGAAACTTGGATTAATTGGAAAAAATATCAAAAGTTCTCAAGCACCTGATATTCATAGGCGGCTTGGTAAATTATTTGATATCCCCTTAACATATGAATTGTTTGATTTAAAAGATAAGAATGAAACTGACTTTGCTAAGTTGCTTTCAGAATTAAAATTTGATGGATTTTCTGGCGTTAATATAACATTCCCATTTAAAGAAATTGCTATTAAATACGCTGATAAGGTTAATAAAAGTGCTTATTATATCAAAGCTTCAAATACTTTAATTTTTAGAAACAATGTTATTGCAGAAAATACAGATTACACAGGATTTTTAAGAAACTATTTTTTTCATTTTAAAGATACCAAACCTGGAAAGATTCTCTTAATAGGTGGGGGTGGGGTAGGAAGGGCAATCACTTTTGCTTTAGGTTCTTTAGGTGTCAGTCATATTTATTTATTAGAAAAAGATAATGAAAGAAGTAATAAACTAATTGATGAACTAAGGTTATCCAATATTAATTGTTCTTCTATAGATTTTCGTGAACTTGAGGAAATAATTAACAAGACTGATGGGATAGTTAACTGTTCACCAATAGGTCATTTTGATTTTCCAGGTTGTCCCCTTGGTTTATTTAAGCCTAAGAGTAATCATTGGATATTTGATGCTGTTTACACTCCAGCAAAAACAGAATTTTTAAAAAAAGGAGAAAAGGCTGGTTCAAAAATAATTTCTGGGATTGATTTATTTATTTTTCAAGCTTTAGATGCTTTTTTATTATTTTCAGACAAACAAAATATTAAAGAAACATTATTAAAAGAAATTAACTTTTTAAGAAGTCATTATTTTAAAAGTTTATACAAATGATATTATGGTTTGTTTTCAAATATTATTTCGTCTGAAAACATCTTTTCAATAACATCGTCGCCATAACCAAAATCTTTTAAAATTTCTCTTGTATGTTGACCTATTAAAGGTGGCTTATGTTTAACTCCAACGGATTTAGAACGACTAAATTTGATCGGTGAAGATACGCCTTTATAGTCATCCTTAGTAATGATCATTTCTCTTTCTAGTGTTTGAGGATGATTTAAGGCCTCTTCTATATTTCTTACTGGGCCAGCAGGAATCCCTGCTGCAAGTAATTTTTCTGAAAACTCTACCCCATCAACATTACTTAACTCTTTTTCAAGATATGTAGTTAATTGTTCTCTATTTTTAACTCTATCACCATTTGTAAGAAATCTTTTATCATCTATCAAATGATCTAGATTTAATGCCTTACATAATCTAGCAAAACCAGCATCATTACCTATGCCCATAAAAATTTCATTAGTTGCTGTTTGGAATTTATCATAAGGAGCAATATTTGGGTGTGCATTTCCTGTTGCTTTACCAGGCTTATCTGACAAAAAGTAATTAGCGCTATGAGGATGCATCAATGAAAGAGCCGTATCATATAGTGACATATCTAGAAATTGACCTAATCCAGATTTATTTCTTTCATTAAGGGCCATTAATATTCCAATTGTACAGTAGAGGCCAGTTCCCATATCAACTATAGGCACTCCAATTCTAACATCACCAACATCTGGTTGACCATTAATTGACATCATTCCTGTCATTGCTTGTACAATCGCATCATATCCAGGAGCTCCACCAAGTGGTCCTTCAGCACCAAATCCTGATATTCTACAATGAATTAACTTAGGAAATTGTTTTTTTAGAACTTCTTCGTAACCTAATCCCCATTTCTCCATTGTACCAGTCTTAAAGTTTTCAATTAAGATGTCAGATGATTTAAGGAGCTCAATAATTAAATCTTTTCCTTCTTGCTTAGTTAGATCAATTGCTATTGATTTTTTATTTCTATTTACATTAATAAAATATGAAGCCATCTTGTTAACAAAAGGTGGTCCCCAACCTCTAACTTCATCCCCAATTTTCGATTCTACTTTTATTATTTCAGCTCCATGATCAGCTAAAATTTGAGTAGCATAAGGTCCACCAAGCACTCTAGTTAGATCTAAAACTTTAATTCCATTTAAGGCGTGTGTTATTATATTATTTTGATTGGACATTTTCTCACTTTTTTTTAATTAAAATTTTAATACGATTTAGGTAATCCCAAAACGCGTTCTGATATATAATTTAGAACCATTTGAGCACTTACTGGAGCTAACTTAGGTATTAAAGATTCTCTTAATAACCTCTCTACATGATATTCTTTTGCATATCCCATACCTCCAAGAGTTATTAATGCTTGGGTAGCAGCTTTGAAACCAGCTTCAGCTGCAAAAAATTTGGCAGCATTGGCCATTCCGCCACAATTTTCGCCAGTATCATATTGATATGCTGCTTTTGCAATCAATAATTCTGCTGCTTCTAGTTCGATCCAGTTTTCTGCAAGTGGATGTTGGATACTTTGATTCTTTCCAATTGGTCTGCCAAATACAACTCTTTCTCCTGCGTATTTTACAGCTCTTGCTAAAGCACTTTTTCCTATTCCTAACGCTTCAGCAGCAATTAGTATCCTCTCTGGATTAAGACTATCTAATAAATATCTAAATCCTTTTCCTTCTTCACCAATTCTATCGAAATCTTCAACTTCAAGATTATCAATAAATATTTGATTACTATCTACGGCCGCTCTTCCCATTTTTGAAATTTCTTGAACTTCAATTTTATTTCTATCGAATTTTGTATAAAATAAAGTTAATCCATCAGTATTTTTTATACATTCTTCAACCGGTGTTGTTCTTACTAACAAAAGTATCTTGTCAGCTATTTGAGCAGTTGATGTCCAAATTTTTTGACCGTTAATAATGTATCCATTATTTATTTTTTTAGCAGTTGTCTTTAGTTTTCCCGTATCTAAGCCTGAATCAGGTTCAGTTACACCAAAGCATGTTTTTTCTTTTCCAGTTATTAGGGGAGGGAGCCATTTAGCTTTTTGTTCATTGTTTCCATGAACTACAATAGGATGTGGTCCAAAAATATTAATATGTATAGAAGAAGCTGCTGCCATTCCTCCACCAGTTTCAGAAATTTTCTGCATAAAAATTGATGCTTCTCTAATCCCAAGGGCAGAGCCGCCATATTCTTCTGGCATACAGATTCCTAACCATCCGCCATTGGAAACTTCTTCATAAAACTCATGAGGAAATTTACTTTCTCTATCACAATTAAGCCAGTAATCATCATCAAAATTTTTCATGATATTTTGAACTGATTCAATGATTGATAATTGTGTTTCGTTATAACTAAAGGACATCTAAATCATCTTGCCATATTATGATAATTTTCATTAGGCTCCATTTCTGTTGCTGAAGCTAACCTATTAGTCATATTAAACATACCAACTATAGCGCTTATATCCCAAATATCTCTATCTGTATAACCTGCTTCTCTAAGTTCATTTCTATCCTGTTCTTTTATTTCAGAAGGGTCGCGTGTTAATTTTTTAGAAAATTCAAGGAGTTTTTCTTGTTTTAAGGGTAGTTCTGCTGAACGAAAATTTGCCGCTATTCTTTCTCCTAGTTGAGGATCATTAGATATCTCTCTTACTGCGGCACCGTGAGCAACTATACAATAATAACAATGATTTTCTGAAGACACAGTCACTGCAATCATTTCTCTCTCTAATTTTGTTAAGCCAGATTCTCCTAACATTAGAGAATTATATAATTTAGTAAAACCTTCAAATTGTTTAGGAAATTTAGAAAATGAAGCAAGAACATTTGGAATAAATCCAATTTTTTCATTTACTATATTTAGGTAATTTTGAGCCTGCTCTTCACCATCTTTTTGACCATCATAATCTAAATTTAATTTTGTTAAATTTTGATCTTGACCTTGCTTCTTTATTTCTTCCATTTATTTCTCCATAATCCAATTAGGGTTTCTTTTTTCAAAGAATGCATTAATACCTTCAATAGCTTCAGGGTTTTCCCATACGTCTGCAAGTGCTTCCACTGAAAAATTAATAATAGCTTCATCAATCTTAGGTGACAAATCTCTCACTAGTTTTTTAGAAGCTGAAACTGCATCAGGTGCATTTGAATAAAAGGCATTAACTTCTTTTTTAATTTCCTTATCAATTTTAGTCCTATCTACAAATGACTTTATTAATCCAAAACTCTTAGCTTCTTCAGGATTAAAAACACGAGCGCTTGTGAATAAATCAATGGAATTATTGGCGCCAATTTTTGATATAACATAAGGACTAATAGTCGCAGGAATTAATCCAAGTCTTGTTTCAGTTAGAGCCATTTTAATATTTTCAGTAGATATAACAATATCGCAAACAGACATTATTCCTATGCCTCCACCAAAAGCATTACCTTCTACTTTGGCAACCAATGGTTTAGGAAAGTTATACATTTTGTTTAAAATGTTTGCTAATTTATATGCTTCTTTAATGCGTGTTTTTCTATCTGAATTTATTTGTTCCTTCATCCAATCTAAATCTCCTCCTGCACAAAAGGATTTGCCTTTAGCTGATATTATTACAAACCTAATATTGTTATCTTTAATTAAACTATCAAAAGTTATATTTAATTCTTCTATCATCAATGGTGACAAAGCATTATGTCTGTCTGGTTGATTTAAAATTATTTCGGCAAAGCCACTAATATCTTTTTTAAAAATTATTGTTTTATATTCGCTTTTAACCCCAGTCATAAGTACCATCCATTTTGAGTTTCAAAGCTATTTCGGCACATTCATTTATTCTTTTAGTATTCAGTTTAGTTTCATAACCTAGTGATAACAAAAGTTCATTAACTTTTTCCGTGGCAACATTCCCTTTGGATCCAGGTGAATATGGACACCCACCTAACCCTCCTACGGATGAGTCAAAGGTTCTAATGCCATGATCTAAACATACTCTAATATTATCTAAAGCATTTTTAAATGTATCATGGAAATGTCCTGCTAATTTATCAGGGGTAGTAAATGTTAAGCATTCATTTACTATTTTTATAGTTTGATCTGGATTTCCTTTACCTGTGGTATCACCTAATGAAACTTCATAACAACCCATTTCAATAAGTTGTTTAGCAATTTGTGCTACTTTTTTAGGATCAACCGTATCTTCATAAGGACAATGAGAAACACAACTTATATATCCACGCACGGGTATTTTCTTTTTTAAAGCCTCTACAACTAAGGGCTTAAATCTCAATAAACTAGTTTTAATATCACAATTAATATTTTTTTGACTAAAAGTTTCTGAAGCCGCTGCAAAGATTGCTATTTCGTCTACTTTTGATTTGATAGCATTGTGAAGACCAATTTCATTGGGGGTTAATGCTGTATATTTAATATTTTTATTTCTTTTTATTTTAATAAACACTTCAGAGGCATCAGCAAGTTGAGGGACCCATCTAGAGCTTACAAAACTTGATGTTTCAATTTTTTTAAACCCGCACAAAGATAGTTTATCAATAAATTTTACTTTATCATTGGTTGATATAAATTTTTTTTCATTTTGCAACCCATCTCTAGGGCTCATTTCAAAAATAGTAACAAAATTATCCATAGAAAACCTTATATTATTTCAATTATTTTTTTAAACTTAATAGTTTCATTTTATCAGACACTTGTTGTCCATTAATAATAAATATTCTTTCAATAATACCATCTCTTGGTGAAGTAAGAGAAAATTCCATTTTCATTGCCTCAAGAATAAAAAGTACATCCCCTTTTTTAACTATAGAGTTTGCCTTAATTTTTTTAATTTTAACAATCCCATGCATTGGTGCAATAATACTGTCTTCTAAGTTACTAATATGATTATCTTTAGATTGTAATAAATTTCTATTAATTGCTTTGAATGTATGTTGTTTCGTAAAGAAGGTAAAAATTTGATCCCCACTATTTATATTTTTCATACTCTGAAAGCTTAAATTTATATTTTTCCCTTTTAGAGATGCTTCTATTTTTGATTGGTTAATTATTATTGATGAGAACAGAAATATTTTTTTATTAAATTCAATTTCTATTTCATTAGGCCTGGAACACACAATTTTATATAATACTTCTTTTTCTTTTATGCTTATTTTTAATGGATAAACATTTGGTTTCCACATATACAAATCATATAAAGTATTAGTAGAAATAATTTTTAATTTTTTAAAAACAACTACTCCAACTAATGCTTTAAAGCTATCATCAATTTCATTGTCGATTAGAGATTTAATATTTTCTTCAATGAATTTTGTAGTTACTTCTCCATCTTTAACATTTTTATTATTTAGTAATTTAATTAATAAATCTAAATTTGTTGTTATGCCTGCTATTTCAATTTCATATAAATAATTTATTAAATGTTTTATAGCTGCATTTCTATTGTTTCCATGAGCTATAATTTTAGCAATCATAGGATCATAAAATGGAGTTATGCTATCTCCAGATTTTGTTCCCGTTTCAATTGTACAATTTGGATGATTTAAATTGTCTGGAAATTTAAGATGGTAAATTTTACCACTTTGAGGAAGAAAATTTTTATTAACGTCTTCGGCATATAATCTAGCTTCAAAAGCCCATCCATTTATATTAATATCGTTTTGTGAAACTGGTAATTTTTCTCCATTAGCAATATTCAACTGCCAATCGATTAAATTAGTAGAAGTTATTGCCTCAGTAACTGGGTGCTCAACTTGAATTCTAGTATTCATCTCCATAAAATAAATTTTATTTTTATCTAATCCATTTTGGATGTCAGCTATAAATTCAATTGTGCCAGCTCCTAAATAGTTTATTGCACGTGCTGCTTTAACTGATAGTTCACCAAGAAAATTTTGTATTTCCTTATTAAGATTTGGGGAAGGAGCTTCTTCTATAACTTTTTGTTGTCTTCGCTGTAATGAACAATCTCTATCAAATAAATGAACTACATTTCCAAATTTATCAGCAAAAATTTGAATTTCAATATGACGCGCTTTTGGTATATATTTTTCTAAAATACAGTTAGAATCATTAAAATTTGTTTTTGCTTCATTAGAAGCTTCTTGGAAAGCTATTGAAAAATGATTTTTATTTTCAGCTATCCTCATTCCTCTCCCACCACCTCCTGATCTTGCTTTGACTAATAATGGGAAACCTATTTCATCTGCTTTATTTTTAAGAAAATTTAGTTCTTGTTTATCTCCATGATAACCAGGAACGACAGGCAAGCCTGCTTTTTCCATAAGAGTTTTAGCTTTATCTTTTTCTCCCATATTTCTTACAACATTGCTATTAGGCCCTATAAAAATTAACTTATTTTTTTCAACATTTTCTATAAAATCAGCGTTTTCTGATAACAATCCATAACCTGGATGAATTGCATTAGCTTTGTTTTTTTTAGCTATTTGTATTATTAAATTACCATTCATATACGTTTCAGAAACTAAAAATCCTTGAATATGTATCGCTTCATCAGCAAGTTTAGTATGTAAACTATCAATATCTAAATCAGAGTAGATAGCTAAAGTTGGAATATTTAATTTTTTTGCACGCTGAATAATTTTACATGCAATCTCACCACGGTTGGCAATTAATAATTTTTTTATTTTTTGTTTATTCATATGATTTACATTCTAAAAATACCAAATTTGGTATCTTCTATTTCTTTATGTAAAGTTACTCTTAAGCTGGCAGCTAGGATATCTCGAGTTTTTGCGGGGTTAATTATACCATCATCCCAAAGACGTGCTGAAGCATACAATGGATGTGCCTGTTCTTCAAATTGATCTATAATTGGTTTTTTAAAATAATTTTCAATATTATTATTCCATTTACCTTTATTTTTAATAACGTTATTTTTCTTTAATTCAGCCAATACACTTGCAGCTTGCTCTCCTCCCATTACAGATATACGAGAGCAAGGCCAAGTCCATAGAAACCTTGGGCTAAAAGCTCTGCCACACATCCCATAATTTCCAGCTCCAAAGCTTCCTCCAATTAAAATTGTAATTTTAGGTACTTTAGTTGTAGCAACCGCATTAACTAGCTTAGCTCCATTTTTAGCTATTCCTCCATGTTCAGCATTTTCTCCAACCATAAAGCCAGTTATATTTTGCAAGAAAATTAAAGGAATTTTTCGTTGGCTACATAGTTCAATAAAATGTGTTCCTTTGAGTGCACTGTCAGAAAAAAGAACACCATTATTTGCTATAATACCACAAATCATTCCATGTATATTTGCAAAGCCAGTTATTAATGTTGTTCCAAATTCTTTCTTAAATTCATCAAATTCAGATCCATCTACAATCCTGATAATAACTTCTCTCGCATCGTAAGGAACTTTATTGTCAGCGGGAACAATTCCTAAAAGTTCTTGTGAGTCGTATAATGGAGGATTAAAATCATTTGTATGAAAATTATTATTTTGATTTGTATTTAAGTTTTTAATGCATTGTCTTGCTAAAGCAAGAGCATGTTCGTCATTGTCTGCTAGATAATCTGCTACACCAGAAATTTTAGTATGAACTTCTCCTCCGCCTAGTTTTTCTGGATTTGTTATTTCTCCAGTTGCAGCTTTGACAAGTGGAGGCCCTGCTAGAAATATAGTTCCTTGATTTTTTACAATAATTGTCTCATCAGACATTGCTGGCACATATGCTCCTCCTGCAGTACAACTTCCCATCACCACTGCTATTTGAGCGATACCTTTAGAAGACATATTAGCTTGATTATAAAATATTCTTCCAAAATGTTCTCGGTCAGCAAAAACTTCATCTTGGTTTGGAAGATTTGCCCCACCTGAATCAACTAAATATATACATGGTAGGTGATTTTCTAAAGCTATTTCTTGAGCTCTAAGATGTTTCTTTACTGTAATTGGATAGTAAGTTCCTCCTTTTACAGTTGAATCATTGCATATTACCATTACGTCTATATTGTGAATTTTTCCTATTCCAGTTATTATGCCGCCTGAAGGACATTCATTATTATACATATTATATCCGGCTGTTAAACCTACTTCAAGGAAGCCGCTTTCGGGATCAAGTAATTTTGAAACTCTCTCTCTTGGCAGCATTTTACCACGATTTTCATGACGTTCTTTTAGTTTTTCTCCACCTCCATCCATAGCTAAATTAACAGCTTTGAGGGTAAGGTCTAAGTCAATATTTAGTTGTTTTTTATTTTTTAAAAAATCAGGATCATCTGATTTGATTTGTGATTGAAGAATTGTCATATGGTGGTTTCCATAAATAGTTCTCTACCAATAAGCATTCGTCTGATTTCAGAAGTTCCTGCTCCAATTTCATATAATTTGGCATCTCTTAATAGTCTTCCTGCGGCAAAGTCGTTTGTATAGCCATTTCCACCAAGAGTTTGAATTGCTTCTAAAGCAATTTGTGTAGCTTTTTCAGCTGAATATAAAATACACCCAGCAGCATCTTTTCTTGTAGTCTCTCCTCTGTCGCATGCTTTAGCTACTTCATAAACATAAGATCTACATGCATTCATGGTGGTGTACATATCGGCAATTTTACCTTGCATGATTTGAAACTCTCCGATTGATTTACCAAATTGTTTTCTTTCATGTATATATGGTACAACTATATCCATAGCTGCTGCCATTATTCCTAAAGGTCCTGCAGCAAGTACAACTCTTTCATAGTCTAATCCACTCATTAAAATGGATGCGCCTTTCCCAACTTCACCAAGAATATTTTCTTCTGGTACAGGGCAGTTGTTGAAAATTAATTCAGATGTATCAGATCCTCTCATCCCAAGTTTATCTAGTTTTTTCCCAGCTGAAAAGCCAGACATTGATTTTTCGATTATAAAAGCTGTTATCCCTTTAGATCCATCTGATGGGCTAGTTTTAGCATAGACTACTAGTGTATCTGCATCTGGACCATTAGTAATCCACATTTTTGTTCCATTTAGAAGATAGGTGTTGTTTCCTTGTTTTTCTGCATGAAGGGACATTGAAACAACGTCTGAGCCAGACCCTGTTTCACTCATTGCTAAAGCTCCAATTTTTTCTCCACTACATAAGTCTGGTAAATATTTTTCTTTTTGTTCTGGAGTACCATTCCTATTGATTTGATTGACGCATAAATTAGAAAAAGCTCCATATGAAAGTCCAACAGATGCGCTCGCTCTACTAATTTCTTCAAGAGCAATACAATGAGCTAGATAACTCATTTCACTTCCGCCATACTTTGATTCTGCGGTAATACCTAGTAGACCAAGTGCTCCAAGTTTTTTCCATAAATGATTAGGAAAGGTGTTGTCTTTATCAATTTGATTAGCTATTGGAGCTATTTCATTCTGTGCAAATTTATTAACAGTTTCTCTTAAAAGTTCGTTATCTTTGCCAATTGAAAAATTCATGGAATGTAAGAACATAAAAAACGCCCCCTATCTTACAAGTTTCTAAATTATAACATAACTAAGTTTTTCTTTCGTTCCATATAAAATTATATTTTTACTTGAGTTGGTTAGCTGCTCTTTCTTTTGCTTCAGCACTTTCAATCCCTGAGATATATAGTAAACCATTCATACGTCGCATTAAATTTGCTTCAAAATCGTCTATTACTCCATCAGCAAGAATTACTCCCCACATCATCTCAATAACATCAATTCTTTCTTTATGGTCCATTTCGTTTAATAAGATTTTAATTTGAGAAAATAGCTCTATCCTTGTTTCATTATCAGCTAATGCTTTTTTAATATTATCATCTGCTTCATTCTCAGTGAAATTAAACTTTTTCATCAATAGATTTTTAATATGATTTATTTCTTCTGGGCCAGAATCTCCATCAATTTGGGAAGCTTCAATAAGTAAAACAATAACTGCTTGTATATCTTCTCCGTTATATACGTCTTCGTCTTCTTTATGAGATGTGATTTTAGCCATAGCAGATTTTAAATTTGAAAACATTGTTGCTCCTGAAATTCTTGATCGTAATTATTTATTTTATAATATAGTCTTTATAGATATTTTAAAATTTTTATCATTATAAATTTTAAATGGTTTAAATGTGGAGCGTAAATGAAAAAAAGATTTGTAGTTTGGTTTTTATTTTTTTGCCTTATACCTTTTGGATTTTTGTTAAGTTTTCAATCATATCTGATTTCTCTAATAGTCATAAGTATAGGGTTATGGGGTTTTTTTTTAGGTGCTATTGATTACCTGCAAACAAGAAGAGCTATTTTAAGAAACTATCCATTAACGGCTAGGTTAAGATTTATTTTTGAAAGCATAAGGCCTGAGATAAGGCAATACTTTGTTGAATCAGATAAAGAAAAAGTACCTTTTTCTAGAGAACAAAGAAATTTAGTTTATCAAAGAGCAAAAAATCTAAGTGGGATAAAACCATTTGGTTCATTAGAGAAAATGGATGCTATTGGTCACGAATGGCTGAATCACTCAATAATGCCAAGTCATATTGAAAGTCATGATTTCAGAGTATTAGTTGGTAAAAAACAATGTAAAAAACCTTATTTATCGTCTTTTTTGAATATATCTGGAATGTCATTTGGTGCTCTTTCCCCTCAAGCTATAGAGTCATTAAATTTAGGAGCTAGGATTAATAATTTTGCACATACTACTGGAGAAGGTGGTGTATCTTCATTTCATAAAAAAAATAAAGGTGATTTGATTTGGCAGATTGGCAGTGGATATTTTGGCTGTAGAGATGAATTTGGTAACTTTGATGATGATAAATTTAAAGAACAGGCTAAATTAGACCAAATTAAAATGATAGAGATTAAATTATCTCAAGGCGCCAAGCCAGGTCATGGGGGAATATTGCCTGCCGCTAAGGTGACATCAACTATTGCATTAGCTAGGGGAGTTCAAGAGGGAATTGATTGTATTAGTCCGTCATCCCACTCAGCTTTTAAAGATCCAATAGAACTTATAAATTTTATAAATAAATTAAGAGACCTATCGTCAGGTAAACCGGTTGGAATAAAATTGTGTGTTGGCCATCCTTGGGAATGGTTTGCTATAGCTAAGGCAATTGTAAAATTTAAATCTGGTCCAGATTTTATAACTATTGATGGTTCTGAAGGAGGTTCTGGAGCTGCCCCCAGTGAATTTATGGATCATGTAGGAGCTCCATTACAAGATGGATTAATGTTAGTCCATAACACTTTATTAGCTTTAGGAATAAGAAAAGATATTACATTGATTGCTTCAGGAAAATTAATTTCTGGCCATGATTTAGCCAGAACTTCTTCAATTGGAGCTGATATTTGTAATATGGCGAGAGGTTTTATGTTTGCCCTTGGATGTATTCAAGCGCAAACATGTCATAATGGGATGTGTCCTACTGGAATAACTACTCAAGATCCTTCAAGGGCAAGGGCTATAGTGATTGAAGAGAAACACAAAAGAGTTGCTAATTTTCATAAAGGGACATTGATAGCTTTAAAAGAAATTGTTGAAGCCGCAGGTGTAAAACATCCAGATGATTTTCGTCCTGAACATCTTGTGATAAGAGCTGAAGGAAATGAATTAGGAACTGCTTCTTCAATATTCACTTGGTTAAAAGAAGGGGACTTAAATAAAAAAGTTATAGATCATCCTGCTTTTTCACGCTTTTGGAAAAAATCTTCATATAAGACCTTTAATCTTTTGTGATGTATAAAAAAAAGGACAGTTTAATCTGTCCTTTTTTATAGATTTATATTATTTTATTTTCTGAAGTCAGGATAAGCTTCCATTCCTATTTCACTTAGGTCCATGCCTTCTAACTCTTCTTCAGGTGTTACCCTTATTCCTATTGTCATTTTAATGATATACCACAAGATTGCTGAAGCAATTATTGTAAAAGCGCCAATTGCAGTTATACCATAAACTTGAGCTCCAATTGTTGCATCTGAATTTGAGAAAACAACAGCGATTGTTCCCCAGATTCCAGCAAATAGATGTACTGGAATAGCACCTACTACATCATCAATTTTTAACTTATCTAGTAACGGTATTGTTAATACTACTATTAGACCACCTACAGCACCAATACCTATCGCTAGCATTGGTGTAGGAGCTAGAGGTTCTGCAGTAATGGCAACTAAACCACCTAATGCACCATTTAACGCCATTGTTAGATCAGTTTTTTTGTAGAACAACATAGTGAGTATGATAGCAACTACAACGCCACCAGCAGCAGCCAGATTTGTGTTGATATATATATTTGATATAGCGGCTACATCTGCGGCAGTTCCCATAGCTAACTGTGATCCACCATTAAAACCAAACCATCCAAACCATAATAGGAATGTTCCTAAAGTAGCTAATGGTAAGTTAGATCCTGGCATTGGAGTGATACTTCCATCTTCACCATATTTACCTTTACGAGCGCCTAGAATAATTGCGCCAGTTAATGCTGCCCAACCACCAACACCATGAACTATAGAAGAACCTGCAAAATCAAGAAAGCCTGCTTCACTTAAGAAACCGCCACCCCATGACCATGAACCTTGAATAGGGTATATGAATCCACATAAAACGATTACAAAAACAAAAAAGCTTTTAAGTTTAATTC
Organism: Pseudomonadota bacterium; assembly: GCA_027625145.1. Classification (GTDB taxonomy): domain Bacteria; phylum Pseudomonadota; class Alphaproteobacteria; order Puniceispirillales; family Marisalimonadaceae; genus CAJJBL01. Next base: position 58,495 of record JAQBXK010000007.1, read on the forward strand.
TTTCTGCTACCGCTCCACTAACAATAGAGGCTGCCGTTGCACAAAAAACCATCTGGAAGAACCAATCTGATCCAGAAGAATATGTTGAATCTTTTTCTCCTCCAAAAGTTTTTAACTCATCAACTGGTGCCCAAATAGATAGAGTGCCGATCCATCCTGATACATCCATATACATTAAATTATAACCAAAGACGGCAAACATAATTCCAGCAATTGAATATAATCCAATGTTTTTTGCACATTGTACTACTGCATTTTTAGCTCGTACCAAACCAGTTTCTAGCATACAAAAACCTGCTGCCATTAACATCACAAGAAATCCATGAACTAGGAAAGAAAATGAATTAAAAATATAAGCAGTTTCTGGATCTGTTGCAGCTGTAGCAACACTAGATAACCCTGTTGTTAGTCCAGCTATTGCGATAAATAGCTTGATTAGATTAGTCATTATAAACTCCGTTAATAATTAATTTTCTAAAATATGCCAATAAAATTAATGTAGGACAAAGTTTGTAAGAGGATAAATAAATGGTTTTTAAATAATGATTAAAAAATAGGCGTTATTTGGATACTAAATTAAATAAGATTAATATTTAATCATTAATTATTTTTTATTTTGGCTAAAAGTTATGCATGATTTTTTAATATTTATTAATCAAGAATCCTTTTCAAGGCGTTCTATGATTTCGTTTAGAGTATTGTAAATTTCTATTTTACCTAGATTTATTGAAGACTTTAAGGATCCAAGATCTTTTTTATTTGTCTCGGAGTTCAATATAGATATTGCCTTTAAAGGTAAATGGTCTTGCTTTTCATCTAAGTAACAAATATTCATAATTTGATCTAATTTAAAAAACATTTTTTCCATTTTCTTAAGCAAAAGTATTTGTTTATCATATTCATGAGTGTTTTTATTTATTGATCGATCTAGATAAAAAAACTTTAAAAATTCTATATCTCTTTGTCCTCCGGCACTATATTTAGTTTCAAACCATTTTGATGGTGAGGAACTTTTTAAAGCAACATTAGAGTTGGGCTTTTTATTATCTGTCCTCATCAATTTTACTTCAGCGGCAACTTGTTTTGAAAGTATTGGTATAGACTGTAAGTTTTTTATTAAACTTGACACATCTGAAGTGAATTTATTTTTTTTAGAAACAAGTCTAATTTTTTTTAAAGCTATTTTTTCCCATGAATATGTTTTATTTTCTTGATATTCTTTAAAGTTAGAAAATGTAGACGCAATTGGTCCATACTTACCTGACGGTTTTAATTTAGTGTCTACTTCGTACAACATTCCTTCTTTTGTCTTGGTTGATAAAATATTTATAACCATACGAAATAGATCTATATAAATAGATCTATGATTTTTTTTAGAATTTTGTTCAATGTCATTATGAATAAATACCAGATCTAAGTCAGAATTAGAAGTCATGGTCATTGTTCCAAATCTTCCATATGCAATTATGCAATATTGATCACACTTAAAGTCATATTTTTTGATTATTTTTTTCTCAGCTATTTCTAATGTTTTATTTAACGTGGCTTGCGCAAGTAAAGAAAATTCATTAGATGCTCTTTGTATGTCTATATCATTTTTAATTAAGGCAAATAAGATTTGAAATTTAAGAAAACGATGATTTTTTCTTAAAGCATCAAGTAAAGCTTCTTCGTCGTCAATATTAGAATCAATTTTATCAAATGTACTTTGATAAAACGTAATGTTTCCATTTAGTCTCATTGCATAATCAGGATCTAATATATCTAACAATTTTTTATCTTGAGATATTAAATTAGTCATGTAGCCAGAAAATGTTAAAATATTAGATAGATTATCATATGTAAATTTTCTATTAATGAGTTCTTCTAAATAAGAAAAATTAAAAATTATATTATCTATAAACCTTAAAAGTTGATATAATCCTTGATCTTTGTCACTTGATTTTAAAATAATTGGAACAATGTTTTTTATAAAAATTAAAATCCAATTTTCCACTATATTTTTTATTTTTAATGAAACTTTTTCTAAAAAGTAATTATTAAACAAGTTAATAATAGAGGTCTCATTCGTTTTGGAAGAATTGAGTAATTGTTTAATCAGGGCAATATGTGGATACTCAATATTGATTTCATTATTATAAGGTCTTGGTAGATTTATTGGTATAGTAAGTTTTTCATAAAGCATTAATCTAATACCAATTTTAATTATCTTTATTTTAACCTATAGATAATTTAGCATGTTTTCAATATTGAAAATATTTAGGTAACTTGATGGAAGCAGCATTTAATAACAATATTGTTATAGGAAAATCAAGAGACCTTGGTGGATTTGAGGTTAAAAGAGTTTTGCCCCACGCAACAAGGCAGATGGTTGGTCCATTTATCTTTTTTGATCAAATGGGTCCAAATGAATTTCTTACAAATTCTGGAGTAGATGTTCGTCCCCACCCTCACATAGGATTAGCTGCATTAACTTATTTGTTTTCAGGAGAAATTTTACATCGGGATTCAATTGGCTCTTCTTTAATAATTAAGCCAGGTGATGTGAATTTAATGATTTCTGGAAAAGGTATAACTCATTCCGAAAGAACACCAAAAAGTATTAACGTCCCACATAAACTTTTTGGAATTCAATGTTGGATAGCTCTACCAAAGTCTTATGAAGGAATGAAGCCTGAGTTTCATAATTTTAGTAAAAAGGATATACCATCTATTATAACCAAAAGTATGATGGCAAATATTATTTTAGGTGCAGCTTATGGCAAAACATCACCTTTAAAAAATGTGTCTAATGGTTTTTTTGCAGAAATTAAAATTAAAATGAATAACAAATTAGAATTGCCTAAAGATATAGAAGAACTTGCTTTATATGTCCTATCAGGAAAATTAGAAATAAAAGATAGAAGTTTGAATGCTGGGGAGATGTTTATTTTTAATAATAAAAGTAATGTTTCAATTCAATCTAAAGAAAATTGTCATTGTATTCTACTGGGAGGAAATACAATGAATGAAAAAAGGTATATATGGTGGAATTTTGTTGCGTCTGATATAGCATTAATTGAAACAGCAAAGAAGAATTGGCTTAACAAAAAATTTATTATGCCAGTTGATGATAAAGAAGAGTTTATTCCTCTTCCCAAAAATTAATATAATTATTATAATTAAGGTTTAAAGCCATTAAGGAGTAAATCATGTATGTGCCAGAGCATTTCAGTGAAAAAAATATAAATGAAATAAAAAAATTAATTGATAATTATCCTCTGGCAACACTTTTTACTTCTGGGATCAATGGTTTTTCAGCTAATCATCTTCCTTTTTTGATTGATTTCAATGCTAATGGTACGCAAACAATATTAGGACATATAGCCCGTAATAACCAACTTTTTAAAGAAAATAAAAATGGCGATGAAGTCTTAATTGTCTATAAGGGAGAAGATGCATATATAAGTCCAAATTGGTATCCAACAAAACAAACAACTCATGAAGTTGTGCCAACTTGGAATTATCAAGCGGTACATTTTTATGGAAAATTAGAGCTTATTGAAGATCCAAAATTTTTACTCGGAATTGTTGGAAGATTAACAAAAATACATGAAAAAAAAATCGGCGAAAAGATACCTTGGAAAATAAATGATGCTCCGAGAGATTTTTTAGAAAAAAAATTATCGGAAATAATTGGAATAAAAATTGAAGTTTTAAGATTTGATGCTAAATCAAAGATAAGTCAAAATAGAGAAAAGATAGATTTTGATGCTGTTCAAAAAAAAATGTTTGAGAAAAATAAAAAATCAATATCTTTAGCTATGGAAAAAATTAAATAACTTAATTAGTTAAAGGGAAAGATAAAAATGTATTTGGCTGAGTACTTGTCAAAGTTTTGCGAAGAAAAAGATATTAGATTTATAATTAAGAATTTAAGTCAAGCGGCTATTAAAATATCTAAGATTATTAGATCCGTTGATAATGCAGTCAATGTTGATGAAAAATATGAAACTAAAAATATTGATGGTGACATTCAAAAACCATTAGACATTTTGTCTGATGAGATATTATTAGAGTTTTTAAAAAAATCTCCTGCTAGTGCTTATGCTTCGGAAGAACAAGAAGGTTTTGTGGATTTTAAAAATAATAACGAATATATAGTTTTTGCTGACCCTCTTGATGGGTCTAGTAACATCGATGTAAATGTATCAATAGGAACGATATTTTCTGTTATGCCTAGAAACGATTTATCTCTTGAAAAAGCTTTTCTTCAAAAAGGAATGAATCAAAAAGCATCAGGTTTTTTTGTTTATGGACCGCAAACAACTTTATTTTTAACAGTTGGAAAAGGTACGGCTTTATTTTGTTTAGATGAAGAAAGAAATGAGTTTATAATAGTTAACGAACAAATAAAAATTCCAATTTCAACAAATGAATTTGCTATTAATGCTTCTTATTCTAGATTCTGGGATATAAAAACTTCTAACTATATTGAAAATTGTCAGCAAGGTATTGATGGCCCAAGAGATAAAAATTTTGGAATGAGGTGGGTAGGATCATTAGTAGCTGACGCTAGTAGGATATTTAATAGAGGTGGAATATTTTTATATCCAGCAGATTCAAGAGTTAAATATAAAGAGGGAAGATTACGTCTAACATATGAAGCAAATCCAATAGCAATGTTAATTAGAGAGGCGAATGGTAAGGCAACTAATGGTTTAGATGATATTTTAAATATAGAAGTTAAGTCGATACATCAAAGATCATCTTTGATTTTTGGATCTTCAGAAGAAGTAGAAGAATATATAAAATCTTCTAAAAAGGTATAATTTTTAAAAACTTTTATGTAATTCTATTTATATAAGTGTTAAAGATTATTAATAGTTAATAATTTTATTAGTAGCGTTTCTTGAAGGAGAAACTTTAATGCAAGGCCAAGTTGAATCTAAAAGAGATATATCATTATTAATGGCTGATGCTATAAGGTTTTTAGCTGCAGATGCTGTTCAAGCCGCTAACTCTGGTCACCCGGGGATGCCAATGGGAATGGCAGATGTTGCGACCGTTTTATTTAGTAAGTTTATTAATGTTTTGCCAGATAATTCAGATTGGCCTGATAGAGATAGATTTGTTTTGTCTGCTGGGCATGGGTCTATGTTGCTTTATGCAATTCACTATTTATTAGGCTATAAAGATATGCCTATAGAAAGTATTAAAAACTTTCGTCAATTGAATTCTAATACAGCTGGTCACCCAGAATTTGGCCATGCAAAAGGAATAGAAACTACAACTGGACCACTTGGTCAAGGGTTGGCTACTGCTGTAGGAATGGCTTTAGCTGAAAGGTTACTTGCTTCAAGGTTTGGATCAAATTTAGTCGATCATTATACTTATGTTATTGTAGGCGATGGTTGCCTCCAAGAAGGAATAAGTCATGAGGCAATAGAGTTTTCTGGTCATTTAAAATTATCTAAATTAATAGTGCTATGGGACGATAACAATATATCTATTGATGGTTCAACAGATTTATCAAACTCATCTAATCAAGTTTTAAGATTTAAGGCAGCAGGTTGGCATACACAAGTTATAGATGGTCATGATCATAAAAAAATTGAAGAAGCTTTAAATAACGCTAAAAAGTCTAGAAAACCATCTATTATAGCGTGTAAAACTACAATTGGGTTTGGATCTCCAAATTTAGCAGGAACATCAAAGACACATGGAGCGCCTTTAGGAGAGGACGAAATTAACGCCACTAGGTTAGCATTAGGTTGGTTAAGTAATGCCTTTGAAATTCCAGAAAATATTTTGGATGCCTGGAGAAGTACAACTAACAGATCTCAAAAAATCTATAATGATTGGAAAATAAAATTAGATAAAAGCCCAAAAAAGAAAAGATTTCAAGCTTTTTTAGATGGTAATATTCCCAACGGTTATGAAAGAAAATTTTTATCATTCGTAAAACAAATGAAAGAAGAAAAACCTAAATTAGCTACTAGGCAATCAAGCCAAAAAACTCTAGAAGTAATAAATCAAATTATTCCTAATACTATTGGAGGATCAGCAGATTTGACTGGATCAAATCTTACTAAAACCAGTGGTATGAAAACTATATTGCCTAGAAAATTTTCTGGTAACTATTTACATTATGGGATTAGAGAGCATGCTATGGGCTCTATAATGAATGGTATAGCATTACATAAAGGTTTTATTCCTTATGGAGGAACATTTTTAGTTTTTAGTGACTATATGCGTGCTTCAATTAGATTATCTGCTTTAATGTCACAAAGAATAATTTATGTTCTAACCCATGATTCAATTGGTCTAGGAGAGGATGGTCCAACACATCAGCCTGTAGAACATTTGGCAATATTGAGATCTACACCCAATTTAAATGTTATAAGGCCTGCTGATATAGTTGAAACAGCTGAAGCCTGGGATGTGGCGCTAAGGACTAATGGACCAACAGTTTTAGCTTTGTCTAGGCAAGGTTTAAAAGCATTTCGTTCAGAGAAAACTAGCGATAATAAAGTTGCTAAAGGTGGTTATATTTTAAATGATATTTCATCAAGTAGAGATTTAACATTAATTGCAACTGGCTCAGAAGTTGAAATAGCCATGGCATCTGCTGATATACTTAATGCTGAGGGATTAAAAGTTGCTGTAGTAACACTACCATGTTGGGAATTATTTGAGCAGCAAGACGAAAAATATAAATCAGAGGTTTTAGGAAATGCTCCTCGTATAGCTATTGAGGCTGGATGTGAAATGGGCTGGAGTAAGTATACAGGAGATAAAGGTGTATTTATTGGAATGAATGGGTTCGGAGCATCTGGGCCTGCACCAGAGCTTTATAAGCATTTTGGCATTACTACTGAAAAAGTAGTTAAAAAGGCCAGAGAAATAATCCAATAATCAAATTTAAATATAGATGTTCAGAGTATTGTTCTTTTAATGAGTATTTCAATCAAAAATATTATTAATCAAAATGTTAAAGGCAAATCTGTTCTTTTAAGAGCAGATTTTAATATTCCTATGTTTGGAGGAGAAATTACTGATACATCAAGGATAAAAAGATTAATCCCAACTATAGAATTTCTTAAAAATTCTGGTGCTAAAGTTATAATATGTAGTCATTTAGGAAGGCCTGACGGAGAGTTTAATGAAGCATATTCTCTTAAACCTTTGTTAAATAAATTATCCGAAGCATTAAATATTGAAGTTAAATTTGTTGAATCTTGTATAGGAAGTCTTGCTATTAAAGCCAAAGAATCACTAAAGCCTGGAGAGATTTTATTATTAGAAAATGTAAGGTTCCATAAAGGTGAAACAAAAAATGATATAAAGTTTGCAGAAGAATTATCTAAGAAATGTGACATGTTTGTTAACGACGCTTTTTCCTGTTCTCATAGAGCGCATTCAAGTCTGCACGCCATAACAAAGTTTTTGCCTTCATATTCTGGTATTTTGTTGAATGAAGAAGTAACGGCTTTAGAATCAGTTCTTAACTCTCCATCTAAGCCTATTGCAGCTTTGGTTGGAGGGGCAAAAATATCAACAAAAATCAATATTATAGAATATCTAATTACTAAAATGGATTACATTATAATCGGTGGAGGAATGGCAAACACGTTTCTAGTTGCGAATGGATTTTCTGTAGGTAAAAGTCTCTATGAAAAAGATTCAGTTAAGTTGGCTAAATCAATTTTAGAAAAAAGTAAAAAATATAATTGCGAAATAATTTTACCAATTGATCTAGTGGTTGCTAATAAATTTGAAGCAAATACCGATACTCAAATAGTCCCTTTTGAAATGATTCCATCTGATATGATGGCTTTAGATGTAGGACCAAAAAGTATTAATAAAATGAATGATATATTAACAAATGTAAAAACATTATTGTGGAATGGACCGCTTGGAGCATTTGAGATAGAACCTTTTGGTAATGGAACTTTTTCTCTAGCGAAATTAGCTTCACAGCTTACCGAGGAAAAAAAATTAATCACTGTTGCAGGTGGGGGAGATACAGCATTTGCTTTAAATAAGGCAGGTGTAGCTGAAAAGTTTACATATATTTCTTCAGCAGGTGGAGCTTTTCTTGAATGGCTAGAAGGTATTGAGTTGCCAGCTATATCAGTATTAAGTAATAATTAAAATTTAACTATAATTATAACAATAACGAGAGGAAGTGAAATGGCAGTTAGAGTTTCTATTAATGGCTTTGGTCGAATTGGGAGAAATATATTAAGAGCAATAATTGAGTCCGGAAGAGATGATATTATCGTTGTTGGAATTAATGACTTAGGTCCAGTTGAAACTAATGCCCATTTATTAAGATATGATACTGTTCATGGTCGCTTCCCTTCAAAAGTAGAAGTAAATGGTGATACCATTGATGTAGGAAAAGGGCCTATAAAAGTTACGGCTATAAGAGATCCAAAAGAATTGCCATGGAAAGAACTTCATGTTGATGTAGCAATGGAATGTACTGGGATTTTTGCAACGCGCGATAAAGCTGCTCAGCATTTAGATGCAGGTGCAAAAAGAGTTCTTGTTTCCGCCCCTGCAACTGGAGCTGATCTAACTGTAGTTTATGGTGTAAATCATGAACAATTAACTAACAAACATTTAGTTGTTTCAAATGCATCATGTACTACAAATTGTTTGGCACCTATTGCAATGGTAATTAATAATGAAATTGGAATTAAACAAGGATTTATGACAACTATTCATTCATATACAGGTGATCAACCAACATTAGATACAATGCACACTGATATGTATAGAGCAAGAGCAGCAGCAGGTAATATGATCCCAACTTCAACTGGTGCGGCTAAAGCAGTAGGATTAGTTTTGCCAGAATTAAATGGTAAACTTGATGGTGTTTCTATGCGTGTTCCTACGCAAAATGTATCTGTGGTAGATTTTAAATTTAATGCATCTAGGAATACTTCTGTAGAAGAAATTAATGAATTAATTAAAAAAGCTTCTCTAGGAAAATTACAAAATATTCTTGGGTTTACTGATGAGCCTCTAGTATCAAGCGATTTTAATCATGATTCACATTCTTCAATTTTTCATATGGATCAGACAAAGGTCATGGATGGATCTTTTGTACGTGTTCTTAGTTGGTATGATAATGAGTGGGGTTTTTCTAATAGAATGTCAGATACAGCTGTTGCTATAAGTAAAACTATCTAAAACTTCTAATATTATATTAGTTTTAAAAGGTATTAATTAAATGAAAAAATTGTTAATAGCACCTTCAATACTGTCAGCTAATTTTGGTTTTCTAGCTGAAGAAGTTAAATCGATTGATAATGCTGGAGCAGATTGGATACATTTAGATGTTATGGATGGACATTTTGTTCCGAACTTAACATTTGGACCTCCGGTTATAAAGTCAATAAGGTCGGTGTCTCAAAAGCCATTTGATGCACATTTAATGGTATCAAATCCAGATGATCTTCTTGAAGAATATGTTAATGCTGGTGTTAACATGATTACAGTTCATAAAGAAGTAACTCTGCATTTAGATCGTACACTAACCCGTATTCGTGAGTTAGGCTGTAAAGCAGGTGTTTCCATAAATCCAGGAACATCAATTTCAGGTTTTGAATTTTTATTAGAAAAAATAGACTTAATACTTGTAATGAGTGTAAATCCTGGATTTGGAGGTCAATCTTTTATTAATTCATCAATTGAAAAAATTAAAAGTATAAGTGAACTTGTAGGTAACAGGCCGATTAATATTCAAGTTGATGGAGGTATAAACGATAGTATAGCGCCTAAGGTAATAAAAGCAGGAGCTAATGTTTTGGTTGCTGGATCAGCTATATTTAAGGGAGGAAATTTAAAAAGCTATAAACAAAATATAAATTCACTCCGTTCTTCATTATAATATAAAATTATGATATCAAATTCTTATGCAATTATATTTGATTTAGATGGCACTTTAGTTCACTCAATTCCAGATATGCATATTGCTATAAATAAAACATTAAATGAATATCATCTTCAAAATATATCAGAAAAGAAACTACAAACTTTTGTAGGTGAAGGTATGTTATCTCTTTCAAAAAAAGTAGTAGATTTTTGTGGAGGAGATAACAAATTATATGATAAAATTTATAATAGCTATAGAAAGAACTATGCTGATCAACCTTATAAACTTAGTTCTTTGATGCCAGGAGTAATCACTGCTCTTGATTTTTTTTATGACAATAATTTTCCAATGGGTATATGTACAAATAAAAGACAGTTAGTTACGGAAAAATTAATTAAGCTAATGAATTTAGAAAAATATTTTAGTGTGATAATTGGTGCAAGAGATGATATTCCTTTAAAGCCAAAACCAGATATGGTGTGCTTAGCAATAAAAGAATTCAACCTAGTTAATAAGTCATTCTTTATGGTTGGAGATACATCCAATGACATTGATGCAGCTAAATCCGCTAATATTAAGTCAATAGCAATTAAAGGCGGCTATACAGAAGTTGATGTAGAGAAACTAGGAGCTGATTTTACATTTGATGGTATGAAAGATATAATTGATTTTTTTAAAAACAAATCAGATTAAATTGGATCCCAGCTAAAAACATCGCCACTTCTTTCATTAGGGGTCATTGATGTTTTAAAAGCAGGGTAAGCTCTTTCAGCAATTTCTTGAGGTGTCCATCCTTTATCAGAATGAACGCTTTTTATTGGTCTGCTTTGATTATATATAAAAAGTTCATTCAAACGAGCGCTAAAAATTTGCCCGGTTATATCTTTTGCTGCACCTGAAGCCAAAAAAACAGCCAATGGAGCATTGGTTTCTGGGGTCATTTTTTTTAGTCTTTCCACTCTTTCTTTTTCTGCATCAGTGTTAGCTGGAATAGAGCTCGTCATTCTACTCCATGCAAATGGAGCTATACAATTTGATCTCACATTAAATCTACTCATATCTAATGATATTGATTTTGATAATCCTGCTATCCCTAGTTTTGCTGCTGAATAATTAGCTTGACCAAAATTTCCAATTAAACCAGAAGTGCTCGTCATATGAACATACGCTCCAGAACTTTGTTCACGAAAATAAGGTGCAGCTGCACGGCTTACATAAAATCCACCATTTAAATGAACATTTATAACATCTTCCCAGTCAGAAGGATCCATTTTATGAAATATAGTGTCTCTTAAGATACCAGCATTATTTATTACAATATCTATTTTGCCAAAGGTATCTAAAGCTTTTTGTATAATTAATTGAGCACTTTTCCATGATGAAACACTATCGTTACTAATGACGGCTTTTCCACCTTTTTGAGTAATTAATCCACACGTTTCTTCTGCAGGAGAGTTTGAGCCACCATCACCAGTTAATGAAACGCCTATATCATTTACTACAACTGATGCTCCTTCTGCGGCAAGAGCAAGAGCTATTTCACGACCAATCCCTCCTCCTCCACCAGTTACAATTGCTACCTTGTTTTCAAGCTCTAAGTTAATAGTCATTTAAAATATGCCCTTTTAATTTTTTATTACAAAATATATTTAATAAGTTAACTATATTATAATTTAAATTTAAAACAAGTAAGTATTTTTGACTTATTCGATTCCTCTAATTTTCGCCACATTATAATCCTTCTTCTTCGTCGAATAACGAGTTCTAAAGTCTGTGCCGATTGGATATTTACCTATATTCACCTACCTGTTAAATCATTAAATATCAACTCGTTTTGGGTGGAATCGCCTTTGAAATATTTTACTTCAACTTAGGGGAGTAATTATAACTTAGGTTGTAAGTGAACCTTAGTTAAGTAAACTAAAGTTGGTAGATTTTTTGAGTACCAATTTTTCTAAAATTATTCTTATAAGAATAATTCATATAACAATTAAGTTAATTAAAACGAGTTAAATCTTTCTCAATTTTTGGTACAAATCTATCACTTGTTTCATATAGTATTGATGATGGCTGTACTTTATGCATTAGTTGGAAAAACCTTGCAGTTGGTTCTTCTCCATATCCATAATATTTTGCACTCTTTCCAGTTGTATATATTATTTGTAATTCTTCTTTTGTGTATTGTTCATCTGTGATGTCTATTATGGCCTGTGTTTCTTTATCTTTTACCCAGTAATGGGTTTCATTGTTTTCATATTTTCCGTTGTTCGCGCCAAGTAAATCTGTATCCATAAAATAAAGAAAAACAAAAGTTGCAGGCACACATAATCCAAAATATTTTCTTTTCCATCTGGGATAGTCTGGTGGAAAATCTTTTCTAAAACCATTACTAATTAAATCATCAGTAAGATTTTTTTTAATATCTTGTATTAATTTATCTATATTTTCTGGTGTGTATTCAAGACGTTTATATTGCAAAACTTCAAATCTATTTTTATTACCTTTAGTACGATATATACAATCGTTATTATCTAATTTGTAAATGAATTTATTATGATTAGACATGACATCACCTTTTATTAATATTATTCTTATAAGAATAATATTTCAATTATATAATTTTTTATTAAAAATATTATAGGTAGAATTTTACCCATTATTTAATCATTTGATTGATATGAAAATCAATATGTCATATAGATAAAAAGTAATGTGGGGGTGTAGCTCATCTGGATAGAGCGCCAGATTCCTAATTTGGAGGCAACAGGTTCGAGTCCTGTCACTCTCACCACATTACAACTCCTGTTCCTCCTCATATAATGAGTTCTAAAGACTGTTCCCAAACTACCTAGTATCATTGGATATCTACCTAGTTTTGTATACCCTTTAAGGTTTTGAATATCGGTTCGATTCTGGGGTGGACTATTAGAATTATTCCGATAGGAATATATTTTACTCCAACTTAGATGAGTAATTATAGTTTTGTTCTAAAGTGAACCTTAGTTAAGTAAACTAAAGTTGTTAAAGTTTTGGGGGATCACTTTTTTAAAATTATTCTCATGGGAATAATATAAAATCACCAAATAGTTTTGATGGTTTATTTTGGAAACTACCAGACTATCAATTTTATAGTTCCATAGTCTTATAGTCTGGGAAAATAAGAGTGAAGAATAAACTATATTAAATGGAGGTAAATCCCATTCTTCACTCTTAATAGTATTTAGGTAGTTGTTTTAGTAATAAATTAAAAATTTAATTGATTAAGCTTCTCATACTATTCATTGCTCTTAATCTTTCCAAAACACAAATAAGTGAAAACTTAACTAAAATATCCTCTTTTTTAAAATAATCCTTAATAAAGTCGGCTCCTACTACGTGTAAAGAAGTATTACCAACTGATTTGGCGGTTGCAGACCTTACTCGATCAGTAAACAAAGCCATTTCTCCAAACGAATCTCCTGGATTAAAAGTAGCTATAACCTTATCTAGCCTTGATACAAGTTTTACTTTACCTGCCTCAACATAAAAGAAAAATTTAGGTTTCTGATTTCTCATAAAAATTGTTTCATCATTACTATAATCTTTGATAGGATTTACTCTTATTATTATGAAAAACTCTATCTAAGGAATATTTTATCATACCACGAGTTAAAGATGAAGAGATTGCAAAAGATTTA
>JAQBXK010000083.1 GCA_027625145.1 Pseudomonadota bacterium
AAAATGTGTAAGTACATTCAAAATTATTATTATAAATCTGCAATTCAACAGGATGAACAAAAAAAACAATTAGAGAAAGAATTTTTTATTTCTACTAAAGCAATGGATCTTGATTTTAAAAAATGGTTAACTACAATTCCTAAAAAGGCAAGAGAAGAGCATTTAAGTAATTATGAAAAAAAAGTAAAAATAGAATTAAATACACATAAAATACAAAGAAAAACAGTTCAAATAAAGAAAACAGAGTGGATATTAGAACAAATTTCTTTTTGGAAGGAAAATCATTCCGTTATAAAGTTCAATCAAAACCTGAGTTCAGAATTACACACTGAAAAGAATTATTTTACTTATAATGGAGATGATAAACAATTGAAAATGATATTTGATTTTTTATGTAAATCAGAGTTCAGAAATAAGACTTATCATTTTATAAAAAATACAAATTTCGATACTTTTAAAAATGTAATTACAGGTAATTCAGTAAAAGATAAAGTAAATTGGAATTCATATTTTAACTCATTAAAATATTTTATAAATAAGATGAGTTCCAAAAATTTATTGGAAGGTTCTAATCTTTGGATTTTAACAGCTGATGCTTTTTTAGTAAAAAATAAATCTTTTACCAATAAGAAAATTTCTAATAAAACAAAGCCATCTTTAACAATAACAAATATTATAGATTCTCTTTTTATAAAGATTGAGAGAATTAAAAACAACTAACTTATTGTAAATAAGGCATAAAAATAGCGAATTCGCGCGAATATTGCAGTTCACTTCTTTATCTTCCTGTTTTTTTTTATATCTAGTTTGTAATTTTGAACCATGAATGAAAAAGAAAAAATCATGGACAAATTAGAGATAAAATTAAAGGGGATTCAGCAAGTGGAAGAAAAATTAGATTTCCTAATTGATAGTATAAAGAAAATAGGAAGACCAGCTGAGCAAACCATATTTGATAATAAGGGATTACTGGAATATTTAAAGATATCGGCTACTAAAGCACAGAAGTTAAGAAATGAAGGAAAATTAGCTTTTTCTAAAGATAGTATCACAGGAAAAATTTGGTATCGACTTTCGGATGTATTAGTATATCTGGATAGTTGTTATTATAAACGATTTTAAATTAATAATTAAAATAAAAAAAATGGAAAAAGTATATTATACAACTGAAGATGTTGATAGAAGTCACAAGCGTTATAGAGTTTGCAAAAATAAAGGGAATGATTGTCATAAATCAGAATTTATGGCAAGGCATGGTTCTTCTAAATTTTGCACAGAACAATGTAATAACAAATACTCAAACAAAGAAAAAAAATTATTTAAAGAAGGAAATTCTATTCCAAGAACTTCAAATATTGATAAGTTAAGAGTATTGATGCAGGATAAGGATTTAGTAAATTTCACCAGAAAAGAAATTGATGATATTGGGATAGATTTGTCAAAATATGACCATAGATATTTAGATGATAAGCAAAATGAAGGATATGGAATTTGGATTGGCGATTTTAATATTACAATGCGTGAAAAAAATGAAATAGTAATAAGAACTAAAATATATAAAAATGAAAAATAATTTTGATCAAATTTTTGGTAATCCACAAAGAAGTGGAATGTTTATGCTTGTAGTAAAAGGTCTATTGATATTTAGTGCTGGCTATTTGGTTAGTAGGATCTTTATGAAGCCAGTAAATAACTCTATTTCTAATAAGAGTCGACAATTATTGGCTGCAGAAAAAAATAGTAGGCTGTAGTACTGCTACCCCGACTTTTTTCTTTTGTATTTAACTTAAAATGATTAAATTTTTTCAACAGATTTGACGTCAAAAACTTCGTCATCAATATAAAGAACATCGCTATCCCAAGAACAAAAATCATCCCTAAGAATTAGAACTGATTCTATATATTTTGTGATATATCCATCTACCTCAACAATAAAATTTTTACCATAACCTCCAGAAAATAGTATCTTGCCTCCATAACCTGTAGAAAGTACTTGGTAAGTTGTTTTCTCTTTAGCATCCCATACGCAGTCAGCTTTAGTAAAAAAGGGGATTAGGAGTATGCATATAAATAGAATCTTTTTCATAATATTTTTTAGCAAATATAAAAATAAATTATGAGCTTCTTTCATTATTTTTAAAAATAATTTTCTACTCAGAAAATAAAACATTTTTCTTAAGTTTGTTTTAGTAGATTGATTAGCAGTACTAATTTTATTCTATTGATAGTTTTTTCAATATAGATGAATCAACATTTGATCTAAATGCTTGCTCAAGATTATTCTCTATATATTTTTCTTTTGCAATTTGTAAATAACTTTTTGCATCAGAGTAATTTTCCAAATAAAAATAGATTAATCCAATTTGACAATAACTATCTCCAATATAATTGGGAGGGTTCTTTTGATATAACACAAGTGCTTTCTTAGCATTTGTTAAAGCCAGCTCTAATTCATCAGTGTAATATAAGTAGGTGTTTGCTAAGCCATAATATCCTTCAGCGTACTCAGGTAAAATTC
>JAQBXK010000040.1 GCA_027625145.1 Pseudomonadota bacterium
TAATATTATTATACATGTTAATAAATAAAGCTAGTACTTATATAGTGGAGAAAATAAAAATGTTAAAAATAGCAATGGTAACTGGTGCAGGTTCAGGTGTGGGTAGAAGAGTTTCAGAAGTTCTGTCTAAAGAAGGAATAATTGTCTACTTAATAGGAAGAAGAAAAGACAAACTTATTGAAACTAAAGAGTTGTGTTCTGGTCAAACTGAAATAATGCAATGTGATGTAAGTGATCCAACTGCGGTAGAAAATGTATTTAGGATCATTGAAGAAAAGCATGGTAGAATTGATGTTTTATTTAATAACGCTGGAATAGGTGTTCCAGCTAGATCAATTGATGAAATGCCTTTTGAAGATTGGAAAAGTGTAGTAGATATTAATCTCCATGGAATGTTTTTATGCGCTAAGTATGCATTTACTTTAATGAGAAAACAAACTCCTCAAGGTGGCAGAATTATAAATAATGGCAGTGTTTCTTCAGTTACACCTAGGCCAGGTTCAATTCCATATACAGCAACAAAACATGCTGTTACAGGGATGACTAAAACTATTTCATTAGATGGAAGAAAATATGATATAGCTTGTAGCCAAATTGATATTGGTAATGCTGAAACACCAATGACTGCAAGAATGAAAGAAGGAGTTCCTCAAGCAACTGGAAAAATGGAAATTGAACCAGTAATAGACTCAATTCATATAGCAGAAGCTGTTTTATATATGGTTAATTTACCTGTTACTGTAAATGTCCCGAATATGACAGTAATGGCAAACAAAATGCCTTTTGTTGGTAGAGGATAGCTTTAACTTAAATTTCTTTTTATTACTGGAAAATATAAATCCTTATCACCATTCTCAATGCTTTTTTTAAGTAAAATTTCTGCTGCCTCTGCTCCAGGAAGTGATACATTATGCTTTTTTCCTAATTCTAGAGCATAAGATAAATCTTTTAATGCGTATTCTGTTGAAAAAGCAGGTGAGGGATAATTTTCTTTGGCTATACTTTTTAGTCCATGATTTCTAAGAGCAAAACTGTCACCTGAGCATTTTGTAATATTTTCAAATAAAGCTTCTACTTTCATACCATATTTTTCTGTTATTGTTGCAGCTTCACTTAATGCAACAACAGTTTCAAAAAGGATCATATTATTCATTATTTTTGTTAATTGACCAGAGCCTACTTTACCGCAATGCATTATATCTTTTCCCATGTACTCAAGAATGGGTAAAATTATTTTATAAGTTTGTAAATCTGATCCAACCATTATAGCAAGAGTTCCATCTACCGCAGCCTGTCTAGTTCTTGCTATAGGAGCGTCAGCAAAAAAAGAACCTTGTTCATTAATTTTTTTGTCTAATTCAACCATTAAATCTGGCTGAGACGTAGACATATCTATAATATATTGATTAGGTTTAACCTCTGATATCAAATTACTTTTTCCAAAGTAAAGATCATTAACAAAATTGCCTCCAGGTAAGCATGTAATTATTACATCAGATTTGTTAAATATATCTTCTAAATCAAGAGCTATTGAAGCTCCGTAGCTTTCTAATTCTTTTTCTTTTTCATAATGTAAATCTTTTACAATAACTTTCCAACTCTTGTTTTTTAATAGATTTTTACTCATAGAGCTTCCCATTACGCCCAATCCAATAAAGCCTATACTCTTAATTCTTTTATCGCTCATTTTTATCCTTATTTTTTTTTTAATAATTTTATTAACTCTGATATATCTTGTATATAAAAATAACTTGAATTATTTATATGAAATTAATTAATTACTTTATGCAATTAAAAAGCAGATAGGAAATAAAATGAGTGAAGCATCTAAATGTGGTTGTGGCCGTTCTCCAACAGGTAATTGTATTGGTTGGCATTCTTTAACTGAAGAAGAATATAAAAAGAAGCTTGAACTTTATAATGAAAAGAAAAATAAAAAAACTTCAATTTAAGATAAATAATTAAGGATTTAAAATGCATTATGACAGTATAGAAAATCAACATGGGTTACCTCATGATCCATTTAAAGCCATTGTTGCTCCAAGGCCAATAGGATGGATAGGAAGTATTTCTAAAGCAGGAGTAAAAAATTTAGCTCCTTACAGTTATTTCAATGCGATTGCAGATAGACCACATTTTGTTATGTTTTCTTCTGTAGATATTAAAGATTCTGTTAAAAATATTGAAGAAACTGGTGAATTCACTGTTTCATTAGCCACTGAAGATTTGTTTGATCACATGAATGGAAGCTCTGTTCCAGCTGGCTCAGATGTAGATGAGTTTGCATTAGCTGGTTTGAAACCTAAAATAGGGAAATTTGTTTCTGCGCCTTTTGTATCTGAAGCCGCTGCGGCCCTTGAATGCAGACATTGGAAAACAATAGATCTTCCTAATGTAGATAGAGAAAAAGGTACTGGTAATTATGTGATATTTGGACAAGTTGTTGGTATTTATATTAATGATAAATTTATAAAAAATGGTTTATTTAATGCAGCCGCTGCTAGACCATTAGTAAGGCTTGGCTATATGGATTATGGTGTTGTTGGCACTGAAAATACATTTACTAAAAATAGACCACAGCTAGGTAAAGATGGTAAATTACAGCCTGTAAAAGAATGGGATGGAGTTTATAGATAATAAAAAAATAATTGTTTGCATTTACAATCTCATACAACGAAAAGTTGTTTCGTTGTATGAGATTGCTCTTTTTAGTTGTTTAGCTCCTTCTAATATTCTTAAAGAAGGTCTGCTAAAATAGGCATCTGAATCAAAAGCATATATATGTTCGTTTTTAACAGCTTTTAAATCATTTATCTGATTATTGTTATATATATTTCTAGAAAATAATTTGTTTTCATTAAGATTATAACCACAACAAATTATCCCAATAAAATCAGGATCCGTATCTATTATTTCTTGAGTAGAAATTTTTCTAGATTTTTCTCCTTTTTTTCCTATTGCTGATATAAATCCAGCCATTTCAATTTGTTCTGGTATCCAGTGTCCAGCGCTAAAAAATGGATCAACCCATTCAAGAAGAAGTATACTTTTATTGAAATTGTTTGAACTTATATCTGATTTTAACTTTTTAGCTTTTTTGACTATGGACCTTGCTTTATTTTCTTTATTTAATTCTTTTCCTAACATTAATACATCTGAACAAATTTCATCAAAAGTTGTTCCATTTAACGAAATTATTTTTGTAGATGAATATAGAACGCATCTTTTATTTTTTAAAGTAGCTTCAATTTTATTTTTAGAAATTGCGCAAACGTCACATAAACCTTGAGTAACAATTACATCGGGATTAATTTGATTAAGTTTATCTGTGTTTATATTATAAAGTGGAATATTGTTTTTTATAGCATCAGTTACTAACTTATCTATAGTTTTTTGATCGAAGTTTTTAGTAATATTACTCGATGTTAATTGGGTTTTATTTTTTAATATTTCAGGGTAATTACATTCATGACTAACCGCCTTAATATTATCTAATAATCCTAAATCAACTAACATCTCTGATGCTGCGGGAAGCAAACTTACTATTTTCATTTTATATTATTTAACCAGAAATTATTTAAGCTTCTTTATAAATGTTTAACTTATATAAAAATTAATCACTATAAAAAAAATTTGATACCATCGATTTTTTATTTTTGATTAAATATAAATTTAGTTATCAAAAATAAAACAAATAATGTTTATAATTCTTAATTTTTCGAATAAAGTCAAAAGTAATTTAATGTGTAGTTATTAATTAAAAATTCTTTTCTATTAATTGTGATCGTAATGCTAGAAATATCTTTGTCTGATAATATTTTATTGACTGTATTATCATTTTTTACAGCTTTAATGACGTCTTTAGCCGGGGCAGGTGGAGGGACTGTTTTATTAGCTGCTATGTTACAATTCATGAACCCAGCTGAAGCTATTCCTGTTCATGGTGTAATTCAGTTTTCTTCAAATCTTACAAGAACTTGGTTACTAAGAAAACATGTAAATTGGCGTATAGTTTTAAAATTTTCTTTATTGTTACCTTTGGGTGTTTATTTAGGCTTAGAGATTTTCCAAAGTATAGACAGTAATGATATTAAAAATTTAATTGGGTCCTTTATATTAATTGCTATTGGTATTCAAAATATAAAAAGCTTTAGAAGTATTAAAATACCGTCAAATATTTATTTTTTTATAGGATTTTTAACCGGAGTATTAAATATCCTGGTAGGAGTAATTGCACCACTGTTGGCAGTTATTCTTAAACAAAGTGTTAAAGAAAAAAAATCATTAGTTGGAACTTTAGGATACTTTGGATTAATTGGAAATTTAGTAAAAATAATTGGTTTTTCTTTGATTGGTTTTTCGTTTTTAAATTATATTGAAACATTTATTATGATTATTCCTGCCACATTAATTGGCAGTAGAATTGGCCAAATTCTATTAAATAAAATAAGTAATAAAATTTTTATGATTATATTTCAGATTATATTAGTGGGTTTAGCTATTAGACTTTTAATAATGTGATTGATTATCAATTTTAATTTATTTAAGGTTTGTTAATATTATTTAAAAAACTAAGAAGATTTTTATTAAATATTTCAGGTTCTTCTATATTAATTAAATGTCCTGCATTGGGAATAATTTTTATAGAGCTATTTTTAATTTCTTTCATAATATCCATTGCCATTGATGGAGGTGTTAGACTATCAAGTTCTCCAACCATAATTAAGGTAGGAACATTTATTTTTTTAAAAATATGTTTATGTTCAGTTCTCATTGAAGCTTCGATAGTTTTAAGATAACTATCTTTATGAAGACGTGACATTGAGTCCACTAATTTTTCATAAGCTACTATATTCTTAACATCACCTATTAATGTTTTGGCAACAATTGGAGCTATATCTTTAGGTTCTTTTCCATTTAGAAGAGGCTCTTTTCTTATATTTATAAAGTTCTCTATTTCAGTATCATTAAGGTTTGATAAACCAAAATGGGTGTCACATAAAGTTAAAGAATGAATTAAGTGAGGATATTTTTCATAAAATAAAGTTGCTATTTGACCTCCCATTGAAAGGCCAACAATGTGAACTTTGTCTTTATTAAAATAGTTTATAACTTTTTTTAGATCATCAAGTATATCTTCAAAATCTAAATCTCCTGAGTAATCATCACTTTCTCCATAACCTCGAGTATCCCATGCAACAGATAAAAAATATGTTGAAAAAAATTTTAAATTATCTTCCCAGTTTTTTTTATTTCCTCCAATACCATGAAGAAATATTATGAGGTCACCATCACCTAAATAATCAATAGAAATTGATGGATTAGAGCTTATTTTTTTATTTTTTATTTTCATATTTATCCTTATTTAAAACCTATTGCCTTTTAATTTTAAAAATTCAAATTCTGCATTTGTTGTCTCTCTTCCAAGAATATTATTGCGATGGGGATAACGTCCAAATTTTTGTATTACTTCTTTATGCTTTAAAGCATATTTGTATGTATTATCATTTGTAAATTCTTTAAAAAATGGAAGACCTAACTCATGATCTGAAATTTTTTCACTATGCATTAAGGGCATTAAAAAAAAAATGTTATAATATAAGTTTGATTGGTTAATAAACTTTTTAGATATTGTTTTTTTAGATATATCTAATGCCGTTTTATCACCTATGAAAGCTTTAGGGGTATTTCGAAAAACATTTCTAGTAAATTGATCTAGTATAAGGATATAAGAAAGATATGTATCTGAAGAAAAATGGATATCTTCGAAAGAAGTTTTTAAACTTATATCAATTGATTTAGAAAATTTGCTTTTAATTAATTTATCAAAATTTAAATTTTTTTTAAACCACATTTTAGGATCACATTCTTCAAACCAAAAGTTAATTATTTCTTTTGTGTTTATCATTTTTTTACTTCTCTTAAAATCTTTCTAATTTCTTTTGTCATTTCTTGTTGTTCAAAAAATTGAGCCTTTTCAAATGCTTCAGCTAAATATTTTATATCTTTTGTATTTGAGTATTCATTCCATAAAAAAAGCGTTATTTATTAGAATTTCATTTGATTATCATAAATTTTTTTGCTCTTTGATATATCAAAAATAAATAAACCATAATTATTAAATTTATTATATTCCAAAAAATTCCATTTAAAAAAGCTAAGCTATATGAACTAGTATAGTCATGTATTTCACCTGACAACCACCCACCTAAAGACATGCCTATAATAGTTGCGAAAATGAGAAGCCCAACTCTTTCAGCCACTTCCTCTGCAGGTAAAAATTTACTAATTATGACTGCGTATATTGGAACTATTCCACCTTGAGATAATCCAAAGAAAATAGCTACTATATAAAGAGATAGTTGGCTGTCAAAAGGTAAAAACATAGATAATGAGATCGCCTGTAATGCTGAACCTAAAATTAATGTTTGAATAGGACCAATTTTATCTGACAGAAGCCCGAATAAAACTCTACTCGTAACAGCCGCAAACAGCATAAAAGATAAAATTTCTGTTCCAACACCTAAGCCAAATCCGCTATCTATGCTTAAAGGTACAATATGAACTTGTGGCATTGCCATTGCTATACAGCAAAAAATACCTGCTATCATAAGTAATGTTTGGATTCTCTTATTACTAATTGGTAACTTTAAATTTGAATTTGTGTTTTTTATCTTTTCCAAAACCAATGTATTATTTTTTGAATTTGGTGATTTGCTGCCAATAAAATAAAATAGAATTGGTATAAATATACTACATATTAATGCAATGAACAGATGTGCATTTCTCCAATCTCCTTCAATAAGAAAATCTTTAATTATAAAAGGCCATATAGCTCCACATAGATGCTGTCCACTCGCAACTAAAGATACAGCTAATCCCTTTCTTTTATTAAAATATTTTGATATGTCAGCCATCATTGGCCCAAAAAAAGCAGCAGCAGAAAATCCTAAAAAAAACTGTATGATAGATAACCATAATATATTATTTGCAAAAGTTGATAATAGATATGATATTATTAGTAAGGATAAGGCAAATATTATAGGCTTTTTGATTCCTATTCTATCCAACATTCTACCTATTATAACATTGCCAAACCCATATCCAAACATAGTTGTAACGTAAGGATAAGTTGACGCAGCTCGGTCTAATTGAAATTCATTTTGAATGCTGGGCATTATAATTACCACTGACCACATCCCAGCTGTTCCTAATACACTCATTACAAAGATGAGAAGAAGTCTTAACCATGCTTGACGGCTATCAATATTTATTAAATTACTAGTCATTTTTTTCTTGCTCAAAATTTGTTAATCATTAACATATTAATTATTATGATTTTGTACAATAATATATATATATTTTTTTAATGGAGAAGATTAATGGTATTAGCTGATAGTGAAATTCAGTTTTACAATGAACAAGGATACCTTTTAGTTGAAGATGTGATATCTAAAGATCAGCTTGATGAGATGTTAAGTATTGTTGATGACTTTTATGAAAAATCTAAAAATATAAGAAATAATGACAATATATATGATCTAGAAGAAGGCCACTCATCAACTAATCCTCGTTTAAAGAGAATTAAGCAACCTCATCAACATACCAAATTTTTTTGGGATATAATAAAAAATTCAAAAATAAAAAATATTTTAATTGATCTTCTTGGCCAAGATGTATCTTTAAAGACCAGTAAGTTAAATACTAAGGCTCCTGGAGGAGGCGCTGCAGTAGAATGGCACCAAGATTGGGCTTTTTATCCTCATACAAACGATGATGTTTTAGCTTTAGGTTTAATGCTAAATGACGTTGAGGCTGATAACGGTCCATTAATGGTAATACCTAAAAGTCACAAAGGTCCAGTTCTAAGTCATAATAATAATGGTATTTTTTGTGGGGCGATTAATCCAGATGATAAAGACTTTGATATTAGTAAAGCTGTGACATTAACAGGTAAAGCTAGGTCCATGACAATACATCATGCAAGAACATTACATGGCTCAGCTCCTAATAACAGTGATAGAGACAGATTAATGCTTTTTTATGAATGCAATTCTGCTGATGCTTGGCCGTTAGTTGGAGTAGGTGCATATCTTAAAAATGCAAATCCAGTAGACTTATGTACACAAATGGAAAATCAAATGGTTTGTGGACAAGTAAACTACCAGCCTAGAATGAAAAATGTACCAGTAGTTTTACCTCTTCCTCCAGCCCAAGATTATAGTTCTATTTTTACAACACAAAAAACTGGAGGAGCTAAGTCTGCCTTCTAACATTTAATTTTTATAATCAGGAGATTCTCTATCTAGCTTTCTTAATAATGCTGGCCAAGCTAGTCTGTCTTTTCCAAGATCAAACATACCTTTAGATTGTTCTTGTGTTGTTTTTATAGCTTCTTTAGAAGGCATGTTAATGTTTCCTGCTGACTGTGCTCGAATTTGAGATGAACAAGCTCTTTCAAGGAAATATATTCCCATAAAAGCAATGCCACAAGTTTGACCTACTGATAATGTGCCATGATTTCGAAGTATATATAAGTTTTTATCTCCAATATCTGCAATTAATCTATCTCGTTCAGTATGGTCCAAGGCAAGGCCTTCATAGTCGTGATATGCAATGTGGGGATGTATTAACATTGAAGTTTGACTTATAGGTAATAAACCATCTTTTTGAATTGAGACAGCAACGCCATCATTTGTATGAAGATGAAGAACACATTGTGCATCATCTCTTGCAGAATGAATCGCACTATGGATAGTAAATCCTGCAGGGTTTACTTCATAAGGGGTTTCAATAACAGCTTCACCATTTAAATCAATTTTAACCAAGCTGGAAGCTGTTATTTCATCAAACATCATGCCATAAGGATTTATAAGAAAGTGGTGTTCAGGGCCTGGAATTCTTAATGAAACATGTGTGTAAATTAAATCATCCCATCCATACAATGCAATTAGTCTATAAGTTGCAGCTAACTCCAATCTAAGTTGCCATTCTTCATCGCTTATTTGACTTCTTAATTTCTTTGAATTCACCATATGGTTCATAATTTTACCTCCAAAATATATATTTTTTATTTTAACATATTATTTAAATCACATCTATATTAAAACAAAACAGTTAATTTTTCTTTTTTTATTTAACTTCATAATTAGTAGATATTTTTATATGAATTCCACAGCTATTAAAATTTTTAAGGAAGATGCTAAAGAAAAATTAAAAAATATTTTTGGTTTCTTAGATTATAGAGATGGTCAAGAAGAAGTAATAGATGATATCTTTAATAAAAAAAATTTAGTTGTTGTTATGCCAACTGGTTCCGGAAAATCATTGTGTTACCAACTCCCTTCATTAGTGTTTAAAAATCAAACTATAGTTGTCTCACCTTTAATATCATTAATAAATGATCAGGTTGATGGTCTTAATTTATTGGGAATAAATGCTGAAAAATTACATTCAAATTTAAGTATTGAAGAAAATAATTTTTCTTTTAAAAGATTTCAGTCAGGTGAGTGTAAAATAATATATATGTCTCCGGAACGTTTAATGACAGATAATATGTTGAATAATCTTCAACAGTTAAAATTAGACATGATTGTTATTGATGAGGCTCATTGTATATCAAAATGGGGATCTTCATTTAGGCCTGAATATGAGAGATTATCTTTATTAAAAAACTTTTTCCCTAATACAATTATTTCTGCATTTACAGCTACTGCTGATAAGGCAACTAGAGCAGACATATCAAATAAATTAACAAATGGAGAAGCTAAAATTATTGTTAAGGGCTTTGATAGGCCTAATCTTTTTTTAGCAGTTGAACAAAAAGTTAATTGGAAAAATCAATTGTTAGATTTTCTGTTATCTAGAAAAGAATTTAGCGGGATAGTTTATTGTCTATCAAGAAAAGGTACTGATGAAGTTGCAAGTTATTTAAACAAAGAGGGCTTTAATGCACTTCCATATCACGCTGGTCATAATGCTGAGACTTTAAAAAATAACCAAGAAAAATTTATGTCTGATGAAAAAATTATTATTGTTGCAACCATAGCTTTTGGTATGGGGATTGATAAATCTGATATTAGGTATGTTGTTCATTTAAATTTACCTGGCAGTATGGAATCTTTTTATCAAGAAATTGGAAGAGCTGGAAGAGATGGCCTTAGTGCAGATACGTTGTTAATTTATGATCTTAATGATTTAATAATTAGACGTAAAATGATAGAACAAGGAAATGATGAATTTCAATATAAACTTAGAGAAAATAAAAGGCTTGATTCTCTTTTAGCGTATTGTGAGACATCTAGTTGTAGAAGAAAGGCTTTGTTATCCTATTTTGATGATGATCTTATAAAATGTGATAATTGCGACAACTGTTTGAATCCACCAATTGTATCCGATGTAACTGTGTTTGCACAAATGTTAATGTCTGCAATAGCTAGAACAGGTCAATGTTTTGGATCAGTTCATGTAATAGATATTGTTATTGGAAGTTCAAATCAAAAAATTATGGACAAACAACATCACTTATTACCTACATTTGGAGTAGGTAAAGAAAAGTTAAAATCTTTTTGGCAAGGTTTAATAAGACAAATGATTTCATCTGGTCTTTTAATGATTGATATAGAAAATTTTGGTGGTTTAAAAATAACCGAAGAAGGCATGCTTGTATTAAAAGGGAACAAGAAATATTTTGCTAAAGTAAAGGAAACATTCCACAAAGCTAAAGTTTCTAAAGTTAGAAATATCAATAAAGAAAAATTTAAAGAATTAGATTTAATAATTTTTAATGAATTAAAAAAAATGAGATTTGAGTTAGCAAAAGAACAAAGACTTCCGGCATATTTAATTTTTTCTGACGCAACATTGTCTGAAATAAGTATTGATAAGCCAATTAATTTAAATGAATTTTCAAGAATTAATGGTGTAGGTGAAAAAAAATTAAAAAGGTATGGTGATTTATTTGTAGAAAAAATAAATCAGATAAAAAGTAAAAGTAATTTGAAAAAAGAAAATTCTGTAAATTAAATATCTCTTATGTATATTGTTTTTTTTATTTTTTGCTTTATTTTTTTTTTATATAATTTTATTTGAAGAATTCCATTATTTAATTCAGCTTCATCAACTTCGATATTGTCTTCTAGTCTAAATTTTTGATGAATAGGTTTTGCATTAATTCCTTTGTAAATAACTTCCAAAGGCTCAGTTTTTGTTTTTTTATCTATAATTACTGAAAGTATATTATCCAATATATTTATAGTGATATCATTTTCATTAATGCCGGCTAATGCAATGTTAATTTCATACATGTTATTATCATACCTTATAATATCAAAGGCTAATTTAGATATGTCTTTACTCAATGAAATTTTATCAATTTCATTGAATATATGATCAAATCCTAAAAAATTTTTTAAATTTTGGTTTCTAATAAAACTCATTTTATATAATTAAAAAACATTTATGCATCTAGTCTAAAAGCTCTTTCACCTTCAACTAGTTTTATTCTTGTGTTGCCTTTAACTTCGTTAAGTTCAACAGCCATTATTTTCATTATCTTATTTGCATCATTTTTATTTTTAAAACAAGAAATTACAAATCCTGTAGTATCAGAAACTCTATAAATTTCAGCGCTTAATTGACCATTTTTTATGTTTCTTGGTATCATTACATTTTGGAAAAAAGCAATAATCATATCGCAGTTTGTCTTTGATGTTGACTGAAATTCAGCTATTCTTGCATACATTTTTTATCTCTTGTTTATTGTTTAACTAATATGTAATGCTAGTATATTAATTTATATAGCGAGAAGTAACAATATGAAGATTGTATATTTTTTATTTTTTATTTTCTATTCAGCAACTAGTTATTCCCACGACTGTATTTTAAAAGGTACATCTGCTGAGGAAATAACTATTTATAATTCGTGCAAAGCTAATCAAAGTATACAAAAGCCAGCACATTCTGATTTAAACAAAAGCTTACACAAAGTTCAAATAAAGAAACTTGTAAAAGAAAATCAAAATCTAAGAAATCAATTATTAGATGTCAAAATCAGGTTAAATGCTGTTATGGGTATTATTAATTCTTATATTGATTAATAATTACCTTTAAAAGGGCTTAAAAATGAAAAAAGCATTAGTAATAGGCGTAGGTCCACTAAACGGTTTGGGTGGTCAATTATGTAAAAAAATTGCTAAAAGTAATTTTGAAGTTTTTGTTGCTGGTAGGACGCAATCATCACTTGATAAAGTTGTAGATAGTATCCGCAATGATGGAAACAAAGCTCAAGCAGTAGTTGTTGATACTACCAATGAAAATCAAGTGAAAGCTATGATGAATAAAGTTGGAACTGGTTTAGATTTTGCCATTTATAATGTTGGTAATAACAGGCCAGGTAAAATTGTTGATATGGAAGCTGATTACTTTAAAGAAAGTTGGGAAACTTGTTGTTTTGGTGGGTTTTTGTTTTCCAGAGAGGTTATTAAAACTTTTTTAAATGAAAAAACAGCTGGTACATTGATATTTACTGGAGCCAGTGCTTCATTAAGGGGGAAATCTAATTTTGGTGCATTTAACTCAGCTAAAGGAGCTCTAAGAATTTTAGCACAAGCAATTGCTAAAGAATATGCATTAAATTCAATACATGTTGGGCATGTCATTGTTGACGGAGGTTTAGCTGGTGATAAGATTAAAAATAGACTTGCAGACTTTGATCAGAGAGTTAAAGAAGGCAAGCTTATGGATTTAGAAAGTGTAACTAATGCTTATATGTTTTTATATAATCAAAATATAAATGCATGGTCTTTTGAATTAGATTTAAGAACTTCACAAGAAAATTGGTAATTAATTAAAGGAGTATTTGAAATGGAATTGTTTAATTTATCTGGAAAAGTAGCTTTAGTCACTGGAGGTAATGGTGGTATAGGCTTTTCAATGGCAAAAGCTATGGGTAAAGCTGGAGCTAAAATTATTATAGCGGGAAGAAATAATGATAAAAATAATGAATCGATAGAAGAATTAAAAATTATTGATGTTGATTGTATTTCATTAAACGTAGATGTAACTAACGAAAATTCATGCGATGAAATGATTAAAAAATCTATATCTCATTTTGGTAAATTAAATATTTTAATTAATAATGCAGGTACAAATATCAGAAAAAGACCTGAGGATTATGAACTAGATGAGTGGAAATCAATAATTGATACTAATTTAATTAGTATGTTTATATGTTCTAAAGCTTGCTTTCCTCACTTTAAATCTGTTGGAGGAGGGAAAATAATTAATATAGGATCTATGCATTCATTGTTTGGTGCTCCTCTTGGAAGCGCTTACTCTGCAAGCAAAGGGGGAGTTGTCCAGTTAACAAAAAGTTTGGCTAATTCTTGGGCTAAAGATAACATTCAAGTTAATGCAGTTCTCCCAGGTTACATTGATACTAAGTTAACTCAACAAGCAAGAGTTGACATACCTGAATTGCAAAAAAGAGTTGAAGAGAGGACTCCAGTTGGAAGATGGGGTAATCCTGATGATCTTGGAGGAATTGCTGTTTTCTTATCAAGTGATGGTTCAAATTTTATTTCAGGTACAGCAATACCTGTAGATGGAGGTTATTCTATTAATGGATAACTATTTCATAATTTATATCTTGAAATAATTTGGCAGTTAACTTAACATCTTCATTAGTTAAATAAAAAAAGTTTATAAAATGAACAATGTATTTAAAGGTTGCATGCCTGCGTTAATGACACCATGTAATCCAAACTTATCTCCAAATTTTGATTTGCTAGTTATTAAAGGCAAAGAATTAATTAATTATGGCATGTCAGCTGTTGTATATTGTGGATCTATGGGTGACTGGCCACTTCTTTCTGATGAAGAGCGACAAGAAGGTGTTGCTAGACTAGTTAAAGCAGGAGTGCCGACAATTGTTGGAACAGGAGCTATTAACTCAAAAAAAGCAACAGCTCATGCTAAGCACGCTGAAGAAGTTGGAGCATTAGGGTTAATGGTTATTCCTAGAGTTTTATCTCGCGGTCCTTCAATAATTGCCCAAAGATCACATTTTGCATCTATACTTGGTGCTGCACCCAACCTTCCTGCAGTTATTTATAATAGTCATTATTATGGTTTTTCAACTCGTGCAGATCTCTTCTTTGATTTAAGAAAAGAGTTTTCTAATTTAGTAGGTTTTAAAGAGTTTGGAGGTGCTAAGGACTTAACTTATGCAGCAGAAAACATCACTTCAAAAGATGATGATATTGCATTAATGATTGGCGTTGATACAACTGTATACCATGGATACGTAAATTGTGGTGCTGTTGGAGCTATTACTGGTGTAGGAAACGCTTTTCCAAAAGAAGTATTACATCTGGTTTCGCTATGTCAAAAAGCTAAGAAAGGTAATTCTATTGCAAGGGTAAGGGCTAAAGAACTTGAAGAAGCACTTGGTATTCTGTCCTCTTTTGATGAGGGTCCAGATTTAGTTCTTTATTATAAATACTTGATGGTACTAAATGGTGATAAAGCTTATTCTTTACATTTTAACCCAACCGACAAATTAAGTGATAGTCAGATGAATTATGCTAAAAAACAATATGATTTATTTAAAAATTGGTATTTTGACTGGAATAAATAAATATGTAGTAACAAAATATCTTTAATTTTATTATCTTACTTCATCTTAATTACTAGGAATGTTATTTTTTTATTGTTTGTAATTTTACATACTTTTTAATTTCAAGGCTTATTATTATGACTGTTTATAAG
Source organism: Pseudomonadota bacterium (assembly GCA_027625145.1). Taxonomy (GTDB): domain Bacteria; phylum Pseudomonadota; class Alphaproteobacteria; order Puniceispirillales; family Marisalimonadaceae; genus CAJJBL01. The sequence continues at coordinate 14,770 of JAQBXK010000040.1, forward strand.
CTAAAAAACATTATTATTTCCTTTAGTTAATTTAATTGAAAGTGGTTATAAAAACTGTGTATAAATTTTATTCACATTTTTTTTTTGGGATTTAATTGTAAAAGAGAAGTTAGAATAATTATCTACTCTAAATTAATAGAACTAAAATCATACTTCAACAGAACAAGAAAAATATTATAGACAGTTTACTTTAAGTGAACTCAATATTAAAATCTAAGCTTAATACGGATAGACATTTTTTGTAATGGATATATTATGAAATAACAAACCTCTTAGTACAAGGTAACTATGAGGATTTTTATTTACTTATTGATCATCATACATTATATAAATTAAACAAACTTTTGGACATCAGATTAGTTCTTTAGTTTGGTAATTTAATGAATTGGTCTGGTAGCTCAGCTGGATAGAGCAACTGCCTTCTAAGCAGTAGGTCACTGGTTCGAATCCAGTCCAGATCACCATTAAATAAACAAGGTATCATCTTTAAAGCCATTAAAATAAATTTTTTCATTATAGTTATATCCTATTCACTGAGTAAAATTTAGCGCATAAGATTTAGATTTTATTGGTTAATTAATAATAATATATTTTTTGAATACAAGTCATAGGTTTTGGTACTATCGATAAATCTTCTATTCCCAATCCTACACTTAAAACTATTGAAGATAATTTTGAAGTCACTTTATCAAAACTCCATGCAAAATCTGTTGTTTTAAAAAAATCTTTATCTTCCCATAAAACATAAGCGCCTTGTTTTTCAGCTATAACATTTCCAATTTCTCTAAAATTTCCATTTATTCTTTTATAAACAGTTGGATTATCCATGTCTTTTGATCTATCAAAAATAAATTCAAATTGGTATTTCTCATCACTACAATCAAATCCAGATGATGGAAAATTGCTATCATTAGCAAATAAATATAATGGATAAAATATAAAAAGTAAGAAAATTAAAAAAATATTTTTTTT